>CAZIZA010000087.1:0-13362 GCA_964543555.1 uncultured Pseudomonas sp.
CTCGCCGACATGCACATGGATCATCAGAGCCTGATGGCCGCCGTGTTGCACGACGTCATCGAAGACACCGGCATCGCCAAGGAAGCGCTCAACGCGCAGTTCGGCGAGACCGTGGCCGAACTGGTCGACGGGGTCAGCAAACTGACCCAGATGAACTTCGAGACCAAGGCCGAGGCGCAGGCCGAGAACTTCCAGAAGATGGCCATGGCCATGGCTCGCGATATCCGCGTGATTCTGGTCAAGCTCGCCGACCGCCTGCACAACATGCGCACCCTCGATGCCATGCCGCACGAGAAGAGCCGGCGCATCGCCAAGGAAACCCTGGAAATCTACGCCCCCATCGCCAACCGCCTGGGCATGCACAACATGCGCGTGGAGTTCGAGGACCTGGGCTTCAAGGCCATGCACCCGATGCGCTCCGAGCGCATCCGCGCCGCCGTGCGTCGCGCCCGGGGCAACCGCAAGGAAATCGTTGCCAAGATCGAGGAATCGATCCAGATGTGCCTGCAACGCGAAGGCATGGAAGGCGAAGTGATCGGCCGCGAGAAGCACCTGTATAGCATCTACCAAAAGATGCGCGGCAAGCGTAAGGCGTTCAACGAGATCATGGACGTCTACGCCTTCCGCATCATCGTCGACAAGGTCGACACCTGTTACCGCGTGCTCGGCGCCGTACACAACCTGTATAAACCCTTGCCAGGGCGTTTCAAGGATTACATCGCGATCCCCAAGGCCAACGGCTACCAGTCGCTGCACACCACGCTGTTCGGCATGCATGGCGTGCCCATCGAGATCCAGATCCGCACCCGCGAAATGGAAGAGATGGCCAACAACGGCATCGCCGCACACTGGCTGTACAAGTCCAATGAGGACGAAGTACCGAAAGGCAATCACGCCCGCGCCCGGCAATGGGTCAAAGGCGTACTCGAACTCCAGCAGAGAGCGGGTAATTCCCTGGAGTTCATCGAGAGCGTGAAGATCGACCTGTTCCCGGACGAGGTCTACGTATTCACGCCCAAGGGCCGCATCATGGAGCTGCCGAAAGGCTCCACCGCGGTCGACTTCGCCTACGCGGTGCACACCGACGTCGGCAACACCTGCATTGCCTGCCGTATCAACCGCCGTCTGGCGCCGCTGTCGCAGGCACTGGAAAGCGGCTCGACGGTGGAGATCGTCACCGCACCGGGCGCCCGCCCCAATCCGGCCTGGCTCAACTTCGTGGTCACCGGCAAGGCGCGCACGCATATCCGCCACGCCCTCAAGCAGCAGCGCCGCTCGGAATCCATCAGCCTCGGCGAACGCCTGCTGAACAAGGTGCTGGCCAGCTTCGACACGCACCTGGAGAAGATCGTCCCCGAGCGCGTACAGGCCGTGCTCGGCGAATACCGCCAGGAGGTCATCGAAGACCTGCTCGAAGACATCGGCCTGGGCAACCGCATGGCTTACGTCGTGGCCCGCCGCCTGCTGGCCGAGAGCGGCGACGACACCCTGCCAAGCAGCGAAGGGCCGCTGGCGATCCGCGGCACCGAAGGCCTGGTGATGAGCTACGCCAAGTGCTGCACGCCGATTCCGGGCGACCCCATCGTCGGCTACCTGTCCGCTGGCAAGGGCATGGTGGTGCACATGGAAAGCTGTCGGAATATCGTCGACATCCGCCACAACCCGGAAAAATGCATCCAGCTCAACTGGGCCAAGGACGTCACCGGCGAATTCAACGTAGAACTGCGCGTCGAGCTGGAACACCAGCGCGGCCTGATCGCCCTGCTGGCCAGCAGCGTCAATGCCGCCGATGGCAACATCGAGAAGATCAGCATGGACGAACGCGATGGCCGCATCAGCGTGGTGCAACTGGTGGTCAGCGTGCATGACCGCGTGCACCTGGCCCGCGTGATCAAGAAACTGCGCGCACTCAAGGGCGTGATGCGTATCACCCGAGTCCGCGCCTGACACAATTCCCCTATTTCGATGCTGTAGGCTGGCGCTCGACCCAGCCAGTTCTCACAAGGAGCGATTCATGAGCAAGACCGTCATCACCAGCGACAAGGCACCGGCCGCCATCGGCACCTACTCCCAGGCGATCAAGGCCGGCAACACCGTCTACATGTCCGGCCAGATCCCGCTGGACCCGGTGAGCATGGAACTGGTCGAAGGCTTCGAAGCACAGACCGTGCAGGTCTTCGAGAACCTCAAGGCCGTGGCTGAAGCGGCCGGCGGTTCGTTCAAGGACATCGTCAAGCTGAACATCTTCCTCACCGACCTCTCGCACTTCGCCAAGGTCAACGAAGTGATGGGCCGCTATTTCGAGCAGCCCTACCCGGCGCGTGCCGCCATCGGCGTAGCCGCTCTGCCGCGTGGCGCGCAGGTGGAAATGGACGCCATTCTGGTCATCGAGTAAGTCGTTCGAGCGGGGCACCCGGCTCCGCTCTCCCCTTTCCCGGCATGGAGATCGCCATGCGCCTGCTTCCTCTGCTGTTACTGGCTGCCCTGCTCGGCGGCTGCGCCAGCACACCGAATAACGACCCGAGCGGAACCTGGATCAACCAGGCAGCCATCGATGCCGCGCGCGAAAGCGGGCGCCTGCGTGAAGCCCTGCTTGCCTACGGCCCCAACCTCGAATGGCAGATCACCCCAGAACAGCAGGAGGCCAGCTACAGCAACGGCTTCGAGCTGGCCGAGGGCAGGCTGCAGGGTGCCGGAGAGGGGCGTTGGCAGGTGACCTTCTACGGAGATTACAACGAGCAGCTCGCCATGCAGAACGGCGAACTGCTGCAGATCGCCAGCGAATACTGGCCCGAGCAGCACTTCACCCGCGTTAACGGCGAAACCCGCGCGCTGGGCAATAGCTTCGAACAGGCACTTTACCGCGACTTCCTGGGCGGTGACTGGCTGATCGAGGAAGGCCTCGGCCAGGGCGGCCTGGTGCGCTTCAACAGCGATGGTCAGGTTCAGGGGCTGCCAGGCGCCGAACGCTTCGCCTTGTGCCTGGCCGGCGATTGCGCCGCCATGAGCGGAGAACATGACAGCATCTGGTTGCAGGCTGGCGACCAGGGCAGCCCGTGGCTGTTCGTGCATGAAGGCAATCAGCTGCGCATCTTCGAAGCGCAAAATCGTGCCCAGTTCGACGAGATGCCCGAGTACCAGCCCGGTCCGCAGCGCTGGTTGCTCAAACGCCGCTGATCCGAGCAAATCTAGTTCTTCAGGATCGCCGCATAGCCCTCGCGGTAGCTGGGATACTGCGGCGCCCAGCCCAGCGCACGAGCGCGGGTATTGCGACAACGCTTGCTGCCGGCGCGACGTACGCGCTGTTCATCACTCCAGTGGCTGACGCCTAACTGTTCACGCAGCCAAGCGACGACTTCGTACAGTGGCGCCGGTTGGTCATCGACCCCCAGATAGCAATCGGCCAGTGGCTTACCGGCAACATCGGCCTGCAACAGCGCAGCGAACAGACCGGCGGCATCATCGACGTGAATGCGATTGCCATACAGCGGCGGTGTCTCGCTGACCCGATAGCCCCCGCGCACCTGCCCCAGCAACCATTCGCGGCCAGGCCCGTACAGCCCGGTCAGGCGTACGATGGTGGCCGGCAGGCCGCTGTCCAGCGCAACGCGCTCGGCCTCGCGCATGATCACCGCCGAAAAGCTCTGGGCGTGGGCCGCAGAGTCTTCGTCAACCCATTCGCCATCCTGTTGCCCGTACACCCCACTGCTGGACGCGAACAGGATGCGCCTTGGCCGCTGGCCATGCTGCGCCAGCCAGCCCAGTACACGGCGCAGACCATCGACATAGGCTGCGCGGTAGCCGGCTTCATCGTGTTGGGTCGCCGCTGCGCAATAGACCAGATAGTCCAGTTGGCCCTGCGGCCAATCTGCCGGACAGGTATCGACATGCAGATCGCCCGCCAGTGGTTCGATTGCAGTCGGTAAGGCGGCCACGTTGCGACGCATGCCCAGCACGCGCCAGCCCTGTTCGGCCATGCGCAGGCCCAGGCGAGTGCCAACGTCTCCACACCCGGCAATCAGCAGGCTGTTGCATTCGGACATGCTGTTCTCCATGACTGTTATGCGAACGCGCAGTGTAACAGCCCGCCAGAGGACGTCAGCGCCCGCACGAATACAGGAAGTAGCGCGCCGCAGCCGCCAAACTAGAGATAGTTTTGCAACAGCCTATTAGCGCGGTTGGTTCATCTGTTTGCAAAGGCTATGCTTGGCGGCAACTTAATGGATAAACGCTATGACCCTGACCGAACTGCGCTACATCGTCACTCTCGCCCAGGAACAGCACTTCGGCCGCGCCGCGGAACGCTGCCACGTCAGTCAGCCAACCTTGTCGGTCGGCGTGAAGAAGCTGGAGGACGAGCTCGGTGTGCTGATCTTCGAGCGCAGCAAGAGCGCCGTGCGTCTGACACCTGTCGGCGAGGGCATCGTCACCCAGGCACAGAAGGTGCTGGAGCAGGCCCAGGGCATTCGCGAACTGGCCCAGGCCGGCAAGAACCAGTTGGCTGCGCCGTTGAAGATCGGTGCCATCTACACCGTTGGCCCCTACTTGTTCCCGCACCTGATTCCGCAGTTGCACCGGGTCGCACCGGACATGCCGCTGTATATCGAGGAAAACTTCACCCACATCCTGCGCGACAAACTGCGTACCGGTGAGCTGGACGCCATCATCATCGCCCTGCCGTTCCAGGAGGCCGATGTCCTGACCAAGCCACTGTACGACGAGCCCTTCTACGCCCTGCTGCCGGCCGGCCACCCCTGGGCGGCAATGGAAACCATCGACACCAAGCTGCTCAACGACAAGAGCCTGCTGCTGCTCGGCGAGGGGCACTGCTTCCGCGATCAGGTGCTGGAAGCCTGCCCGACCCTGCGCAAGGGCGGTGACGATCATGGCAAGCACACCACGGTGGAATCCAGCTCGCTGGAAACCATCCGCCATATGGTCGCCTCCGGCCTGGGTGTATCGATCCTGCCGTTCTCGGCGGTGGACAGCCACCACTACGCGCCCGGCGTGATCGAAGTGCGGCCGCTCAGCGCGCCGGTGCCGTTCCGTACCGTGGCCATCGCCTGGCGCGCGAGCTTCCCGCGCCCCAACGCCATCGAAGTGCTGGCCGACTCGATCCGCCTCTGCTCGGTCGCCCGCAGCCCGCAAACCAAGGCAGTCTGAGGCCGGACGTGAGCGAACTGGCAGCAGTTTCCGTCACGGCGCTGAAGGGCGTAGGCGCCGCGCTTGCGGAAAAACTGGCCAAGGTCGGCCTGGAAAACCTGCAGGATGTGCTGTTTCACCTGCCGCTGCGCTATCAGGATCGCACCCGCATCACCCCCATTGGCGCGCTGCGCCCGGGGCAGGATGCCGTGGTCGAAGGCATCGTTGCCGGCGCCGATGTGGTCATGGGGCGGCGACGCAGCCTGCTGGTGCGCCTGCAGGACGGCAGCGGCACGCTGAGCCTGCGCTTCTTCCATTTCAGCCAGGCGCAGAAGGACGGCCTCAAACGCGGCACGGCGCTGCGCTGCTACGGCGAAGTACGCCCCGGCGCCACCGGCCTGGAGATCTACCATCCGGAATACCGCGCCCAGAGCGGTGACGAGCCGGCCCCGGTGGAACAGAGCCTGACGCCCATCTACCCGACCACCGAAGGCCTGACCCAGCAGCGCCTGCGCCAGCTCAGCCAGCAGGCGCTGGCGCGCCTGGGCCCACGCAGCCTGCCGGACTGGCTGCCCGACCAACTGGCCCGCGACTATCGCCTGGCGCCGCTGGATGAGGCCATCCGTTATCTGCATCGCCCCCCGCCGGACGCCGATGTCGAAGAACTCGCCGAGGGCCGTCACTGGGCGCAACACCGCCTGGCCTTCGAGGAATTGCTGACCCATCAGCTGTCCCTGCAGCGCCTGCGCGAACAGGTGCGCGCGCAACAGGCGCCGGCGCTGCCGCCAGCGAAGAAGCTGCCGCAGCAATACCTTGCCAACCTCGGCTTTGCCCCCACCGGCGCGCAGCAGCGCGTCGGTGCCGAGATCGCCTACGACCTGGCGCAAAGCGAGCCGATGCTGCGCCTGGTGCAGGGGGATGTCGGTGCCGGCAAGACGGTAGTCGCCGCCCTGGCCGCCTTGCAGGCACTGGAGGCCGGCTACCAGGTGGCACTGATGGCGCCCACCGAAATCCTCGCCGAGCAGCACTTCCTCAACTTCAGCAAATGGCTGGCACCGCTTGGCCTGGAAGTCGCCTGGCTGGCCGGCAAGCTCAAGGGTAAAGCCCGCGCCGCCGCTCTGGAGCAGATTGCCGGCGGCTGTCCGATGGTAGTCGGCACCCATGCCCTGTTCCAGGACGAAGTGAAGTTCAAGCGTCTGGCTTTGGTGATCATCGACGAACAGCACCGCTTCGGCGTGCAGCAGCGCCTGGCCCTGCGCCAGAAAGGCATCGACGGCCGCCTCTGCCCGCACCAGTTGATCATGACCGCTACGCCCATCCCGCGCACCCTGGCGATGAGTGCCTACGCCGATCTGGACACCTCGATCCTTGACGAGCTGCCGCCAGGGCGCACACCGGTCAACACCTTGGTGATCGCCGACAGCCGCCGCGATGAAGTCGTCGAGCGCGTACGCAATGCCTGCCAGCAGGGGCGCCAGGCCTACTGGGTCTGTACGCTGATCGAAGAATCCGAAGAGCTCACTTGCCAGGCTGCGGAAACCAGCTTCGAGGAGCTGTCTGCGGCCCTCGGCGAGCTGCGCGTCGGGCTGATCCACGGGCGCATGAAACCGGCGGAAAAAGCTGCGGTGATGGATGAGTTCAAACAGGGCAAGCTGCAACTGCTGGTGGCCACAACGGTCATCGAGGTCGGCGTCGACGTCCCCAATGCCAGCCTGATGATCATCGAAAACCCCGAGCGCCTGGGCCTGGCTCAGTTGCATCAGTTGCGTGGCCGGGTTGGGCGCGGCAGCGCTGCCAGCCATTGCGTGCTGCTCTATCACGCACCGTTATCGCAACTCGGGCGCGAGCGCCTGGCGATCATGCGCGAGACCACCGACGGTTTCATCATCGCCGAGAAGGATCTGGAACTGCGCGGCCCCGGTGAAATGCTCGGCACCCGGCAGACCGGCCTGCTGCAGTTCAAGGTCGCCGACCTGATGCGCGATGCCGATCTGCTGCCTGCCGTGCGCGATGCCGCGCAGGAGCTTTTGCAACATTGGCCACAGCATGTGGCTCCATTGTTGGAACGCTGGTTGCGCCACGGCCAGCAATACGGTCAAGTGTGAACCTGTTCACAAGACAACCGTCGCCACGAACCTTTGCGCCAACCCTCGCTGGTTATACTTCGGGGCACATGCGCCAACGCTGGATATCGATATGACTGAAGCCGCCCTCGCCGCCAACGCCACTGCGCAAGTCCCCACCGTAATCGTGCAACTGCTGGAGAAACTCACCGTACCCTATCAGGTACGCGCGGAGCGCCCGGGTCAGCCAAGCGAGGCGCGCCTGCAGGCGGTGCTGGTGGACGATGCCATCGGTGCCCTGCTGGTGCTCTACCCACGCAGCCATTTGCTGGATCTGTCGCGCCTGGCAGAACTGACCGGACGCCAGCTTACCGCAGTCAAACCGGAACGCCTGGAGCGCATGCTCGGCAAGCACAACCTGGCCGCCCTGCCCGGCCTGCCGCCACTGACCAGTTCCCCCTGCCTGTTCGAGGAACGCCTGCTGCAGGTGCCCAGTCTGCTGATCGAGTCCGGCCAGCCCGGTGTGTTGCTGGAAATCCCCACCGAAGCCTTCAAAGTGCTGCTGAGTAAGGCCAGCGCGGCGCGTTTCGGCGAGCCGGTCAGTGCGATCAAACCAAACCTCGATCGCCCGCATGATGACCGCGCGGAGATCACCCAGGCCGTGCAGGCCTTTACCGCACGCCGCATCCAGCAGCGCCTGGAAGAAACCATCGAGATTCCGCCGCTGCCGGAAACCGCGCAGAAGATCATCAAGTTGCGCGTTGACCCCAATGCCACGGTGGATGACATCACCGGCGTGGTCGAGACCGATCCGGCGCTGGCTGCTCAGGTCGTCAGCTGGGCGGCCTCGCCTTACTACGCCGCGCCCGGCAAGATTCGCTCGGTGGAAGATGCCATCGTCCGTGTGCTGGGCTTCGATCTGGTGATCAATCTGGCCCTGGGCCTGGCATTGGGTAAAACCCTGAGCCTGCCCAAGGATCAGCCGCAGCACGCCACCCCCTACTGGCAGCAGGCGATCTACACCGCTGCGGTGATCGAAGGCCTGACCCGGGCCATGCCGCGCGCGCAGCGTCCGGAAGCCGGTCTGACCTACCTCGCGGGGCTGCTGCACAACTTCGGCTATCTGGTTCTGGCGCACGTCTTCCCGCCGCACTTCTCACTGATCTGCCGTCACCTGGAAGTCAATCCACACCTGTCGCACAGCCACATCGAGCAACACCTGCTGGGCATCACACGCGAGCAGATCGGCGCCTGGCTGATGCGTCACTGGGATATGCCGGAAGAGCTGTCCAGCGCCCTGCGCTTCCAGCATGACCCGTCCTATGCCGGTGACAGTGCCGCCTTCCCCAACCTGGTATGCCTGGCCGTCAGCCTGCTGCGTAATCAGGGCATCGGTGCCGGGCCGCAGCACGAGATTCCTGATGAGCTGTTCCAGGCTCTGGGGCTGACCCGGGAAAAAGCCGAGGACGCGGTGAGCAAGGTACTCAGCGCCGAAGTCGCCTTGCGTGAACTGGCCGCGCAGTTTCAGCAGCCGCATTGAGCGACAGTTCCCACAGCCTTTCCCAGAGGCCTTGCCTGCCGCCTGACGCGGGTGCTCGCGAGCGGTAGGCTGTTCTCTCGCTCGCAGCGGCCCTGTTCCGAGCCGCTCTACGGCTTTCCTGCTGTCTGGCGCAGTTGCTCACGACGTTCAGAAAATAGCTGCGGCACCACTTCCAGGCTGATGGCAAGCAACTGGCTCACGCTGGGATGCTCATAGAGTGCCGCATACTCGGCGAGCTTATCGCTGGGCATCTGCCGGTAGGCATAGAACATGAAACTTTCCACCGCCTGCTCGCTGGACTGGCGTATGGCTTCGGCCTGCTTCTGTGTCTGCGCCTGCAACTCGGCTTCGCTGAGGTTCTCGCCCCGCGCCCTCAGCGCCAGCAGCGCCTGGGTCTTGCCGACTTCGTAACGCAGCAGGCTGGCCAGTTCGGTGGTGCGTGCAGCGGCATCGAGACGTTTGACCAGATCATGACGTGCGCCTCGTGGCGGCTGTGCCTGCAACCGCTTGCGGTATTCAGCCAGCCCATCGGGCTGCTCACCGACCGCACGTTCGGCCGCAGTGAAGCGCTGCGCCAGCGGGCTGTCGAGACGTTCATGAGCCTGCGTGGCCTGCGTAGCATCGAAACGGGAACCGACCCGTTCAGCCAGATCGAGACAGAACGCCTCGCCCGCAAACAGTTGCGCAAGGCGTTTCTGTTCTGCGTCACCCTGGCCAAGCTGCAGCAACGGCGCACTCTGTTCACACAGCAGATGGATACCGGCGAGCTCGAACAGCGGTAACAGGGCCTTGGCAGCCGCTGGCTCGGCCCGCGCAGTCGTGGCGGCCAGCAATAGCAGGGGCAGGAGGAAAAGACGCATGGTCAGGCTTTCCACAGAGACGTGCCTGGCAGCCTAACCAAAGCGTAGCGTCGCGGCCAGCCACGCCGCACATCAATACCGATCAGGCAGCCTTTTTCGACGCCTCGGTCTTCTTCGGCATCAGGTACTTGGTCAGACCCTGGAACCACATGACCAGCGCCGTATTGCCCTGGATCTGGATGTCCTTGTTCTGGATGCCCTGCATGAAGGCCAGTTGCTTATTCTTCGCGGTCATGGTTTCAAAGCCGTAGACGGCATCCTTGAAGCCAATGGCGAAGGCTGGATTCGTGGTGGTGCCACGCTTGCTGGTCACGCGCTGACCGGCCACGGTGAAGTGGCGGGCGACCTTGCCGTCGAGCGTGTGCAACTGGAACACCATATCGCGACCTTCGAGTTGCTGGCGGAACACCGGGTTTTCACGACTGGCCTTGGCCATCAGGCGGCCCAGCATCCACAGGAGAAAACGAAATTTCATGCACAGGGCCTCGTGATCGAAGATGATGGCCGCACATTGTAGTGCTTTTCTTGCGGGACCACAGCCTGTCTGGAGCATGACTGCGCAGGGGAACCCGGAGCCGAACGGCTCTGGGAAGCGGGCTCAGTTGACCGCATCCTTCAGGGACTTGCCCGGTTTGAAGGCGACGGTGTTGCTGGCCTTGATCTTCACCGGCTGACCGGTCTGCGGGTTCTTGCCCGTGCGGGCGCCACGGTGGCGCTGGACGAATGTACCGAAGCCAACCAGCGTGACACTGTCCTTGCGGTTCAGTGCACCGGTGATTTCTTCCAGTACAGCATTGAGTACACGATTGGCCTGATCCTTGGTCAGATCAGCCTTTTCGGCGATGGCGGCGGCGAGTTCCGGTTTACGCATAAATGCCTCTTTGACGGTTTTTTGTTGTTGTGTCCGTGCTGTCCTTCCAGAACAGCGCCCAAGGCGCCGCAACAGCTCTGCGCTGCGGCAGACCCAACGGAGAATGGCATGCCGCACCGTACTGCGCCAGTGTCGCCCGACACTTTAACCGGGCAATTTCGTGGCGTATCCGACAGAACGGCAGGCGATCATGCCAGCAGTGCGGGTAGCGCCCTGTTCAGCGCCAGTTTCTCCTGCACGGCAGTGCCGGTCAGGGCATAACCGAGCAGCACGCCATCTGCATCTCGGCAAAGCGCCTTGATGTCACCAGCGCTACCTTCGATCGTCCATTCGCCCTCGCGGCCACGCGGCGGCGGGGAAACCACCAGCGGGCATACTGGCGTCTTCACCGTCACCGGCATCGGTCCGTAGCTGACCGCAGTGGGCTCACCGGCCAGGGTCTTGGCCAGCGCCCGGGCACAGGCCATCAGCGGCATGACGTAGAGCAGGTTGAGCCCATCGACCTCGGCGCAGTCGCCCAGGGCGTAGATATTGGCGTGCGAGGTGCGCAGGTGGCGGTCGACCATCACGCCACGATTGACGTCCAGCCCGGCTGCTGCGGCCAGGTCGATACGCGGGCGCAGGCCGACCGCCGAGAGCACCGCGTCGCACGCGATCAGGCTGCCGTCGGATAGCCTCGCCTGTAGCGCGCCCCCCTGACGATCGAGACTGGCCAGTACCGGGCCAAGATGAAAACGCACACCCAGGCTCTCCAGGCCGCTCTGCACGGCTGCTGCGGCGGCTGGATGCAGCAGGCCGGGCATCACCTGCGCGCAAGGCGCCAGCACCTGCACGTCGTAGCCTCCGGCGCTGAGGTCGTTGGCAAACTCGCAGCCAATCAGGCCGGCGCCAAGGATCAATACCCGGCGCTTGCCGTCCACGGCACTGCGAAAGCGCGCGTAATCTTCCAGGTCATTGATCGGAAACAACGCGTCCTGGGCATTGCCGTCCACCGCGACACGAATCGGCTCGGCACCCCAGGCCAGCACCAGGTCACGGTACTGCACAGCTTCCTCGCCGATCCACAGACGCTTGTGAGCGGGATCGATGCCCGTGATACGCGTATGGGTGCGAATCTCCGCATTGAGCTGCTCGGCCATGGCACCCGCTTCTGCCATGGCCAGGCCGTCGGCATCCTTGTGCTTGCTGAAGCCGGTGGAGAGCATCGGCTTGGAATAGGAGCGGCCATCGTCAGCGGTGATCAGCAGCAAGGGCGTCTGCGTATCCAGCTTGCGCCACTCTCTGGCCAGGTTGTAGCCGGCCAGGCCGGTGCCGACGATGACGACGGGTGCACTCATGCGCGCTTTCCTCACGATAGAAACGACGCAACGGCCCATCGGCCGCAGCAATTATTCAGAACACCAGAGAGCCATAGCCACAGACACTGCAGACGGACTGTGCAGCAGAGCCATGCAATCGCATCGCCACGCCCTCGGCAGGTCGCGGGCACGCTCAGTCAATCCAGCTTGACCACCTTGGCCAGAACGACCTTGGGTCCCTTCATCTTCTTGACGATGATGCGCAGGCCATCGGTTTCCAGTACTTCCTCTTCATCAGGCATGCGCTTGAGGGTCTCGTAGATCAACCCGGCGAGGGTCTCGGCCTCGATGTGATCGAGGTCGACGCCGAGCAGGCGCTCGACCTTGGCCAGCGGCGTGTCGCCACGCACCAGGAGCTTACCCGGCTGGTAGGCCAGAATGCCACGCTCGGCCTTGCGGTGCTCGTCCTGGATGTCGCCGACCAGGGCTTCGAGTACGTCCTCCATGGTCAGGTAGCCGATGACCTTGCCGTCAGCCTCTTCGACCAGGGCGAAGTGCGCACCACCCTGACGGAACTGCTCGAGCAACTGCGACAGCGGCATGTGCCGGCTGACTCGCTCCAGCGGGTGCATCAGGTCGCTCAGTTTCAGTGCCGACGGCAGCATCTCCAGCAGGGACAGGTGCAGCAGCAGATCCTTGATATGCAACACACCGACGAACTCGCCCTTGCTCTCATCGAAGATCGGATAGCGGCTGTACTTGTGCCGGCGGAAGGTGGTGAACACCTGATCCAGACTGGCCTTGAGCTCGAGAAAGACCAGATCCTCACGCGAGTTGGCCCAGTCCACCACCTCCAGCTCACCCAGCTCGACCGCCGACGCCAGCACACGCAAATCCTGGTCGTTATCGCTGGTGGCACGGCTGGAATGCAGGATCAGCTTGAGCTCTTCACGGCTGTAGTGATGCTCATGATGGGGTCCGGGCTCGCCTTGCCCGGCAATACGCAGGATGGCGTTGGCACTGGCGTTGAGTACGAAGATTGCCGGGTACATCAGCCAGTAGAAGGCATACAGCGGCGCGGCCGTCCACAGCGATAACAGCTCCGGCTTACGAATCGCCCAGGACTTGGGCGCCAGCTCGCCGATAACGATGTGCAGGTAGGAAATGATCGAGAACGCCGTGAAGAAGGCGATGCCGTGAATCAGCTTCGGTGACTCCACGCCAACCGCCACCAGCAGTGGCGTCAGTAACTCGGCGAAAGCCGGCTCACCGACCCAGCCAAGCCCCAGCGAAGCCAGGGTGATGCCCAACTGGCAGGCCGAGAGGTAAGCATCCATCTGGTTGTGTACGGTACGCAGGATATGCCCGCGCCAGCCATGGGCCTCGGCCAGCGCATCGACCTTGGTCGCACGCAGACGCACGATGGCGAACTCAGCCGCAACGAAGAAGCCGTTGAGCAGCACCAGGAACAGGGCGAACAACATGAGGCCGAAATCGGCGAAGTAATCGGGAGCGGGGAGACTCGTGGAGGGATCCATGAAGATTCGAATTGGCCAGAGATCGCTAGAGGTTGGAGCTTCACCACGCT
>CAZIZA010000088.1:0-13207 GCA_964543555.1 uncultured Pseudomonas sp.
CGTTGGCCACCACCAGGGTTTCGCCATCGGGCATCCACAGCAGTTGGTGCGGGCCAACGCCGTGTGTGCTGTGTTCGCCGTCGCGTTGCAGTCGCTCAGCGTCCAGGCGATAGACGCCGAGGACGCCGCGGCCGGGTTCGGTGGTGTCGTTCTCGGTGGTGTACAGCCATTCGCCGCCCTGGTGGAACACCGCGTGGCCGTTGAAGTGGCGCCCGGCTGGCGAGCTGAGCGTTTGCAGCAGGCGGCCGTCGCGGGTGTCGATCAGGTAGCTTTCGGTGCTCGGGCGGCGGCCGACGAACAGTGCCAGCGGCAAGGTCGGGTGTGGCACCACATCGTGGCAGCGTTCGTTCACCGATGTGGCGAAGGCACGCTGACCATCGAGGCGATAGCCGACGGCGTAGTGGTTGCCGTCGCCGTCATCACGGGCTGACAGCAGCAGCGGTTGCCCCGAGGGGCCGAACAGCGTCCAGCCGCCGAATGCGCCCGCAGCCGCCAGGCTGGCCGCTGCAGCACTGAGGCCGAGGAAGGTTCTGCGTTGCATCGGTCAGTCCCCGTCGTGGGCGTTGAAGCCGATCTGTACGCCGAGGGCCTTGGCCAGCTCGCTTTCCTGCAGGCGGTGCAGGCGATTGAGGCTGTCGTACAGCTCGTTCAGCTGCTTGCGGCCGGCTTCGCTGGCCAACAGTTCGGTCAGCGGCAGGTTGAAGGCGGCCAGGCGCTGGCGTGTGTCGAGGTAAGCGGCGTCGATGCGTTGCGCCAACTCGGCCTGGTCACTGCCCAGCAGCGATTGCAGGCCGTCCTGGTTGTTGCCGTGCCAGAGCCGTTCCGCGCTGGCCAGGGCCGAGCCGAGGTTGGCCAGGCTGGCGCTGCTGCGCCAGGCTTCGGCCTGGTAGGGCTGGGGGATGCCCTTGGTCTGGCGGCCGAGCGGCGCGCCGAGCTTTTTCTTCAGGCCGTCGATGCCGCTGACCTGAACGCGCAGCAGTTCAGCCACCGCTTCCTTGGAATCAGCATAGCGCTCGTTGGGGAACTGCCTGAGCTGCGCGGCCATACCGCTCTTGTCAGCCTGCCATTGCGCCACGATATCGGCGGCCAGGGCCTGCTGATGCTGACCGATGGCCTGCAGCAATGGGCAGTAACGGGCTTTCTGCTCATCCTGGGTCAGGTCGATGTCGGCGTCGAACAGCACGTACTCGGAGGCGGTAAGGCCCTGCACCACGACACTGGCGTTGGCCAGGTCGGCCTGGGTCAGTTGCGGCTTGCTTTTGAGCAGTGCCTCGACCTGGCGCTGCACCAGGTTCTTCTTGTCCGGCCAGAACTGTACCTGCCAGGCGCGGTTGCCCTCGGCCAGCGGGCCGAGCATCAGTGGTTGCAGCGCCGACCAGGCGCTCATCGCGCCGAGGAAGGCCTGGCGCGCGGCGGGCAGATCGGCACTGCCGGCGCAGAAGGCCGCAGTACGTTCGGCCAGTTGGCGATCCGCTTCCTGCCAACTGGTGTAGGCCGGCAGCAGCACGCCGTCGGTGAGGGCGCCAGTGACCTTGGCGGTCTGATCCTGCAGGCCGCAGCCGGCCAGGGTCAGGCCGAGCAGGGAGGCGATCAGGCTCTTATGCAACATCTCGGACTCCTTAAAGGGAATTGAGGAAGGCGAGCAGCGCGGCTCGTTCATCGGCAGTGAATGTGAGCACCTGCTGCTTGGCCGCTTCGGCCTCGCCACCGTGCCAGAGAATGGCCTCCAGCAGATTGCGTGCCCGACCGTCATGCAGGAACTGGGTATGGCCATTGACCGCCTGCGTCAGACCGATGCCCCACAGCGGCGCTGTGCGCCACTCGCGACCGTCAGCGAGGAACTCCTCGCGGCCATCGGCCAGACCTTCGCCCATGTCATGCAGCAGCAGATCGGTATAGGGGCGGATCAACTGGTTGGCCAGTTCCGGTTCGGCAGCATCAGCCGCGGTGGTGAAGCTGGGCGTATGGCACTTCTGGCAGCCTGCCTGGTGGAACAGGCTTTTGCCCTGGAGCACTTGCGGGGCGTCGACATTGCGCCGCGCCGGCACGCCGAGGTTGCGGCTGTAGAACAGCACGCTGGCGAGGATGTTGTCGCTGACCTCCGGTTCGCCGCCATGGGGGGCGGCGAGGCAGTCTGTCTGCGCCGCAGTGCAGTTATCGTGCGGGATCAGCGTGGTGGTCAGGCCCATGTCATTGGCGAAGGCGTCGGCATTCTGCTGATTGAGGTTGGGCTGGCCGGCCTTCCAGCCGAAGCGGCCGAGCACCGTGCGTTGCTGTTGGCGATCCCAGACCCGGTTGGGGCGGCCGGAAATGCCGTCGCCATTGGCATCGTCCGGGTCGGCGTTCGCCAGGATGTCCTGTTCGGCGATGGCCTCGAGCAGGCCCAGGCCAATCATCGGCGGGGCGATTCTTGTGGAGAACAGGGTATCGGGGTGCATTTCGCCGTAACCGAGTTGGCTGATCTCCAGTTGCGGTTTGCGCAGTTCCACCAGCGTGCCGTCGGCGAAGCGCACCGGCACGCTGCTGTAGGTCACGCGAACCTTGCCTTCCGGGGCTATGCCGGGATTGGCCATATCCTGCAATTGGCTGCCATAGGTCGGTTCAGGCACCACGCCATGGCGTACCAGCCAGTTGGCATGCTCAGGGCCGGCTGGCAGCGACAGGCGTACCAGCATGGACGCGGCACTGACGGCGTTGGGCTCCGGTGGGTGGCCGCGCCCATCCTTGAGGTGACAGTTCTGGCAGGCGTTGGTGTTGAACAGCGGACCGAGGCCATCACGTGCTGTGGTGGTGGCGGGTGCGCTGATCCAGGGATTGCGGAAGAAACTGTTGCCTACGGCAAAGTCCAGGCGCCGGCTCGGCGCCAGATTGGCCGAGGGTTGAGAAAAAGCGTTGTGGTCGAATTTGCGTACCGTGGCGGTGCCTGCTGAAAGTGCCTCACCGGGCTCTGCCTCTGTGAAGTTCGCTGGCTGCCCGCAAGCGATCAGGGGCAGGGTCAGCAAGGGCATCAGGCAGCGTTGGAGCAGTGACATCGAGGAGCTATCCGGGCAGGCAAGAAAGCGGGATGCCAAGATTAGCAGGCTAACGGAATTTAAATAAGATCAATTAGCGTTATCTACGCGTGGCCAGAGGTCGCGGACAACTGCGTCATTTGTCTGAGTGGCGCAGTTGCAGGGTCTGTGAGGCGCTGGCCCTGCGCACGGCAATAAACCATTTCGGCTGCATGGCGGTGAAGTCGGTGCGCACGTTGGAGGGTAGATAACTGGCCGAATCCAGCACGTACATCTGGCCGGCCGTGCGTTCAAATACCACCCAATGCCAGAAGTCGCGACCGTTTTCCTGGTGGTGCTTGATGGCCAGCAACGCCAGGTCCGGCAGGGCCTCCCAGGAAACAAAGGGCGTCTCGCCGGTTGCCGCTCTCGCACCGCCGCTGGCGAGCAGGCGGCGCACGTACTGGGTATCCGACCACAACGACTCGTCTTCGGCATGAATGCCCATGGCGTTGGCGATGGCCTTCATCTCGGCGTAGCGCTTGCCAAGGATGTTGGCGCATGCGGCGATGCCACAGCCGCTGACTTCCTCCTGCACCACGCAGGCAGGCCCCTGCTCGGCGAGACTGGCCTGCGGCACCCAGCCTGACTCGGCAGATGCTTCGCGTGTGCACCACAGCCAACCGTTGAGGTGGCGCGACGCGATCAGTCGTTCGCCAAGTTGCACGTCGAGTTCACGCGCCGTGTAGGCCTCACGAGCCTGTGTGTGCGGGTCGTCGTGCTCCGGCACCCAGCCAGATTCCTGGCCCGGCGTGCTGCAGAAGAGCCCGTTATCCCAGCCTTCATCGCCCCGGTACGCCTCGCCGGCCGTCAGCGGCGCGCCCTCGGCAAAGGTGATCGGATTGGGAAACTCGCTGGTGTGGGGCGTGGTGACGATGAAAATCCGCGGGGTCATGTGCGTCCTGCCAAAGCTGTCCGTTACGTTCGGGCGACAGGGTATCGGCAGGCTTGTCGCTGGGGAAGGGGGCTGGAGTTTCGCCGGTGAGCGGTGCGGCCCGATGCGTACATCGGGCCGCGGGGCTCAGGCGCTGACCCGGAAGCGGTTGACCTGTTGTTGCAGGTCGCTACCCAGACGTGCCAGGTCGACGCTGGCGGCCGAGGTTTCCTCGGTGGCTGCTGCCGACTGTTCGGCGATGTCGCGGATATTGGAAATGCTGCGGTTGATCTCCTCGGCCACCGAGCTCTGTTGTTCGGATGCGGTGGCGATCTGCTGGTTCATTTGCTGGATACGCGACACGGCCTCGTCGATCAGCGTCAGTGCAGTGCCGGCCTGGCGCGCGGCGTCCACGGTATTTGCGGCCATGCTGCGGCTTCTGTTCATCACGCCCACGGCATTTTCGGCGCCACTTTGCAGGGTTTCGATCAGTTGTTCGATCTGCTGGGTGGATTCCTGCGTGCGGCGCGCCAGAGCCCGTACCTCGTCGGCGACCACGGCGAAGCCGCGGCCGGCATCACCTGCGCGCGCGGCCTCGATCGCGGCGTTGAGTGCGAGGAGGTTGGTCTGCTCGGCGATGCTCTTGATCACGTCCAGCACGGTGCCGATGTTGGCGCTGTCGCCTTTGAGGCGACCGATGGCTTCGGCGGAGGCCTCAACCGTGTGGGCCAACTGCTCGATGCTGGTGATGGCCTGCTGCACCACGGTGCCGCCCTGGCGTGTCTGTTCCTCTGCGTCGCTGGCCGAGGTGGCCGCGTTCTCGGCGTTGCGTGCGACGTCCAGCACCGTAGCCGCCATCTCGTTCATGGCGGTGGCAACCTGCTCGGTCTCCATGCGCTGTTCGGTGACTCCGGCGCTGGTCTGCTCGGTGACTGCCGACAGCTCTTCGGCGGCGGTGGCGAGTTGGGTGATGCCTGCACCAAGTCTGCCGATAAGGTCGCGCAGGCTCTCGGTCATGGTCTGCATGGCCTGCATCAGCTGACCCAGTTCGTCGCGGCGTTCGCTATGTACATCGAGCGTCAGGTCGCCACTGGCGACCTGACGCGCGACAGCGACGGTGCGTTGCAATGGGCCGACGATCACCTGGGTAATCAGCAGGGCGCAAAGCACACCGAGGACGAACGCCGCCACCGCCGCCAGGATGATCATGTGCTTGGCGTCGTTGGAGTCGCTCTCCAGCAGGGTGCGTTGCAGGCCCAGCGATTTGCTGGAGGCCGCCGTGACCTCGCGGACGCGTTCGGTCATCGCCTGCTCGGACTGGTCACGTGCTTGCAGGCTGGCGCGCATGCTCTTGAATTGCTCGCGGTATTCGCCGAGCAAACGCATGGCTTCGTCGAGCGTCTGGCGCGCCTGCGTATCCAGGGGCAGGCGCTGGAGTTTCTCGCCGTTGCTTGCCAGCGACTGGAAATGTTCATTCAGCTTGCTGGCATAGCTTTCTTCGCCGCGCAGGAGGAAATCCTTCTCCCTGCGCCTGGCTTCGAGTAGCTCGGTGGACAGGGTGTTGGCCAGGTTGGCGTGATCCAGCATTTCGATACTGCTGGTATCGTTGGTCTGGCGAATCTGCTCGACGGCGGCCTGGCGCAGTCGTTCGGCCAGTGACTCGAAACGTTCGAGTGCTGCCCTGGCGGAATCTTCCATGGCCTTCTGAACCTGCTGGTTGCTGTTGGTGGTTTCCTGCAGCTTGAGCAGTTCCGCGCGGTAGCGCTCGACGTCTTCTTTGATTTGACGCATCAGCGCCTTGTTCTCCGGCAATTGCAGGCGCGTTTCGCTGGTTTGGGCCTGGGCGCCGATCTCGTCGGCGAGGGCGACGGCCTGATTCAGGTACTGGTTTTCCCCGCGGATAATGTAGTTTTTTTCCTGTTGCCGGGCCTGGGTCAGCTTGCTGTCGATGGCGTTGACGCCCAACAGGTTGTCGAAGCGGGTCAGGCTGGTTTCCAGTGCCCAGTGGCCTATCCAGGCGATGCACAGGGTGATGAGCAAGATCAGGCCGAAACCGGCCATGAGTTTCTTGCGGACACTCAGGTCAAGCAGCACTCTAGCAAGCGTATTCATGACGACTCCTTGTGACGCATTTTCGTAGAGCCTGTGGTCTGCAGCGGGCATGGCTGCCTCAAGGCGATGGGCGGGTATGCGTGGCAATGTGTGCAGCGGTGCCTAGATGACGAGTGAGTTGCGCTGGAGAAGAGCTGGCCGGGCGTTCGGCCAGGCGTTGAGGGTGAAGGTTCGTGCAGGTTTCCGGGGCGTCGCTGGCGGCAGCGAGTGGCTTGGGCGTTGCCGGGAAGCCTGCAGGCGGGCAGGTAAGGCTCGACACTCGAAGTGATCTGGCGTCAGCAGAATATCAAGCCATAGCGTGATAGCAATATGATGTTACTCATTTCGTTTAAAAAATGACGCCGCTCTATTGGCGGTGTGTTGGGGGAATTCAAGCCGCCCGCCGTTGAAGGGCTTGTTTGCCTCTGGGTGCTAGGCAAACAGCGACCGCAGCAATGCTGCCATCAACCCTGACGGGGTAGATCGAGCATCGCCAGCAGCCCGCCGCCTTCGCGAGCTTGCAGGGTGAGGCTACCGCCATGGGCGCTGGCGATCTGTCTGGCGATGCTCAGGCCCAGGCCATAGCCGGCAGTACCTTCGCCGCGCGCTTCGTCCTCGCGATAGAAGGGTTCCATGACGCGTTCCAGCAGCCTCTCGTCGATGCCCGGCCCGCGGTCGGCGATGCCGATGCGCAGGCGCTCGGCACTGTCGTCGAGGTGGATTTCGATGAGTCCGCCGGCATGCCGCACGGCATTTTCCAGCAGGTTTTGCAGGCAGCGGTGCAGGCCGCTGGCGTGGGCCACCAGCGGGCGTGCGCTGCCCTGGATCGCCACTTCGGCACCGAGATCATGAAAATCCGCCTGCAGACCCTGCAGCAACGCATTGATATCCACCTGCTCGCGAGCGTCTTCCAGCTCGCCGCTGCGCAGGAAGTCGAGGCTGGCCGAAACCATCTCCTCAATGCGCTGCAGGTCGTCGCGAAAGCGCTGGCGGGTGGCTTCGTCGGCGAGCAGTTCAGCACGCAGGCGCAGGCGGGTGATCGGTGTGCGCAGGTCATGCGAGACGGCGGCGAAGAAGCGCGTGCGCTCGGCGATGCTGTCGATCAGGCGGCGCTGCATGACATTGAACGCTTGTGCTGCCTGGCGTACCTCGCGCGGGCCTTCGACCGATAACGGCGGGCGATGGATATCCTGGCCGAGCGCTTCGGCAGCGCCCGTCATGCGTTGCAGCGGGCGCATCACCAGGCGCACGGCGAGCAGGGCGATCAGCACCACGACGACGATGCGCAGCAGGTAGATGCGCGTCAGGTAGTCGAGCAGCAGTGACAGCGGCGGGGTGTTCGTCCAGCCCTGTTCCTCTGTGACTTGCAGGAAGAGCTGCGGGCCGCTGGGCAGTTGCAGCTCAACCAGAAAGCGGCCGCTGGCCGGGCCCGTACCGAACAGCACCGGCAGGTTGGCGGGGTGGCCGTGCGGGTCGAGCACCTCAAGGCTCAGCAGGCGCAGTTGGGGAGCGGCGCCGGTGCGTTGCTCGACCACTTCGCGCAGCAGCGTTTCGCGATCACGGTCTGCCTTGTCCAGTGCCGACGTGCTCGGCGGGCGTTCGAGCAGGCGAAAGTCATCGGCCTGCAGCGCACGAATCAGCGCCATGGCCTGCTGCGGATCGTGGCGGTCGAGCAGGATCAGATCGGCCAGGCGGGTCGCCAGCAGGCGGGTGGGAATCTCCAGCACCTGGCCATGGCGCACTTCGTACCAGATGCTGCTGGTGAGAACCTGCGCGGCGAGCAGACCGGTCACCAGAATCAGCACCAGGCGACCGGACAGCGAGTCGGGCCAGAAGCGCTTCACCCTTGCTCCACCTCTTCGACGGTCAGGGCATAGCCCTCGTTGCGCACGGTGCGGATCAGCCTGGGCGCACGCGGATCGTCTTCCAGATGCTGGCGCAGACGGCTGATGCACACGTCGATGCTGCGGTCGAACGGCGCGCGTTCCTTGTCGAAGGCATGGCCGAGCAGGAAATCGCGGCTCAGCGGGCGGTTGGGGTGTTGCAGCAGCAGGCGCAGCACGCGGTAGTCGGAGTTGCCGAGGCTGATCACCAGGCCGGCGGGCGAGCGCAATTGCCGCGTGGCGGTGTCCAGGCGCCAGCCGGCGAAACGCAGGGTGGTGGCTTCGTCGAGGCGCGCGCGATCCGGGAAGCTCTGCGTGCGGCGCAGCACCACCTTGATCCGCGCCAGCAGTTCACGTGGGTCGAAAGGCTTGGGCAGGTAGTCGTCGGCGCCCATCTCCAGGCCGACGATGCGGTCGACCAGGGTGCCGCGCGCGGTGAGCATGATCACCGGAATATTGCTGCGCACGCGCAGCTCGCGGCACAGGCTCAGGCCATCTTCGCCGGGCAGCATCAGGTCGAGCACCACCAGGTCGATCAGTTGCTCCTCCAGGCGCTTGCGCATCTCCACGCCCTGGCTGGCCACGCAGGTCTGGTAGCCGGCATCGCTGAGGTAGGTGCAAAGCAGCTGACGAATCTCGGGGTCGTCATCGACGATGAGGATGTGATCCGGTCGGGACATGGGCAGTACCTGCAAAGACTGAGCGCGGAACATACACCGACGCTCTGGGGCAAATGTAATGGATTGTGTCGTAAGCGCCGATTTCACACTGGCAATACATCTTGGGCGGCGGGCCGGGGAGGGCGAATCGCTAGAATGCCGCGGATACAAATGCGACTGATTGTATTTAAGGAATATCGATGTCCCAAGTCTCTCCTCTGCTTCTGCGCCGCTTGGCGGCGTTACCGTTGCTGTTATGTGTCTGGTTGTCCCTGGCAGGTTCCGCTCATGCCGTGGAAGTCACCGACGTGCTCGGGCGCAAGGTCGAGGTGCCGACCGAACCCAGGCGCGTGGTACTGGGCGAAGGGCGCTTGTTCTTCGCCCTGGCGCTGCTCGACCGCGAGGCGCCGTTTCAGCGAGTGGTCGGTTGGCAGAACGACATGCGCCTGCTCGACCCGCACACCTACGCGGCGTATGCCGAGCAGTACCCGGACATCGCCAAGATTCCGCTGATCGGCCAGGCCTCGGAGCAGAGCGTCAGCGCCGAACAGATCCTCGCCCTCAAGCCGGATCTGGCGGTGTTCAGCATTGCCGGCGAAGGCCCGACCCAGCACAGCCCGGTCGCCGACCTGCTGGCGGCGGCCGGCGTGCCGGTGCTGTTCATCGATTTTCGCGTGCATCCGATCGAGAACACCCGCGTCAGTCTGGAGGCGCTGGGCAAACTGCTCGGCCGCGAGCGCGAGGCGCAGGAATATCTGAGCTTCTATGACCGCCACCTGGCGCGCATCACCGATGCCGTCGCCGATCTGCCGGATGCGCAGCGGCCCAAGGTGTTTCTCGAACTGCTGGCTGGCGTCTGGCAGGCGCCGGGGCATACCACCGGCAAGAGCGGCCTGGGTGGCGTGGTCGAGGCAGTGGGTGGGCGCAACATCGCCGCTGGCGTGGTGCCGGGCGCGATTGGTGACGTCAGCGTCGAGTACGTGCTCACTGCTGATCCGGACGTCTATATCGCCACTGGCAACCGCAACCCCGGCGTGCTGCTCGGTGCCGGGGTGGACG
This sequence comes from uncultured Pseudomonas sp., assembly GCA_964543555.1. Lineage (GTDB taxonomy): Bacteria > Pseudomonadota > Gammaproteobacteria > Pseudomonadales > Pseudomonadaceae > Aquipseudomonas. Next base: position 9,617 of record CAZIZA010000088.1, read on the forward strand.
AGAAGACCGCCCGCGACAGCCTGACGAAGATCACTGCGCGCCCCGAGTTCGCGCCGCTGCGGCCGATCCGCAATGGCCAGGCCCATGGCCTGTGGCATGACTTCTACAACTCGCCGTTCAATATCCTGGCCATCGAGAGCATGGCGCGCTGGATTCACCCCGAGCGCTTCGCCGACCTCGACCCGCAGGCGACTCAGGCCGAGATCAACCGTTTCCTTGCCGTTGGCCTGGATGGCCACTACTGGATCGATGCCACGCCGTGAGTACCTATCTGCAAAGTGCTGGCGCGCCTGCCCTGGCAGCGGCCGCGCTGAGTTACCGGCGCCTGCTGTGGCGGCGTACCCTGCTGGTGGCGTTGCTCGCCGGCCTGCTGCTGCTCAGTGTGCTGGCCGACCTGGCCAGCGGCGCCTCGGGCATGGGCCTGGGCCAGTTGCTGGCCGGCATTCTCGACCCCGGCGCCCTGAGCGCCACCGAACGGGTGATCATCTGGAACGTGCGCCTGCCCTACGCGCTGATGGCGGTGCTGGTCGGCGCCGCCTTGTCACTGGCCGGCGCCGAGATGCAAGCGATCCTCGATAACCCGCTGGCCAGCCCCTTCACCCTCGGCGTGTCCTCGGCGGCGGCGCTCGGCGCCTCGCTGGCCATCGCTTATCCGCTGGCCATCGACTGGTTGGCGCCAAGCGGGCAGGTGACGGTGGCGGCGTTCGTTTTCGCCTGCCTGTCGGTACTGCTATTGCAGGCCATGTCGCGCCTGCGTGGTGCCGGCGTGGAGAGCCTGGTGCTGTTCGGCATCGCCCTGGTGTTCAGTTGCAATGCGCTGGTGTCGCTGCTGCAACTGCTGGCCACCGAGGACGTGCTGCAACAACTGGTGTTCTGGACGCTGGGCAGCCTGGCGCGGGCCAACAGGGAGAAGCTCGCCATCCTCGCCGTGGTGCTCGCCGTGCTGCTGCCGTTCTCCTTGCGCGCCGCACCGGGCATGACCCTGCTGCGCATGGGCGAGGATCGTGCGCGCAGCTTCGGCGTCGACGTGCGCCGCCTGCGCTATGCCTCGCTGCTGCGCATCAGTCTGCTGGCGGCCACGGCGGTGGCCTTCGTCGGCACCATCGGCTTCGTCGGCCTGGTCGGCCCACACATGGCGCGCCTGCTGGTGGGTGAGGATCAACGTTTCCTGCTGCCGGCCAGCGCACTGGTCGGCGCCTTGCTGCTGTCGCTGTCGTCCATCGCCAGCAAGCTGATCCTGCCGGGCGTGATCGTGCCGGTGGGCATCGTCACCGCACTGGTCGGCGTGCCGGTATTCGTCGCGCTGGTGTTCCGCCGGGGGAGGCGCCTATGACCCTCAGGGCGGAAAACATCTCGGTGGCTTACGGGCGCCGGCAGGTTCTCCACGGACTGTCGCTGCCCGAGCTGCAAGCGGGTGGCCTGGTGGCGTTGGTCGGCCCCAACGGGGCTGGCAAGTCCACCCTGCTGCGGGCGCTGGCCGGGCTGGAGCGCATGCACGGCAGCCTGACTCTCGGCGGCCAGGATCTGACGCGCATCGGCAGCGGCGAGCGTGCCCGCACCCTGGCCTACATGCCGCAGCAGTTGCCGCCGGGCATCGCCCTCGGCGTGCTGGAAAGCGTGCTGGCGGCGCTGCGGGTGAGCGAGGAAGGCGAGGTACTGGCGCGTGCCTTCGATGCCCTGGCGCGTATCGGTATCGAGAACCTGGCCGAGCACTCGCTCGACGGCCTGTCCGGCGGGCAGCGGCAACTGGTCTCGCTGGCGCAACTGATCGCACGGCGTCCGCAGGTGCTGCTGCTCGACGAGCCGACCAGCGCGCTCGACCTGCATTACCAACTGCGGGTGATGGATTGCGTGCGCGATCTGGTGCGTGAGCATCAATTGCTGGCAGTGGCCGTGCTGCATGACATCAACCTTGCAGCCAGCTGCGCCGATCAACTGGTGGTGATGCAGGCTGGGCGCATACGTGCCAGCGGCACGCCGGACGAGGTGCTCACACCACAACTACTCGCTGAGGTCTACGGCGTTGAGGCGCGCGTCGAGCGCTGCTCGCGCGGGCGTTTGCAGGTGCTGGTGGATCGGGCGCTGCCGACCGCACAGGGGCGCGCCTAGGCACGCCTGGCGTTGGATTACCGGCGCCAGGGCGAGGGCTTCGCCGCATTGGCACCGACCTCAACGCGCTGGAGACGCTTATCCAGGCGCTCTGGGATAAGCCGGTCAGCTGGCCGGACAGGCGATTGTACGCGTTGCTGGCTTCTCAACTGTCTTCGGCTGCTGACCACCTGGGCTGGAGTCGGGGCGCAGCGGGTGTTTGGCTTTTTCCCGGCGCTGAGGGGGCGAGTGGTGTGAATGCCGTTGGCATCTTTACCCAGCCGCAGGGTTTCCATACCCGTATTTGCAGGATTGGGGCCACTCCATGCCGAATGCAAGGCTGGGGAGAAGGCAGTGCGGCATGCGCGTGCAGGACACAATCCCTCGTATCCCATCAATGGTTATGGCGCGCACAGCAACGTGATGGCGATCTGATCACTGTAAGCTTTTGCTACGGGTGAGAAACGCCTCTAGGTAATATCAGGCCTTGCGTGTGAGTGGCGCCCGCTCGAACGTGACACCTTCCAGGCCATGTTCCAGCAATGCACGAATATTGCTGTGATCGCTGCCTTGCGGTGTGGCCAGCACGCTGCGGTAGTGCTCACCGAAGGCGCGCAGCGCTTCATCCTTGCTCAGGCCTTCGAGCAGAGCCAGACCCAAAGTCTTGCAGGAGCCTTCGTTCTGTCCGGCGGCATTCTCGACCTCGCCGTTACGGAAGGCGCTGGGTTGATAGTCGTAGTGCGCGGTGACGAAGGCCAGGGTTTCACTGAAAGCGTAATCATCATGTTGCAGACGGCTGCGCAGTTCGTTGAGCGCGTTCATTCATGTTTTCCTTTGGCAAATGCAGCTTTCTGTTCAGCCGAAGCTTCTTTCTGATACTTGGCTTTCCAGTCGGCATAGGGCATGCCATAGATGGTTTCGCGTGCCTGGTCGGCGCTGACGTCGACACCCAGGTCGTCGGCGGCTGCCTTGTACCATTTGGACAGGCAGTTGCGGCAAAAACCGGCCAGGTTCATCAGGTCGATGTTCTGTACATCAGGCCGGGTGCGCAGGTGCTGGACCAGGGCGCGAAAGGCTGCAGCTTCCAGTTCGAGACGTTCTTGCTCGGTCATGGTGGGCTCTCCGGTGGATGGTGGCGGCGATGATAAGAGCCCGACCGGAGAGCAGCAAGCTGCTATCAGCGATGACCAGCCAGGGTAATGGAAACAGACTCGGCGAAGCGCAGGGCATGCGGTTTGTCCACTTCCACTTCGGCGTATCGCACCGCCTGATGCGTCATGACCAGATCGAGAATTTCCTGGGTCAGGCGCTCGAGCAGGGCGAAGCGGTTGCCCTCGACATGGGCAATGATCGCTTTGGTGATGGTGCGGTAGTTAAGCGCATGCTCGATATCGTTGACTTCAACCGCATCGACAGCAGGGTAGAGGATGGTCAGGTTGATCAACACGTCCTGCTTGTTGTTGATCTCTTCTTCCTTGATGCCGATGTAGGTGCGCAGGCGCA
>CAZIZA010000089.1:0-13016 GCA_964543555.1 uncultured Pseudomonas sp.
ATGCCCTGCTGCTCAAGCGCCTGATCAAGAACATCGCCTACGACCATGAGATGGATTCCACCTTCATGGCCAAGCCCTATCCGGGCCAGGCAGGCAACGGCCTGCACGTGCACATCTCGCTGCTGGACAAGAAGACCGGCAAGAACATCTTCGCAGCCGAAGATCCGCTGGAGAACTCTTCGTTGCGCCATGCCGTCGGCGGCATTCTCGACACCATGGCCGCATCGATGGCCTTCCTCTGCCCCAACGTCAACTCCTACCGCCGCTTCGGCGCGCAGTTCTATGTGCCCAACGCACCAAGCTGGGCACTGGACAACCGCACCGTGGCCGTTCGCATCCCCACCGGCAGCCCGGATGCCGTGCGCATCGAACACCGTGTGGCCGGCGCCGACGCCAACCCCTACCTGATGCTGGCCTCGATCCTCGCCGGTATTCACCACGGCCTGACCAACCAGATCGAGCCGGGCGAGCCGATCGAGGGCAACTCCTACGAACAGCTCGAGCCGAGCCTGCCGAACAACCTGCGTGACGCGCTTCGCGAGCTGGACGACAGCGAGGTGATGAACAAGTACATCGACTCCAAGTACATCGACATCTTCGTCGCGTGCAAGGAGGCCGAGCTGCAGGAGTTCGAGACCACCATCTCCGACCTCGAGTACAACTGGTACCTGCACACCGTGTAACCCCGAGAAAGCCGGCCGCAGAGCCGGCTTCTTTTTGCCTGCAACCTGCCAGCCCCGATGCTCTGCACTGGGGCCTGCGCCTGGCCGCAAAGGCCGCTGCGCTGACATGAATCAACCTTCACCCGCTTCAGCTGCGGATACTGTTGCCTTCATCCTTCAGGGAGCTTCACATGCATCGCGTTCTTGTCGCCGTTTTCCTCGGTCTCACCCCTTGGCTGGCCCAGGCCGCTGCCAGCATCACGGTCTACAACTGGAACGACTACATCGCCCCACAGGTGCTGGAGGACTTCACCCGCGAGACAGGGATCGCAGTCAATTACCACACCTTCGCCAGCGCCGAAGAGCTGGACAAGGCGCTCAACAGCGGTGACGCCATCGATGTCGCAGTACCGTCGCACAATCAACTGCCCGCCCTGATCAACGCAGGCCGCATTCGCCCGCTGGACTTCAGCCAACTGCCCAATAGCCGCCATCTGGACAAGCAATTGCTCAGCAAGCTGGCCGCCGTCGATCCGCAGAATCGTCATGCTGTGCCCTACCTGTGGGGCGCTGTCGGCCTGGCCATCAATACCCCCAAGGCCGAGGCTGCCTATGGTGGCCCGCTACCCGATAGCTGGAGCCTGCTGTTCGATCCGCAGCAGAGTGCACGCCTGGCCAGTTGCGGCATCAGCGTGCTGGATGCCGCCGATGAAGGCCTGTCGCTCCTGCTCAACTATCAGGGGCGCAGCCTGGCACGCAGTGCACCAAGCCGCATCCAGCGTGCCGGCAAAATACTCGACGCGCTGCGCCCCAACCTGCGCTACGTCGACAGCGAGCGCTACATCGATGACCTGGCCAAGGGTAACCTGTGTCTGTCCATGGCCTGGGTCGGCGATGCCCTGGCAGCAGCACAGGCTGGGCAACCCGTGCGCTTCGTGGTGCCGAAGGAAGGTTCGGTGCTGTTCATCGACAACCTGGTGATCCCGGCCACCAGCAGCCAACCGGCCCTGGCTCATCGGTTCATCAATTACCTGATGCAACCCAAGGTGATCGCCCAGATCACCTCCGAAACCCTCTACCCCAATGGCAACGCCGACTCGGCGCCGTTCATCGAGGCCGCTCTGCTCGAACAGCCCGGCCTGTACCCGGATCAGGAAACCAAGCGCAGGCTGTTCCCGCTGGATGTTCTGCCGGAAAAACATGCCGAGATGCGCAACCAGGTCTGGCAGCGTTTCCGCCAGGGCAGTTGATCGGCTGGCGAGGCTTGCCTCGCCAGCGCTGGCTGGCGTCCAATAGCGCCTCACGCACCGAGGAGCTCCGCCATGTCGCGCCCTGCCAGCACGCGCAAGCCACGCGCCAGTAGCCAGGCGAGAATCACCCAGATTCTTGCCGCCGCTCGCGCCCTGCTGGCCGAGCAGGGCATGACCAACCTGTCGATCTACAGCGTGGCCGAACACGCCGGCATTCCGCCCTCTTCGGTTTACCACTTCTTCGCCAGCGTTCCGGCACTGCTCGAAGGGCTGACAGCCGATGTGCATGCGGCTTTCCGCGCCAGCCTGCTGGAGCCGATCGACCACACCGCCCTGCGCAGTTGGCATGACCTCTCGCGCCAGGTCGAACAGCGCATGCTGACCATCTATGCCGAAGACGCGGCTGCACGCCAATTGATCCTGGCGCAACACGGCCTGGCCGAAGTCGCGCAGGCCGACCACCAGCACGATCAGGAGCTGGGCCGTCTGATGCGGGCGCTGTTCGAGCGCCACTTCCCCCTGCCGCAATTGCCGACGGATATCGACGTCTTCAACCTGGCCATGTCCCTTGGCGATCGCGTCTACGCTCGCTCCGTGCAGTTACACGGCCACATCACCCCACGCCTGGCCGAAGAAGGCATGCGCGTGTTCGATGCCTACCTCGGCCTGTACCTACCGCCCGCCCTACCCAAGCGCCCCGAGCCCCTGGCCTGATTTCACCCGGCCTGAGCCTTCGCGAACCTGACACCGCCGGTTGGCGACCCGCACGCTGTCGCGGATCAGTCCGCTGCTGCCAGCCCGGTACGCGTCGCGGATAAATCCGCGCCTGCAGCCAAAAAGCAGATACTTATTCGATAAAAATCTGCAATTTTTACCATCCAATCTCTAAAACCACTTCCAAATTCGATTTTTATCGAATATAAATCGACCATTCAGCCTTGGTCGAGCTTCCGCCATGGCGCCCTGTGCAGGCCGGTATCAGGCCTCACATCACTCCAAGAGGTGCTTTATGTCCCGTATCGTCACCGTTGCCGCGACCCAGATGGCCTGTTCCTGGGATAGCGCCGCCAATATCGCCAACGCCGAAAAACTGGTGCGCCAGGCAGCCGCCCAGGGCGCGCAGATCATCCTGATTCAGGAGCTGTTCGAAACACCCTACTTCTGCCAGAAGCCCAACGCCGACTACACCCAGCTGGCGACCACGGTCGACGAGAACCCGGCCATTGCGCACTTCAGCAAGGTCGCGGCAGAACTGAAGGTGGTGCTGCCGATCAGCTTCTTCGAGCGCGCCGGTCGCGCCCGTTTCAACAGCATCGCCATCCTCGATGCAGACGGTACGAACCTCGGTATTTATCGGAAAAGCCATATCCCCGACGGCCCCGGCTATCACGAGAAGTACTACTTCAACCCGGGCGACACCGGCTTCAAGGTCTGGGATACCGCCTATGCGCGCATCGGCGTAGGCATCTGCTGGGATCAGTGGTTCCCCGAATGCGCCCGCAGCATGGCGTTGATGGGCGCGGAAATCCTCTTCTACCCGACCGCCATCGGCAGCGAGCCGCACGATGCCGGCATCAACTCGCGCGAGCACTGGCAGCGCGTGCAGCAAGGCCACGCAGGCGCCAACGTCATGCCGCTGGTGGCCAGTAACCGCATCGGCCGTGAGGAGCAGGACGGCTACGACATCACCTTCTACGGCAGCTCGTTCATCGCCGACCCGTACGGCGCCAAGGTGAAGGAACTGGATCAGACCGAAGAAGGCATCCTGGTGCACAGCTTCGACCTCACCGCTCTGGAAAAGACGCGCACGGCCTGGGGTATATTCCGTGACCGCCGCCCGAACCTATACTGGCCAGTCTCCACGCTCGACGGCGAAAGCCTGTCCGAATGAACGTCGCCCGGATGTAATCCGGGGCTTTTTCTCACGATTCCCCGGATTGCATCCGGGCTACAGGTGAACCATGACCACCCTGAGCACTACTCCCCGCGCCGACGGTTTCCATATGCCCGCCGAGTGGGCGCCACACAGCCAGACCTGGATGGTCTGGCCCGAGCGCCCGGATAACTGGCGTAACGGCGGCAAGCCGGCGCAGGCAGCCTTCACTGCCGTGGCCAAGGCCATCGCTCAATTCGAGCCGGTGACGGTCTGCGTCAGTGCGGCACAGTACGAAAATGCCCGTGCGCGCCTGGATGATGACAGCATACGCCTGGTGGAAATCACCACCGACGATGCCTGGGTACGTGACACCGGGCCCACTTTCGTGATCAACGACAACGGCGAAGTCCGCGGTGTGGACTGGGCCTTCAATGCCTGGGGCGGCTTCGATGGCGGCCTGTACTGGCCCTGGCAGCGCGACGACCAGGTGGCCCGCAAAATTCTCGAGATCGAAGGCTGCAAACGCTATCGCACCGAAGGCTTCGTGCTCGAAGGCGGCTCGATCCACGTCGATGGCGAGGGCACGCTGATCACCACCGAAGAGTGCCTGCTGAACAGGAACCGCAACCCGCACCTGTCGCGCGAAGCGATCGAGACCGTGCTGCGCGAGCACCTGGCCATCGACACGGTGATCTGGCTGCCGGACGGTCTGTATAACGACGAGACCGATGGCCACGTCGATAACTTCTGCTGCTACGTGCGCCCCGGCGAAGTGCTGCTGGCCTGGACCGACGACGAGAACGACCCCAATTACCCGCGCTGCCAGGCCGCCATGCGCGTACTGGAAAACGCACGTGATGCCCAGGGCCGGCAGCTGGTGGTGCACAAGATGCCGATTCCCGGCCCGCTGCACGCCACTTCCGAAGAGTGCGCCGGCGTCGATATGGTCGAAGGCAGCCAGGAACGCAGCCCGGAAGTGCGCCTTGCCGGCTCCTACGTCAACTTCCTCATCGTCAACGGTGGCATCGTTGCGCCCAGCTTCGACGACCCCAGGGACGAAGAGGCGCGCGCCATCCTCGAACGACTCTTTCCCGAGCATCGCGTGGTGATGGTACCGGGTCGCGAGATCCTCCTCGGTGGCGGCAATATCCACTGCATCACCCAGCAACAGCCGGCGCCGCAACAGCGTTAAAACTTGCTCGCGAGGGGTTCAAGTAGATCCTGACCAAGCCGATACTATTGGTTGGGATCATCCCCGTATCCTCCCGAGCACATCATGTTCAACAAAGCCCTCAAGCAAGACCTGGAAGCGGCGCGCCAGCAGTTGCAGTCATCTCTGGCCAGGAAGGCTGCCGTCGATCGTTCGACGGCCATGATCGAGTTCAAACCCGACGGCACCATCATCACCGCCAACGACAACTTTCTGGCCGCCGTCGGCTATCGCCTGGAAGAGATTCAGGGCCGGCACCATCGGCTGTTCTGCTTTCCCGACTACCAGGCCAGCGCCGAGTACCGGCGTTTCTGGCAGCGCCTGGCGGCCGGCGAGTTCATCAACGACCGTTTTCTGCGACGCAACAAGCAGGGCGAAGAGGTGTGGCTGGAAGCCAGCTATAACCCGATTCTCGGTGAAGACGGCCGAGTCGTCTCAGTGCTCAAGCTGGCTACCAACATCACTGCGCAAGTAGCCCGCGAACAGGAGCAGAACAACATGATCGACGCCATCAATCGCTCCATGGCAGTGATCGCGTTCAGTCTCCAGGGTGAGGTGCTGGAGGCCAATGACAATTTCCTGCAGACCATGGGTTATCGCCTGGAAGAGATTCGCGGCAAGCACCATCGCCTGTTCTGTACCCGTGAGGAGGCCGATTCTCCTGCCTACCGCGACTTTTGGGCTCGCCTGAACCGAGGCGAGTTCTTTTCCGGACGTTACCAGCGCGTCAACCGGCACGGCACAACCATATGGCTGAGCGCCACCTACAACCCGATCTTCGATGCCAGCGGGCGGCTCTACAAGGTGGTCAAGTTTGCTCGCGACATTACCCCGCAGGTTTACCAGCAACAGGCCGAATCGGCGGCGGCCAGGCTGGCCTATGACGTCTCCCGACAGACCGACGCCAGTGCCCGCAACGGTGCCGAGGTGATCAGTGAAACGGTCAAGATGGTTCGCGGTATCGCCGACGAGTTGACACGCGCCGCAGCAGGCATCAGCGCGGTCAGCCAACAATCGGAGATGATCAGCAGCATCGTGCAGACCATCCGTGGCATCGCTGAACAGACCAACCTGCTCGCACTCAATGCCGCCATCGAGGCAGCCCGTGCCGGCGAACAGGGCCGCGGCTTCGCCGTGGTCGCTGATGAAGTGCGCAACCTGGCAGCACGCACGGCCCAGGCGACACTGGAGATCGTCGAAGTGGTCAAACGCAATCATGAACTCGCGCAGGGGGCGGTGGACAGCATGCAGGCGAGCCAGCTCAAGGTCGAACAGGGCGTGAACCTGGTCAACCAGGCCGGACACGTGATCGAGGACATCCAGACCGGCGCACGCCAGGTAGTCGATGCCGTACGCCAGTTCGCCGAGGCGCTGGAAGAGATCAATTGATCGGGGCCACCGACGTTAGAACCTGTTCACGATCTCGCGAGCTAGAGCCAGGCAACACCGATGGCGGCCCCGCGAAACCAGGCGAAAAACGCTCGGAGTCGCGTTCGACTTTACGAGTGGTAAATGAGCATTTTGACTGGGCTCGCACACGAGGCTGGTTTCAACGCAGCATGGCCGACGCGCAGCAGATCGTGAACAGGTTCTTACGGCTTCTTGCAGGTACTGATCCCCAGCACCGGGTAAAGCGGACAGAAGCGCAGGAAGCCGGTGGCCAGCGGCACCACGCCGATCCAGCCCCACAGGCCGATGACGCCGGTCAGGCTCAGCACGATCCGTATCAGGCCAACGGCAATGCGCAGGCTGCGGGCGAAGGTTCCAACATTGGCTTGCATGGTGGTTCTCAGGTCAACGTCCGCGCCGGCCCTCCAGCGCGGTAAAGATCAGCATGCCGGCGAGCATCGCCGCGACGAACAGCAGCGCCTGCCAGTGCCCGGCCAGCAGGATGGCAACGGCCGGCCCCGGACAGATGCCGGCGATGCCCCAACCGACGCCGAACAGCAGGCTGCCGCCGATCAGGCGGTCATCCAGGTCACGCCGTGCCGGCAACTGCATGGCGCCGCCCAGCAGCGAGCGGCTGCGCCGACGGGCCAGGGTCATGGGCAGCGCGGCAACGCCGATCGCCGCCACCATCACCAGTGCCAGCGATGGATCCCAGGCACCGGCCAGATCGAGAAAAGCCAGCACCTTGGCCGGATCAGCCATGCCCGCCAGCAGCAAGCCAAGGCCGAATATCAGGCCACACACGAGAGCAACGAGTCTGGCCATGCTCAGCCGCCCAGGAAATGACGCAGGACAAAGACCGTGACGAAACCTGCAGCCATGAAGCACAGGGTCGCCAGCATCGAGCGCGGCGACAGCCGGGAAATACCACAGACGCCGTGGCCGCTGGTGCAGCCCGAGGCATAGCGCGTGCCGATACCGACCAGCAAGCCGGCAACGATCAAGCCGAGGCTGCCCGTCTCGAAGTGAATCGACGGTAATGCCGCGAACAATCCCCAGAGCAAGGGCGCCAGCAGCAGGCCAAGGAGAAACGCCGCTTTTTCACCGCGCCCTTCTGTGCCACGCTGCAGCAGGCTGCCAAGCAGACCGCTGATACCGGCGATACGTCCATTGGCCAGAGCGAAGATAGAGGCTGCCAGGCCGATCAGCGCACCGCCGGCCAGGGCACTCCAGGGGGTGAAGTTGAGCCAGTCGATGATCATTGCGCGCCCTCGCAGAACAGCCGGTACAGGGTCTCGATCACGGCCAGCGCAGCCGGACTGCTGATGCTGTAGAAAATCTGCTTGCCGTCACGGCGGGTTGCCACCAGCCCTTCACGGCGCAGTACAGCCAATTGCTGGGACAAAGTAGGCTGCTGGATACCCAGCAACGCCTCCAGTTCACTGACGTTGCGCTCGCCCTGCGAGAGCTGGCAGAGCAGCAGGAGGCGATCCGGGTTAGCCAATGCCTTGAGCAGTTGCCCGGCAGCGTCGGCATTGGCGCGCAGTTGCTCGATATCGATGGATTCGGCCACGAGAAACCCTCACTAAAAACAATATGTTTTTATATATATTGTTTTTAGTGAGAGTGTTAATCCAGCTGACCAGCGGTAAGGGGGGGATTGAAAAGACCTTGCATGAGCGCGCCTATCTGCATCAACCGATGCAGGTACGGTACAAATCGTGGGAGGGGCTTTGGCCGCGACAAGGGTTCTCTGCTGAAGCGCTTCCCACACGGGGTATCGTTACTCCCTGGGTTACATCCGGGCTACCACTGACGCCCTACCAGCGGATTCAGTAGCAAAGCCCAGAAACGCAAAAACCCGCCGTAGCGGGTTTGCGGGTCGACACCAGATGAATCAGGCGTCGGCGTCAGCAGCAGACTGGTAGGCTGCAGCGTCCAGCAGCTTGTCCAGCTCGCTGGCATCGCTCGGCTTGAGCTTGAAGAACCAGCTGCCGTACGGATCGCTGTTGACGCTCTCCGGGCTGTCGGCCAGCGCTTCGTTGATGGCGATGACTTCACCGCCCACTGGCGCATAGATGTCGGAAGCGGCCTTGACCGACTCGACCACACCGGCTTCCTGACCGGCGTTAAGCTGCTTGCCAACTTCCGGCAGCTCGATGAAGACCACGTCGCCAAGCGCCTCCTGGGCATGGTCAGAGATACCAACGGTCACGCTGCCATCGGCCTCCAAACGCGCCCACTCATGGCTGGCGGCATAACGCAGATCAGCGGGGATATTACTCATGTGTCATTCCTCTAAGCGATGACGACCCGCGGGTCGCCAGAACAATTTAGCAGGCTGCCGTAACGCACGCGCGCCGCACAGCCCATTCAGATCAGCGTTTTGCCGTTACGCACGAACCCCGGCTGCACGACACGCACCGGATACCATTTGCCACGGATCTCCACCTCGGCACGCTCACCGGTGGCGGCCGGCACACGCGCCAGGGCGATGGATTTGTTCAATGTAGGCGAGAAGCTGCCACTGGTGATCTCACCTTCGCCAATGCCATCGACGCGCACCACCTGATGCGCACGCAGCACACCACGCTCCTCCAGCACCAGACCAACCAGCTTGCTCGGACAACCACCAGCTCGCTGCACCTCCAGCACCGCACGCCCGATGAAGTCACGCGTAGCCGGCTCCCAGGCGATGCTCCAGGCCATGTTGGCGGCCAGCGGGCTGACGTGCTCGTCCATGTCCTGACCATAAAGGTTCATGCCGGCCTCCAGGCGCAGGGTGTCACGTGCGCCCAGACCGATGGGGGAAATACCGGCACCGACCAGATCGTTGAGAAAAGACACCACCTCTGTTGCTGGCAGCACGATCTCCAGACCATCCTCGCCGGTGTATCCGGTACGGGCGATGAACCACTCACCGTCGGCAAGCCCCTGGAACGGCTTGATTTCATGAATCAGAGCCGCACGCGCCTGACTCACAAGCTCGGCCACACGCACCCGCGCCTTGGGGCCCTGGATGGCGAGCATGGCCAGATCACGACGCTCGCGCAGTTGCACAGCGAAATCGCCAGCCTGAGCGTGCATCCAGGCCAGATCCTTGTCACGCGTACCCGCGTTGAGCACCAGGCGGTAACCCTGCTCGGTGAGGTAAACGATCAGATCGTCGATCACCCCGCCCTGCTCGTTGAGCATGGCGCTGTACAGCGCCTTGCCAGGCGTCTGCAGGCGGGCCACGTCATTGGCCAGCAGGCGCTGCAAATACGCCTGCGCCTGGTCGCCGCTGACGTCCACCACACACATGTGCGAGACGTCGAACACGCCGCACTCGCGGCGCACCTGATGATGTTCCTCGACTTGCGAACCATAGTGCAGCGGCATATCCCAGCCGCCGAAATCCACCATCTTGGCCCCCAATGCCAGATGCAGGTCATAGAGAGGGGTACGCTGTCCCATGGGTAAATCTCCTTCCGGGCTTGGCGAAGCGATTCAGACCCCTAGAAGCTACCTGCGTTGCCATTGCTGCGTTGAAAGTGAGCTCGAAATGCTCATGTACAAAAGTACATTCCGCTTTCTCTCCCACTTTCGCCTTGCACTGGCTGCCTCGGCTACGCTTCTAGATGAGTCCTGTCGGGCTGCCCCGACTCGCGAATGGCGCGCATTGTAGCCGCAAGGTCTGCGGGGGTCATCTGAGCAAAGGTCGCGTAGTAATCCGAGCCTGTATATATACAAGCCCTGGGCCTGGACCGGAGGCTTTCAGCCGAAACTGCGGGCCGAGCGGCGGATCAGCAGAATCACCGGTAACAGCCCGACCAGCACCAGGGTCAGTGCCGGTAGCGAGGCGCGCGCCCACTCGCCTTCACTGGTCATTTCAAACACCCGCACCGACAGCGTGTCCCAACCGAACGGGCGCATCAGCAGAGTCGCCGGCATTTCCTTGAGCACATCGACGAACACCAGCAGCGCCGCTGACAAGGTACCCGGTAGCAGCAACGGCAGATAAACCTTGAAGAACAGGCCAACGCCACCAACGCCGAGACTGCGCGACGCTTCCGGTAGCGAAGGGCGAATCCGCGCCAGGCTGGTTTCCAGCGGCCCGAACGCCACCGCCATGAAACGGATCAGATAAGCCACCAGCAACGCTGTAAGACTGCCCATCAGCAACGGCTTGCCGGCCCCGCCCAGCGCCGTGGACAGCGGAATCACCAGTTCGCGATCAAGAAAGCTGAAGGCCAGCATGATCGCCACCGCCAGCACCGAACCGGGCAAGGCGTAGCCGAGGTTGCCCAGCGCAACGCCGAAGCGCACCCCCCGATTCGGCGCCTGGCGCCGGGCGAAAGCCAGCAGCATGGCCACGCTGACGGTAATCAGCGCCGCCATGCCGCCCAGATAGAGGGTATGCAGGATCAGCCCGGCGTAGCGCTCGTCGAGATCGAAACGACCACGCTGCCAGAACCAGGCCAGCAGTTGCAGCAGCGGGATGACGAAGGCACAGGCGAATACCAGTCCGCACCAGGCGCTGGCCGCGAAGGCCTTCCAGCCGTGCAGGTGATACAGCGCCTTACCGCGTGGCCGCTCATTGGCCGGCCGCGCCGCACCCCGGGCGCGGCGCTCGCCATAGAGCACCAGTGCCACGGCCAGCAGCAGCAGACTGGCCAGCTGGGTCGCGCTGGTCAGGCTGTAGAAGCTGTACCAGGTCTTGTAGATCGCCGTGGTGAAGGTGTCGAAGTTGAACACCGACACGGCACCGAAATCCGCCAGGGTTTCCATTATCGCCAGCGCCAGACCGGCACCGATGGCCGGCCGCGCCATCGGCAGCGCCACCCGCCAGAAGGCCTGCCAGGGACTCTGCCCGAGCACCCGCGCCGCCTCCATCAAACCCTTGCCCTGCGCCAGGAACGCGCCACGGGCGAGCAGGTAGACGTAGGGGTAGAACACCAGCACCAGAACGATGATCACGCCGCCAGTGGAGCGCACGCGGGGCAAACGAAAGCCGCTGCCGAACCACTCGCGCAGCAATGTCTGCACCGGCCCGGCGAAGTCCAACAGGCCGACGAAAACGAACGCCAGCACATAGGCCGGGATGGCAAAGGGCAGCATCAGCGCCCAGTCCAGCCAACGCCGGCCGGGGAACTCACAGAGGCTGGTGAGCCAGGCCAGACTGACGCCCAACAGCGTTACACCCACACCAACGCCCATCACCAGCGTCAGCGTATTGCCGATCAGCCGCGTCATCTGCGTTTGCCACAGGTGCGACCAGATCTGCTGATCCACCTCATGCCAGCTCAGCAGCAATACCGACAGCGGCATCAGCACCAGGGCGGCAACGGCAAGGACGATGGGGTACCAGCGACGCTGGACGGGGTGCGACACGTGGATTCCTCGACTACGCAAATGACGGCGCCCCGGCTAGGCGGGGCGTCGCAGTATAACGGCAGCGCTGTGCTCGTCGATGATCGTTCCCACGCTCCGCATGGGAATGCAGCTGTCGACGCTCCAGCGTCAGAAACCAACAGACGTGACGCGGAGCATCACCGGCGACCTACCCACGCCGGAGCGTGGGCACGATTCCCTTTACTGCCAGCCGGCACGATCCATCAGCATGGTCGCCTCGGCCTGGCGCTTGCCGGCTACTTCGGTGGCGATGGAGTCGGCCTTGAAGGTACCCCAGGCCGCCACTTCCTCGGACGGTGCGACCGCCGGGTTGGCCGGGAACTCCTGGTTGACGCCAGCGAAGATGCTCTGTGCTTCCGGGGTGGTCATCCACTCCAGCAGCTTCCTGGCCTGCTCGGCATGCGGTGCATGCTTGGTCACACCGGCACCGGCCAGGTTGACGTGTACGCCACGATCGTTCTGGTTCGGCCAGAAGGGCTTGACCTTCAGATCCGGCTGCTGCTTGTGCAGACGGCCGTAGTAGTACGTGTTGGTGATACCCACGTCGCACTGACCGGCGTCGATGGCCTGCAGCAGCGCGGTGTCATCCGGGAACACGTCGGTGGCCAGGTTGTTGACCCAACCCTTGACGATCTCCTCGGTCTTCTCGGCGCCATGGGTCTCGATCAGGGTGGCGGTCAGCGACTGGTTGTAGACTTTCTTGCTGGTGCGCAGGCACAGGCGGCCTTCCCAGTTCTTGTCCGCCAGGGCTTCGTAGGTGGACAACTCTTCCGGCTTGACGCGCTCGGTGGAGTAGAAAATGGTCCGCGCGCGCAGCGACAGGCCAGTCCAGCTGTCTGTGCTGGAGCGGTACTGGGCGGGGATGTTGGCGTCGATCACAGCCGACTTGGTCGGCTGCAGCACGCCTTCCTGCTCAGCCTGCCAGAGGTTGCCGGCGTCGACGGTGATCAGCAGGTCAGCCGGGGTGTTGGCACCTTCGGCCTTGAGACGGGCGATCAACGGGGCTTCCTTGTCGGTGATGAACTTCACCTTGACCCCGGTCTTCTCGGTGTAGAGATCGAATACCGGCTTGATCAGCTCATCGATGCGGGCGGAGTAGACCACCACCTCATCAGCAGCCTGGACGGCAGTTGCCAGGGTGCTGAGCGTGAATGCAGCGAGGAGCGCGTTACGAGCCTTCATGGGACCAGCCTCTTGTGGATTACAAAGTGGCTGAATAGTAGTGAATGTTATTT
>CAZIZA010000090.1:0-12960 GCA_964543555.1 uncultured Pseudomonas sp.
AGGGCGACCTGGATTTACACGAGCTCAGCTCCAGCGAACCCATCGTGCTCAAGGAGCTGGTGCGCAGCCTGTTCCTCTACTGCTACGCACGGGCTTTACGCCCATCCTGAAAGACAAAACGGCCCTTCTGCACTGCAGAAGGGCCGTTCGTACGTAACCTGGGGTGGACGACGCTTCACCTATCCACCGACGCCGTGGTGGACAAAAACAGCGTTGTCCACCCTAAAAATCTTTCTTCGGCATCGCGAGCTAAAGCGATACAAGGCAAAAACCAGCGAGTGAGCGCAGTGTATTTGTGTACATGAGCATTACTCGCCTGTTTTTAACGCAGTAGCGCCGACGCGCAGCAGGCCGTCAACGACTCTTACAGGATGTCGAGCAGCTCGACATCGAACACCAGCACACTGTGCGGCGGGATGCTGCCGACGCCCTGGGCGCCATAGGCCAGCTCGCTCGGCACGTGCAGGCGCCACTTGCTGCCGGTACCCATCAGTTGCAGGGCCTCGACCCAGCCCGGAATCACGCCACCGACCGGAAACTCAGCCGGCTGGCCGCGCTCGTAGGAACTGTCGAATACGGTGCCATCGATCAGGGTGCCGTGATAGTGGGTACGTACCTGGTCTTCGGCTGACGGCTTGGCGCCCTCGCCTGCTACCAGCACTTCGTACTGCAGACCGGAAGCCAGTACGGTCACGCCTTCACGCTTGGCATTCTCGGCCAGGTAGGCACGACCTTCACCGGCTGCAGCCTCAGCCTTGGCGGCCGCTTCGGCCTGCATGATCTCGCGGATGACCTTGAAGCTGGCGCCCAGTTCGGCCTCGGAAACGCGGCTTGCCTGGCCACTGAAGGCATCGGTCAGACCGGCGAGGATGGCGTTCAGATCGACCCCGGGCGGCGGGTTGTCACGCAGCTGACCACCGAGTTGGCGACCGATGCCATAGCTGACGCGGCCCTCATCGGAGGACAGATCGGGGCTGAAGTTGAATTCGGACATTAAAGGCTCCGCTTGGGGCTGTGAAAATGGCCGGCCAGCCTAGCACAGAACGGCACAGCCCCCATCCCTGCCATCGTTCTGCCAGTCCGGGACGGCGAAAAAGTCTTTGACCTGATGCAATTGCTACTACCTTTAGCTAAGCCTGTCTTAAGGAAAAGACAGATATCATATTGACATCACATCGTTCGCCCCCTCACCCGGCAGGAGCGTGCGTCATGCAAAACGGCTCACGAGTCAGTCTTCGGACATGGATATGGCGCGCATTCGTACAAACTGCACTGATTCCGCTGATTCTGGTGGAGGGTGTACTGATCAGCGTCTATCTGTTCACCAACGTTTCCATCCGCGATGCGCAGATCTCTCACCTTCGTGAGACGGCCCTCAATGACCTGCAGGCTGCCGCGAGCCAGGAAGCTCACCTGGTCGAAAGCGAACTCGGCCATATAGCCCGCCTGACCAGCACGTATGCAGCGCTTACCCAGCAGGCACTGAACGACAGCCAGCCCATCGCACCGGCTACACTCGCGACAACACCCAGTGGTGTGCGCTACAGCCCAAATGATGAGGGCGGCGCAGCGTCTTTCTATTCCAATGTCACGCCACTGGATCAACAGGATCTGCACAAGGTCGCGCGCCTGGCCAGGCTCGACCCGCTGATGCGCGAAATCGTGCAACAGAACCCATTGGTGGCCAGCATCTATTTCAACAGTTGGGACAGCTACAACCGCATCTATCCCTGGTTCGATACCCCCGCGCAGTATCCCCATGACATGGTGATACCGGACTACAACTTCTATTACCTGGCTGACGCCAAACACAATCCCGAGCGCAAGGTCGCCTGGACCGATGTCTATCTGGATCCGGCAGGCCAGGGCTGGATGCTATCGGCCGTCGCACCGGTGCTGCGTGGCGACTTCCTCGAAGGCGTCGCGGGCCTGGATATAACCGTCGGTAAACTGCTCGAACATATCCAGCGCCTCGAGGTGCCCTGGAACGGCTACGCCATGATCATTGGCAAAGACATGAACATCATGGCACTGCCACCGGCGGGCGAAGATGATTTTGGCCTGGACGAACTGACCGACCATTCCTATGACGAAGCGATCAGTTCGGAGTTGTTCAAGCCCGAAGACTTCAACCTGCGCAAACGCAGTGATACTGCTGGCCTGGCTCAGGCCATCGAACGCCGGGACAGTGGCGTCCTGTCCATACCGCTGAATGGACGTCAGCACCTGATCGCCTGGGCGACGATCCCTGCTACGGAGTGGCACCTGCTGGCGGTGGTCGATGAGTCGATGGTGTTCAGCCAGACCAACGAACTGGCCAGCCACTACCGCAGCATCGGCTATCTGCTTATCGCTGGGCTGGTGCTGTTCTATCTGGTGTTCTTCGCCTTCATGTGGCGCCGCGCCCGTGAGCTTACCGAGCGGTTGCGCACGCCCATCGGCGGTATCGTCGCCATGCTCAGGGAAATTGGCGAGGGCAACTGGCGCCCCAAACGTCCGGCAACCACCATTGATGAACTGGAAGCCATCATCGATGACGTCCAGTCCATGGGGCAGCGCCTGGAGCTCAGTGCCACGCAGTTGCAGCGCGCCAGCCAGGAAGCCCAGCAAGCCAGTCGCGCCAAGAGCCAGTTCATCTCCAGCATGAGCCATGAGCTGCGCACCCCGCTCAATGCCATCCAGGGCTTCGCCCAGCTCATGCGCATGCAACATGTACAACAAGACAAACAGGACACGGACTATCTGGAGGAGATTCTGCTTGCCAGCCGTCATCTCAACCAGCTGGTGGGAGATATCCTGGACTGGTCAAGCCTACAGAGCGATCAACCGCGCCTGGACATGACCAGGGTCGATGCCGTTGCCCTGATGCACGAATGCGCCGATCTGGTCGCACCGGAAATCGAAGCCCAGGGTCTGACTCTGGAGCTTTCGCTGCCCGCACACGCGCTGCCGGTACTGGCAGACCAGCGCCGCCTGCGCCAGGTGCTGCTCAACCTGCTGTCCAACGCCATCAAATATACCCCTGCTGGCAGTGTGCGCCTCAGTTGCGAGGCGCAGGGCGAGCGCGTGCGCCTGATGGTCAGTGATACCGGTATCGGTATCGCCAGCGAACTGCACACTCTCGTATTTGAGCCCTTCCAACGCATAGGCCAGGAAAACGGCGCGATCCAGGGCACAGGTATTGGCCTGTCACTGTGCAGGGAATATGCGGCCCTGATGAACGGCGAAATGGGGCTACGCAGTCAGCCCGGCCAAGGCAGTGAGTTCTGGATTGATCTACCCCGCTACATCGCCCCATCGCAGCCGATTACCCCTACATCGGCAATACCCAGAGCCTGCGTTTATCACGCTGACCTAGATAACGCGAATCGCACCCTTGTCAGCCAGGCACTGGCAGATATCGAACTGCTGCAATTCGACGATGGCAACCAGGCACTGGCTGCCTTGCTGAAAAAACGACCCGACCTGTTACTACTCAGCGTCGAACTCAATGGGTTGAGCGGTCGCGACTTACTGAGAACCCTGCACAACAGCCCAGACCTGGCAGATCTGCCGGTGGTGCTGCTCAGCCGCGAAGATCAACTGCAGGAACTGGTGGGCCTGGGCGCTAGTGCCTTACTGGGAGTCCCCATTGCACCCGATGACCTCCGTCAGTTGGTCCTCGATCTGACCCGCCGGGAGAAGCCCCATGCTGTCTAAAGACTTCACCCACTCACGCGTCGTCATCGTCGATGACGTGGTTGCCAACAGTCGCTTGCTGGAGTCCAGCCTCAAAGCGTTCGGCATGCGTAACACCATCAGTTTCTCCGACTCTGCGGCAGCACTGGAGTGGTTGCAGCACAATCCCTGGAACCTGCTGCTGCTGGATCTGGATATGCCGGCACCCAATGGTTTCGACATTCTTCGTGCCCTGTCTGAGCGTGATCGCAGCAGCAACCCGATCATCATCATCACCGCATTGAACGACAGTGCCAGCCGCAGGACTGGCCTGGAACTGGGCGCCAACGACTACCTGAGCAAACCGGTCGACCTGCCCGAAGTCATCCTGCGCGTGCGCAGTAATCTGCAACTGAGCCAAACCAGCCTGGCGCTGCAGGAAGCCAACCGCACCCTCGAGCAGCGCGTGCAGGAGCGTACCGCACAGTTGACCCGAAGCTACGGTGCTGTCGTGCACACCCTCTCTCGTGCTGCGGCCTACCGAGACAACGAAACCGGCAACCATATCCTGCGTATTGGAGAATCCGCTGCACTGATTGCCGAGGCTTACGGCGCGAGCGCCCACTGGGTAGAACTGATCCGACAGGCTGCACCAATGCACGATGTCGGCAAGATCGGCATCGCTGACCACATTCTGCTCAAACCTGGCCCACTGAGCGAGGATGAACGGCGGATCATGCAAGAGCACCCAGCGATCGGCCACGCCATTCTCAACGACCCAAATGCCTCCGAGCTGACCGCTCTGGCTGCCGAGATCGCCCTGACCCACCACGAAAAATGGGATGGCAGCGGCTATCCCAATGGCCTTGAGGGGGCGCATATCCCCCTGTCGGGCCGCATCGTCGCCATCTGCGACGTTTACGACGCTTTGCGCATGCCACGCCCTTACAAGCAGCCGTGGCCCAAGGAAAAGGCACAGGCCTATATACGCGAACAGACCGGCAAGCATTTCGATCCGGAACTGGTCGCGCTGGTCGAAGGCCTCTACGAGAAGATCGAAACGCTCCAGCACAGACTCAGTGACTGTGTACACGGAGACTGATCGATCATGACACCCACCAGCACACCATCAGCCCATTAGTCGCCGTCTCAATTGCGAGTACCGCCACCATGAACTTCAGATCCATCTCCATAGCTCCGCGCGCTGCCATCGGATTTAGCTTGATCGCCCTGCTGGTCTTCGCGCTTGGCGGCTTCGCCCTGATACAGATGAACAGCATGCATGAGCGCTCAGGCGAGGTCGAAAGCAACTGGATTCCCAGCCTCAATACCCTCGGCGACGTCACGCAGGACATCCTGCGTCTGCGCGCCTTTACCCTGCGTATACTGCTGAGCGAGACCCCACAGCAATTGCAGGAAAACATGGTACTGGCGCAGAAACTGCTGGATGAGCTCAAAGACGTGCAGTCGCGTTATGAAGCCTTGATCAGCACCCCCGAGGAGCGCAGCGCCTACGACACATTCAAGACTGCCGAGTCGGCGTATCTGCGACAACGCGAGCAACTCGTGCAGCACCTGAAGAATGGTGAGCGTCAGGCCGCACAGGATTTACTCACAGGGACCATGAACCAGCAGGCAGATGGCATGATCAAGGCCCTCAATGCGCTGATAGCGCTCAATCGCCAGGGTGCCTCGAACGCCGCGAACGCCGCTGAAGCCGTTTATAAACAGGCGAGCCGGGGTACCTTGCTGGTCATGGCCCTGTCGGCCATTGCGACGGTCATGCTGGCGACGCTCCTGACTCGCAGCATCGTCAAACCACTGGCTGAGGCGGTTCAGGTCGCGGACTCGGTGGCCAAAGGTAATCTGACCATGCATATCGACATCCAGGGCAACGATGAACCCGCCAAGCTCCTGCAGGCACTCAAGAGCATGCAGGGTAACCTTCGCGACACCATTGAACAGATCGCCGATGCCTCTGACCAACTGGCCTCGGCTGCCGAGCAACTGAGCGCTGTCACCGACGGCACCGCACGCAACCTGCACCAGCAAAGCCTGGAGATCGACCAGGCTGCCACCGCGGTTACCGAAATGAGCAGCGCGGTGGATGAGGTGGCGCGCAATGCCGGCAGCGCTTCGGAAAGCTCCAGCGAGTCCGGGCGCATTGCCCGTCAGGGCAGCGAGCGCATCACCCAGACACTGTCATCGATCAACCAATTGGCCGAGAACGTCGACGCCACCTCGAATAATTTCGGGCAACTGGCCGGCAAGATCCGGGGCATCAGCCAGGTGCTCGATGTGATTCGCAGCATAGCCGAACAGACCAACCTGCTCGCCCTCAACGCAGCCATCGAAGCGGCGCGCGCGGGGGAGGCCGGCCGCGGCTTCGCCGTGGTAGCGGATGAAGTGCGTGCCCTGGCGCACAAGACCGGGCAATCCACCCGCGAGATCGAGACCATGATCAGCACCGTCCAGAACGATACCGAACAGGCAGTGCGTGCCATGGAGTCGAGCAACGGCCTGGCCAAGCAGACACTGAATATCGCTGAAGGCGCGGGTACGGCACTGGATCAGATCATCCGCTCGATAGCCGAAATCGGCGACCGCAATCTGGTGATCGCCAGCGCCACCGAACAGCAGGCCCACGTGGCCCGCGAAGTGGACCGCAACCTGACCAACATCCGCGACCTGTCCCTGCAGAACTCGGCCGGCTCTGAAGAAACCAGCACCGCCAGCCGCGCACTGTCTGGCCTTGCCGCCAACTTACAGGGGATGGTCGCGCGCTTTCAGATCTGAGCCTGTGCAGCGGGTGTCCGGAGCCGACTCCGGTCACCCGTTCAACGCGAACGCCGACAACGCTCGGAGCAGTAGCGCACCTCGTCCCAGCAACGGGCCCATTTCTTGCGCCAGGTGAACGGCAGGCCACAGACCGCGCAGGTCTTCACCGGCAGCTCGCTTTTTTTCACAGCATCTCTCCGGCATCGAGTTTTGCCAGCAGACGTTCGCCCCAACTCCACAGCGCCTGCTGCTTGGCTTCAGGCATGCGCGCCAGGTTGCGGTAGACCATACCGATGCGCGGATTGCGCTCCAGCGGCTCGCGATGACGCATGAGAAAGTGCCAGTACAACGAATTGAACGGGCAGGCCGACTCGCCCGTGCTCTCACTCACCTTGTAGCTGCAACCCTGGCAATGATTGGACATGCGCTTGATGTACTGGCCGCTGGCGCAATAGGGCTTGGAGCCAAGGTAGCCGCCGTCGGCGTGCATCACCATCCCCAGCGTATTGGGCAGCTCGACCCAGTCGAAGGCATCCATGTACACGGCCAGGTACCAGTCGCAGATGGCTTTGGGCGCAATGCCGGCGAGCAGGGCGAAGTTGCCGGTGACCATCAGCCGCTGGATATGGTGGGCATACGCATGCTCCAGCGTCTGACCGATGGCCTGGCGCATGCAGTTCATCCGCGTCTTGCCGGTCCAGTAGAACTCCGGCAGCGCGCGTGAATTGCCGAAGGTGTTGCCCTCGGCGTACTCGGGCATGCGCAGCCAGTAGATGCCTCGGACATACTCGCGCCAGCCGATCAATTGACGGATGAAGCCTTCGGCAGCGTTCAGCGGTACGTCACCGGCGCGATAGGCCGCCTCGACCTCGGCACAGATCTGCCGCATGTCGAGCAGACCGATATTCAGCGCGGCGCTGATGCGCGAATGAAACAGGAAGGGTTCGCCATCCGCCATGGCGTCCTGATAGTCACCAAAATCTGCCAGGCCGCGAGCGAGAAAATGCCGCCAGAGTTGCTCGGCCTGCTCGGCGGTGACCGGATAATCGAAGTCCTCCAGACGACCGTAATGGCCGGCGAAACGCTGCTCGACCAACGCCAGTACAGCACGGGTGATGGCATCCGGCTCGATACGCAGCGGCTCAGGTGGGCGCGTGCCCTTGGGTAAGGCCTTGCGGTTGTCGGCATCGAAATTCCAGGCACCGCCCTCAGGCGTGCCATCGGGGTTGAGCAGCAGACCGCTGGCGCGGCGCATCTCACGGTAGAAGAACTCCATGCGCAATTGCTTGCGTCCCTCGGCCCAGGCGGCGAAGGCTTGGCGACTGCAGAGAAAGCGGCTGTCCGGGTGCCAGTGAATCGGTACACCGCAATGGCGCAATGCCTGCTCCAGGCGCCAGTCGCCACACTCGGTCAGGTGCACTTCGGCCGGATTGAGCCGTTGCGTCCAACGCAACAACTCGCCAGGCAGGGAGCCACTGTTGCCGGGGTCATCCAAAGCCACGTAATGCACCGTGATGCCTTGCTGACGCAGCCTCTCGGCGAAATGACGCATGGCGCTGAAGATCAGTGCGATCTTCCTAGGGTGATGCGGTACATGGCTGGCCTCTTCCATCACCTCGGCCAACAGCACGTGATCCTGAACCGGATCGATATCTTCCAGGGCACCGAGCCCGGGAGTGAGCTGATCCCCCAGGATCAGTATCAAACGGCGTGCACTCACAGTGGCACGATCTCCATGGTGGGGTGTCGGCGCAGATGGCCAAGCAGAATGTGATAGGTGTCGAGGTTAAAGCCGCCAACGCGCTCGGCCAGTAACGATGCAGCCAACTCGGGATGATCGACTGTGCCGAGGTGACGCCACTGATCGAGCACATGCCACTGGCAAAGCCCGTGGCGCTCATCGCGCTCGATCAGCGCAACCGGCCCTGTCCATGGCCAGGCCTGGGTCTGAAGGCGCTCGGCACCGGCCAGCAGTCGGGCATCGTGACGCCGGCGCGACTCTGCGCCACAGCAGGCACCAGCACAGCGCCCGAGCTGATAGGCAAAACAGGCACCGACACCCTCCTCCAGACCCAGTACACGCAGACACAAGTGCCGCTCGCGGGCCTGGTCCAGCAACCATTGCCGGGCATGATGACGCGACCGAAACAGCCCGGCATGCCGCAGCCCTGGGGTCAGCGCCTGATGCTGCAGCAGTTCGACCTGCAGAGCACCTGGTTCGCCCAGCAGCGCCCAGGTCAGCAACTCGCGTTGCTTGCGCAGGCGACGGTTGTACAGGGGCTGCAGACGCTTGATTTCATGCGACTCGAGCAACAATGCACCCAGCTCGCCGGCCGTGGGCGTTACCTGCACATCACGAATTTGCTGCACCATCTGCAGGCTGCGTCGGTCGCGGTGATCGTTATTAAAGTGCGACATCACCCGACGGCGCAGATTGCGGCTCTTGCCCACGTACAACTGCGCGCCATCCTCACCCAGAAAGTAGTACACCCCCGGACGCTCCGGCAGGGCAGCAAAGCGCTCGGCCGGCAGCAGCGGAGGCCGTGCCGCACTGCGCAATTGGCTCGCCAGAGCAGTCGGCGCAACGCACTGCAGCAGATGCCGGAGCATGCCAAGGGCTGCCTCGGCATCAGGCACTGCACGATCACGGAAGAAACGGTTAATGGCGAAGTGCTCGCAGAGCCTATCGAAACCAGCACCTGCCAGCTCAGGCAAGGCAGCCCTGGCCAGACGCAGTATGCAGAGTTGCGGCGGGCGCAGGGTTTTCCAGTCAGGCAGTGCGCGGCGCAAAAAAGCCAGGGCAAAGCGCAGGTTGTAGCCAACCAATACGCGCCCCCTGATGGCCTCGGTGATCGCCAGTGCCTGACTCTCGATACGCGGCTGGCCGCTCAGTTCAAGCGGATGCAGACCACTCAAACGCAATAGCTGCGTCGGCAAGGCGATACCTGGTTCGAACAACCAGTGCATGCGCGCGGAGACATGACCATCGCTCTCGACTTGGATGATCGCAAGTTCCCAGATGACATCTCGCCCGGGATGCACACCACTGGTTTTCACCTCCACGACGGCCAGTGCCTTGCCCTGTACCGTCGCAGACGCAGCGGATGTCGCAGTCACCAGCCGGAGCGGAAGGCAATGGGCACACGCAGGCTGTTGTCAGCCGAGGGCATGCCGCACATCTCGTCATGCACAGAGCTGTGTACCAGAAAAAATGGCAGTGTCGGCATTTCCTGCAGCACGTCACGCGCATGTTCAACCGAGCGCAAGCTGAGCGTGCGGCCCTGATCGGTGAGAATCGGGTGGGCACGCCCTTCCATTCTCGCCTCGAGCAGATAGATGCCACCTTCAAGGGAAATCAGGTTGAGTTCATCGATGCGCCCAGCCTGTGCATGCGTTGACAGATCATTCAGATTCATGGGGCTTGCCTCCTGCTCGAATTGTACAAGAACTTATACAAAATTGATTCTTGTACAACAACAGAAAAACTCAAGCCCAGAATGCAAAACGCCCGTCTGTTCAGACGGGCGGCTGTGCAAGCGCAGACGAACTGTCAGTCATGCTTGGTGACTTTGTCCAGATAGCCCATGGCGAAGGCCGACCCCACGAAAGTCAGGTGGATGATCACATACCACTTCAGGTATTCCAGGTCGTAATTCTTCGCATCCATGAACACCTTGAGCAGGTGAATGGAGGAGATCGCCACAATGGAGGCTGCCACCTTCATTTTCAGTGAGCTGGAGTCCATCTTGCCAAGCCAGCTGAGCTTTTCGGTGTCTTCGTGAATATCCAGGCGCGAAACGAAATTCTCATAGCCAGACAACATCACCATCACCAGCAGCCCGCCGACCAGTGCCATATCGATCAGCGACAAGAGCTTGAGAATCACATCAGCTTCGGTGAGGGAAAAAATCTGCGGCAGGATGTGATAAAGCTCCTGAAAGAACTTCAGCGACAGCGCCAGCACAGCGAGAGAAAGGCCGAAGTAGATGGGCGCCAGCAACCAGCGTGACGCGTACATGGCGTTTTCAATAAAGCGTTCCATGGAGAACTCACAGACAGGGAGGGAAAACCGCGGCGAGTATACCCATCGCAGAGCTGGCGCAGAAGACGCGCCGCGCACTGTGGATAAACCCGGCCGTAAACTGACCGGAAGTCGCCAGCAGCAGGGCTGATCAGGAAGCAATCAGCTTTGCCCATCGGTCTCGGGGTGAGGCTGCACTGATCCGCCGGCGCTGGATCGCTGACCATTGACCCGGCGCAACTCGGCGAGCAGGTGCAGGTGCCATATCGGTGGTTCAGTGCATCCGACATAGCCTTGCAAGGCCAGGCTGTCAGCGATTGCAGACAGTGCCTTCTCCGCTGCGCAAGGCCCGAAGAATGGGCCCTGCGCCTTGATGGCAGAAGGCTGTGCACCCGACATGCCGGCCGCGCAGAGCAGCGTCCAACGTCCATTGTCTCCGGCAAGCGGCTTGATCACGCATTCGATCCGCGTAACCAGGCCCAGGCATTGACGGGTGAGGCAGAGGCTGCGCGACATGGCGACGACCCTCGCGAAATCCGGTTCTCAGACTACACCCCGAGCGCCTCCACTGGGAAGCCACAGTTACCCACACTTTCTGTGGATAACTCTGTGCATGAGGCGTTAGTAATAAGACCTGTGCGCCTGCCCCCAGCGATACGGGGCAATCGTGCAAGATCTGATCAGCCCGCCGTGTCAGCCTCGCCCTTCTTGCGTCGCGGGGCCTTGGCCGGCTTGGCGGCAGCAGGCTCGGCTTCGGCTTTCGCCTTTTCCTCGGTGGGCTTGCCTTCCTCCTCCAGGCCAACCTCGGCGATATCGCGCAGGCGCTCGACCACACGCGCATTGACGCTGCCTGTGGGGAAACGCCCTTTCTCGTCCGGATGGCCGGCCGCTTCACCGACCAGCAGGCTCAGCGCCTCATCGACATGACGCACGGCATAGACATTGAACTGGCCATCTCGTACGGCCTGCAGCACGCGCTCGTCGAGCATCAGGTTGGCAACGTTGGAGTGCGGAATGATGACTCCTTGCTCGCCCGTCAGACCGCGCGCCTCGCAGAGGCGGAAGAAGCCTTCGATCTTCTCGTTGACGCCGCCGACCGCCTGCACCTCGCCAAACTGGTTGATCGAGCCGGTGATGGCGAAGCACTGCTTGAGCGGCGTGCGCGACAATGCCGAAATCAGTGTGCACACCTCGCCGAGCGAGGCGCTGTCGCCGTCGACATAACCGTAGGACTGCTCCAGGGCGATACTCGCGGAAATTTCCAGCGGGAATTCCTGGGCGTAGCGGCTGCCGAGAAAGCCGGTGAGGATCATCACGCCCTTGGAGTGAATCGGCTGGCCAAGGCTGACCTCACGCTCGATGTCGACGATGCCGCTGCCGCCCGGGTAGACGGTGGCGGAAATTCGCGCTGGCACACCGAAGGCCGAGTCGCCAACCTCCAGCACGGTCAGACCGTTGCATTTGCCGACGGCCGCACCGCAGGTGTCGATGAGGATGATACCGGCCAGCATGTCGTCGATGATCCGCGCCGAAACACGCCCGGTGCGGGTAGCTTTAGCCTTGAGCGCACGCTCGATATGGCCAACGTCGGTAATCGTCTCGCCCGCGAGCTGACGAATGAAATCCGCCTCGCTGACCAGTTGGAACAGGTCGCCGATGCGTGCCGACAAGCGTCCCTGATGTTCAGCCAAACGCGCGCTGTAGGTGGCCAGACGCGCTACGGCCGCGCCGGTCAGGGGCGCCATGCCCTCTTCCGAGGTACGCGTCTTCATCAACTGGGCGAATTGCTCCAGGCTATCGTCGGCCAGCGGGATGTCCTCGTCGAAGTCGACCAGGACGCGGAACATCTCCTGGAAGTCCGGGTCGGCGTCCTGCAGCGCGTAATAGAGCTGACGCGAACCGATGATGATGACCTTGAGCTGCAGCGGGATGACTTGCGGGTTGAGCGTGACGGTGGCGATGCGGCCGAGGTCGCCCAGCGGCGACTCCATCTTCAACTGGCGCGAATGCAAGGCGCGCTTGAGCGCTTCCCAGACGAAGGGCTCGCTGAGCAGCTTTTCCGCCTCGACTACGAGGTAGCCGCCGTTGGCCCGATGCAGTGCGCCGGGGCGCAACTGGCGATAGCTGGTGTACAGCGCGCCCTGGTCGGAGCTGTATTCAATGCGGCCGAACAGATTGTCGTAGGTCGGGTGCGACTCGAACACCACCGGCGCCCCACCGTTGGCGTGGTGCCCCACCACCAGGCTCGGGCAATACTGCTCTTCGAGCAGCTTGCGCAGTTGCGGGTCGGCCTTGTCAACATCCACCAGTTGCTCGACAGCGGTTTTCAGCAGGTTGACCTGCATGGCCTGCAGGTAAGCGCAGACGCCAGCGTTCTCGGCATATTTCTCCGACAGCGGCGCCAGCAGCGGCTGCAAGGCCACGGTGATGGTTTCTTCATTGAGCTGGCGCAGCAGGTTGCTCGACTCACGCTTCCACTGCGGCAGGCTGGCCAGCTCCTCGTT
>CAZIZA010000091.1:0-12944 GCA_964543555.1 uncultured Pseudomonas sp.
ACGCGACCAGGGGTGGTCGATATGCAGTTGGCCTGCCTCGTACTCGTGAGCCTGCACCAACAGCGTCGGCAGCAGCAGGGTCAGGCCAAGCAGGGTTTTCTTCAGGGTCATGGGTGTTACCTCCAGGTTTGGAATCGAATCATGGGTCGAGCCTATAGCGTCCTGCGACGATCAAACTGTTCACTCATGCCAGCGGCCGGGTCGATGGCCGCAGTAGACGAAAGCGCGAGAGTAGCCAGTCAAGAACGAAGACCAGCAGCAGCGAAGCGCCAACGAGCGGAAAAATGATGCCGAGCGCAATCATGACGCCGATGGCGGTCTTCCAGCGTGGCAGGTCGTGACGCAGCGGCGGCACACCGAAGCGCCCGGCCGGGCGGCGTTTCCACCAGATCACCAGGCCGCTCACCGAGCTGAAGATGATCAGCAGGCACACCGCCGCCATCAGCAGTTGGTTGGCCAGGCCGAACAGTTTGCCTTCGTGCAGCATCACCCCGGTTTCCACGGTTTTCGCCACCAGGCCGTAGTCCTTCCAGCGCACGTCGGCGAGCACTGCGCCGCTGTATTGGTCGAAGTGCAGCGTGGCGTCGTTGCGCGGGTCATCGGCGAACAGCGCGACGGTGTACACGCCCTGCTCGCCCTTGGGCAAGCTGATGCTGTAGCCCGGCTGCACGCCACGCTCAGCCGCCGTGTCGACGACATGCTGCAGCAGGCTGACGGAGGTTGCCGGGGCGCTATGCCCGGCATGCCCCAGGTGCGCCGCATGCGGGTCGGACGCTGGCAGCGGCGTGACCTCGACCGCCCAGGCCACGGTTTGCTGGCTGCTGCTGTTGAGGCTGCCGGTCAATTGCCCGGACTTGGGCACGTCGTCCCACATGGCGGCGGGAAAGTAGTTCCAGGCGCCGGCGAACTGCGCACCCCAGTAGCCTGTCCAGGTCATGCCGGTCAGCAGCATGAACAGCAGCAATGCGCTCCCCCAGAAGCCGGTCACCGCATGCAGGTCGCGCCACCACAGGCGCCCACGCGCGCTCAGGCGCGGCCACAGCACACCCGCTCCGCTGCTGCCGCGCGGCCACCACAGGTACAGGCCCGACACCACCAGCACGATGCCCCAGCCCGCGGCCAGTTCGATCAGACGGTCGCCGACGGTGCCGATCAGCAGATCGCCATGCAACTTGCGCGCGGCCGCCTGCAGGTTCCACAGCGCATCCTGAGTGCCGAGCAGGCTGCCGCTGTAAGGATCGATGAACAGGTTCAGATCACGTCCATCCTGATTGATCACGAACTGCGCGCTGCGATCCTGCGCGGCAGGTGGCAGGTACTTGCTGACAGCGGCCTGCGGGTAGGCTTCGCGGACGATGGCCAGTTGCTGATCGGCGCTCAGGCGCTGCTCGGCGACCGGTACCTGCATCAGGTCGGCGTACACCCAGGTGTCGAGCTGCGGCTTGAACAGGTAGATGATCCCGGTGATCGACAGCAGGATCATGAACGGGATGACGAACAGCCCGGCATAGAAGTGCCAGCGCCAGGCCAAGTTGTAGAACGAAACTTTATTCATAGTCGGCTCCAGGCACAGCCACACAGGCCGTAGTAGAGAGATTTCATCGGTGCTGTCCTCGACGTAGCAGGCTCAGGCCCACCAGCGCCAACAGCACATGCGCTAATGCGACGATGCCCAGCAGCAGGTGCTTGTAGCCATTGCCCAGGCCTGCGAGAAATTCCCACTTGTGCAGGTAGGCAAAGGTCCAGCCTTCCGTGCGGTCAGCATCCTGCACGCGACTGGCCAGGGCACCGTCCAGCGGGTCGATAAACAGCGCGGTGTTGTGCGCATCGGCATAGCTGGCCTTGAACACCGGCAGGCGCTTGAAGACGAAGCCGTATTCGTGGTCAAAGCTGTGCTGCAGCGTGAGCGTCTGCGCCTCACCCACCCCTAGAGACTTGGCGTAATGATCGAGACGCTGCTGGGCATAACGACGTGGCGTGTCATTGCTCAGTTCACGGCCCTGAACATCCAGGTAATGCAGACTGGGCATGCTGGCGAACTGCTGCCCCTGGGCGCGCCAGATCGGCTTGCCGTCGAGTTCAAGCAGGCTGAGCATGTACAGCTCTTCACCGGCCAGCAGCCAGTCGGCCGCCGGTGCCGTATCCAACTCGGCCACGTTAAAGCTCGGCACAAAGGGCGCTGGCCAGGGCTGCGCACCTTGCTTGTGCAATAGGTGCCAGGCACCGCTGCTGGCAAAGCTCAACGTCGCTAAAGCGAGCCCCAGCCCCCACCAGCCATGCAGCCGCCGGTTGAAGGTACGGGCACGCCGACGGGCGATAAACAGCGCCACACCAAACAGCGTCGCCGAGACAATCGAGGCCAGCAGTACCAGCATCAGCACCGGCCGCAACGGGCCCGCCGCATCCAGCCAGCGAAAGCTGTGCATCGTCTGGAAGAACGCGCTGAACCAAGCCTTGCGCTGATCCACCAGGGTGCCGAGGCGGTCATGGAACAGGTCGACATACAGGCGTAACTGGTCATCACGCTGGGTGTCGACCCGCGCCACCGGCAGCAGGCGGTTGATAAAGGCGTATTCACTGGTAAAGCGCTCGATACTGCCGGCGTAGGCCAGCGGCTCGTCGCGGCCCAGGTAGTGCCGCGCCAGGCTTTCGGCATGAGCGCCGGCCAATTCGACTGCCTGACCACTGCGTGCATGCCAGTAACGCGGCTGTAGTTCGCCAGCCAGACGCACCTGGTAATACGGCTCACCGGCCAGCACTAATAGACGCAAGCCCTGCACCTGGGCAACTCCCGCCGCGCCGAGCACCTGCGCGGGACTGCGCAGGTTATCCAGCGGCAACACCTGCTGCGGTGTGGCCATGGTTTGCGGACGCGGCTGCAGGTAGCCCATCAGCGGGTGCAGCATGCCGCTGCCCGCCCAGCTGAAGATGCCCAGGCAGGCGAGCAGCGCCAGGCGCTTGTGCCACGGCCTCAACCGCAGCAGGCGCTGGCGCCAGGTAAGGCGCGGCAGCTGTTGTGCTTGCAGGGCCGCCGTCAAAGCTTCCACTCCAGGCCGACATACAGGCTGCGACCGTCACCGGGCATAAACAGCGCGGCATCCTGGCCACGGGCATTGGCCACAACGCCGGTAGTGGCGACATAGGTCTTATCCGAGAGGTTGCGCCCTTCGACGAAGAAGCCAAGGCCTTCACGTGGACGATAACCACCCTTCAGCCCCCAGATCGCATAGGCTTCTGCATACAGCGACTCGGCATGGTCAGCGGCGTAGTGCACCGGCACCCACTCGACCGTCGGGCCGGCGTACCAGCCATCGCGCTGCCACAGCACCTCGCCCTTGAGGAACTGGCTCGGCACCCCGGCAATGCGGTTGTTGCCATAAACCGGATCGTTGTCGAAGCGGAAGTCATTGAGCAGGTACTGACCGCGCAATACCACCTTACCCAGCTGCCAGGCACCCCCGAACTCGATGCCCTGATGCACGGTGCGGTCGGCGTTGGTGGTGACCACCTGCGTCGGGTTGAGAGGGTTGACGTAACCCAGCAGCTCGTCGCGGATCTCGCTGCGGTATACCGCCAGGTCCAGGTCCAGATTGCTCTGGGTAAAGCGCATACCGGCCTCCAGGGTGGTGGCCTTCTGTGCCTCGTTCTCGGTGACGATAGCGCCACCGGTCAGCTCGCTGAAGGTCGGTGGCTCGTAGCTCTGGCTGAGGTTAGTAAACAGCTGCACGCCTTCAGCCAAGTCGTGGCGCAGGCCAATACGACCGATGCGTGCGCTATAGCTCTTGGTAAAGGAGTCATCACGAAAGCCGGTGGGGATACCGACGAAGTTGAAGCTACTTTTCAGCTTGTCATCGACATCGCGCTCGCTGTGCAGCCAGGTCAGGCCGCCGATCAGCGCCCAGTCTTCGGCCAGCGGCACTTCCAGCTCGGTGAAGGCATTCAGGCTGCGCGCCGTTTGCACCTGACGGTCCACCAGGTTGCCGCGCTTACCGGCGACGTTGACGTAGTTTTCTGCCTGGTTACGACCTTGCAGTGCTTCCACGCCACCGCTCCAGCGCCAGCCATAGGTGTTCTGCCACTTATGGGTCAGGCGTACCCCGACATCTTCACTGTCGACTTCCAGCACCTGGAAAATCGGGTGCCACAGCGATTTCTCGCTATAGAAGCTTGACAGCTCCAGGCTGTGCCCGCCGCCCAGTTGCAAGGTGGTGATATTGCCGATGCGGTTGAGGGTGAAGTCGCGCTTGTTATCGCCTGTCACCGTGCTCAACGCGGCCTGCTCAGGGTTACGTCGCAGCTGCGCCTTGGTCAGACTGCCGGGGATTTCCGAATCGGTTTCCACGTGGCTGATGTAAAAGCGGGTCGACAAGCGTTCGTTGATGCGTCCGCCGATATTGGCGAAATAGCGCTGGTTCTCTTGGCGCGCGTGATCGCGGAAGCCGTCCTGGGAATAATCGGAAAAACTCAGGTAGGCATCCCAATCACCAAAGTCTTCAGCCACTGCACCGAAGATGCGCTGGTAGTCGAAGCTGCCAGCCTCGGTGCGCAGCTGCACCTTGGGCGCGGTCTTGCCGGTAGGCGTTACGAAGTTGATCGCACCGCCCAGGTTGGCAGCGCCATAGTGCCAGGCGTTGGCGCCGCGCATGACCTCAATATGGTCCAGAGCAATCGGCTCAATGGCCTGAAAGTCACCACTGCCATCCGCCAGGTTGAGTGGCGCGCCGTCCTGCACCAGCAAGATGCCGCGCTGGTGGAAAGTACGCTGCAGACCCGAGCCACGAATCGACAGACGTGATTCCTCGGCGCCGGAGCGCGACTGGATGTATACGCCCGTGGCCTGGCCCAAGGCATCTTGCGGCGAGCTGGCGCGGCCGGTCTTGTAGGCTTCGGCATCGACGACACTGGCACCACCGGGAATCCGCGCAAACTCGGCGCGTTTCTCGGCAATTGTAGGCGTAGTGGCATCACCCTGCTGTTTACCCACAATGGTGCTGTCTTCCAGTTCGATTTGTGCAGCAAGTGCGGAGCTTGCCCCACTGACAGCGACGGCCAGCAGGCTGAATACAAATAGTGAACGCATGGATTTCCCCAAATCCGACTGTCGGGTGCATGCCGTAGATCAGCCATGGACGCACCGACGAGCACAGTTTTTATCTGACGAACAATGACGTGCGCGGCCTCAGTGCCGCACGAGCGAGGTCAGACGGATACGGGGGAAGCGCGGGGGTTGGCCGAGGGCCATAAGTAGCGGACAGCTCGCGGGACGAACTGCAAGACAGGGATGGGGGCACGACTGGGAGCCAGCAAACCCAGCAGGCCGAAAAACGCCGCGAGAATGATGGCGCTGAACAGGCTGGCCAGGGCGCAGTTGGAGCCGGTGGCCGGGTCAGGGGCGACGATGCCGGAGCCGTCGAGGTTGGCACCGGCACCGAAGTTGCCATCGAACGAGCAGTACTGACTGTCCAGGCCGCTGAGCTGCATGCCGGCCATCTGGCCGTGACTGATTGCGCAGGCGAACGCACCGAACAGGATGCTGAAATACAGCAACCAGGCGGTCAGTGAGCGTTCTTTGCGGGCCAGTTTCATGAGGCGCGACTCTAAACAGAGGATGGCAGCGCGACACTGCGGTGCGTTGCCGCAGGCGTTTGATGCGGAGTCTAGCAGAGGCTCCTGTCTTTATCGCAGTAAGTGCTAACGCCACGGCGCAGGGTCCAGCAAACGCTGGCAGCGCAGTTGTACGAAATCGCGCAGCAGATGCACCGCCTTGCTCAGTTGGGCACGGTGTGCGCAGACCAGATACAGCGGTGTGGCTTCCCCCTGCCAGCCCGGCAACAGCACCTGCAGACGTCCTTCACGCACATCGTCGGCGACATCCAGCCAGGATTTGAACACCACGCCCTGCCCGGCCACGGCCCAGCGTCGGGTGACATCGGCGTCGTCGCAAATCCGATTGCCGCCAACATGTATGACCATCTCACGCTTGCCATATTGAAAGCGCCAGCGGTCATGCACGCGGCCGTGCAGCATATAGAGCAGGCAGTTGTGCTGGTGCAGATCCTCGACACTCTGCGGCGCGCCATGCCGGGCGATGTAGGCAGGTGCCGCACACAGTACCCGGCGATTGTCCGGTGCCACCGGCAGCGCCACCAGGCTGGAATCCTCCGGCGCACCATAGCGCAGGGCAATGTCCACCGGCTCACGGAACAAATCAGTGACGCGATCAGCCAGCAACAGACGTACGTGTAACTGAGGATGTTCACTCTGAAATTCATCGAGCCAGGGCAAGAACGTGTTGCGGCCAAAGTCCGATGGAGCCGATAGCTGCAGCGCGCCCCGTATGTCGTCCTGACTGCCTGCCAGTTGCTGGCGCCCCTGCTCCAGGCTCTGCAAAGCCAGTCGCGCATGACCCAGATACAGCTCGCCTTCAGGTGTCAGACGCAAGCTGCGTGTCGAGCGCGCCAGCAAACGCACCTGCAGTTGCTGCTCGAGTCGCTTGAGCGCCGCACTGGCTACGGCCGGCGAGATATCCAGCAGCCGCGCGGCGGCGGAGAGGCTGCCGGTTTCGGCAGTACGTACGAAGAGTTGCAGGTCGTCGAAGCGAAGCATGGCCGCTCATTCTCAAAAAAATATTGAAAGAGACTCTAGCTCCAGCCACTTTTTTCAACCAGAGGAAGTGAGGAACATGCACACCATTGTCTACCCGCGCCCTCGGAGCCACGCCATGAAAGCCGTCGCCTACTACCAATCCCACCCCATCGACCACCCGCAATCCCTGCAGGACATTCAACTGGACGCACCGACGCCGGGTGCGCACGACCTGCTGGTCGAAGTCAGGGCCATTTCGGTCAACCCGGTCGATACCAAGATCCGTAAAGGCGTCGCCCCGGACAATGGCGCGGCCAAGGTACTGGGCTGGGACGCCGCCGGCGTAGTCAGGGCGGTAGGCAGCGCAGTCAGCCTGTTCCAGCCCGGTGACCAGGTGTTCTACGCCGGTGCCATCGACCGTGCCGGCGCCAACAGCGAACTGCATCTGGTCGATGAACGCATCGTCGGCCAGATGCCCGGCAGCCTGTCGTTCGCCGAGGCAGCTGCGCTGCCACTGACCGCGATCACCGCCTGGGAGCTGCTGTTCGAGCGCCTGCAAATCGCCGAAGGCTCGAGCGATCAGGGCCAGAGCCTGCTGATCGTAGGTGCCGCCGGTGGTGTCGGTTCGATCCTCACCCAACTGGCGCGACGCCTGACCGGCCTCACCGTGATCGGCACGGCCTCGCGCCCGGAAACCCAGGCCTGGGTCCGCGAGCTGGGCGCGCATCATGTAATTGATCACACCCAATCTCTGAGCGCGGAGCTGGCACGCATTGGCATCGGCCAGGTCACCCACGTCGCCAGCCTGACGCAGACTGACCAGCACTTTGCGCAACTGGTTGAGTGCCTGCAGCCGCAAGGACGCCTGGCGCTGATCGATGATCCGCAGCAACCACTGGATGTCATGCAGCTCAAGCGCAAGAGTCTGTCACTGCACTGGGAGCTGATGTTCACCCGCTCGCTGTATCAGACCGATGACATGATCGAACAGCATCGCCTGCTGCAACGGGTGTCCGGGCTGGTGGACAGTGGCGTGCTCAGAACGACACTCGGTGAGCATTTCGGCACCATCAATGCGGCCAACCTGCGTCGCGCTCATGCGCTGCTGGAAAGTGGCAAAGCGAAGGGCAAGATCGTACTCGAAGGGTTCTGAGGCGCGATGGCGTGGTGGGCTGAAGCGGATCGTCGCCCGGCCCACCCGACAAACCACGGCACATCCCTAAGGTTGGCGTAGGGTGGGCTTCAGCCCACCAGCTCTTGCATCCCACCCCCGCCATCACACTGCTTATCGCAAAGCGTTCTTAACGCTGGTCGGCCCTTTGACCGACGTCAGCAAATGGCCATGCAAGTGGGCTATCCTGACTGTTCCCAAGTAGCACCGATGAGTCGTCGCAGCTCAAGAAGGTGGTCAGCATGAAAATTGTCGTCCAACTGCAGAATCAGGGTGCCGAACGCCTGTGGCAGGTTCGTCTGGATCAGCATTGCGTCAGCTTTCGCAGCGAAGCAGAGGCGCGCCATTTCGTTGCCATCCTGCAAGCCCGCTTGCGCGCGCCGCACGTGCTCCCTGAGTGGCCCACTAAGCAGCGGGCGAGCTGAGCCGCGGCAATCATTACCAGGCGCGCGGTGTCCGCCACAAACGCGCCAGCCGGTGTTGCGACCTAGCTGATGCCCAGTCGCAGCGCCGGGCTTCGCAACATATCCAGCACGGTATCGACCAGTGCCGGTGCCTGCTGCTCGAGATCGAAGTTGGACACCAGCACCCAGTTGGCCTCGATGCCTTCCATGTAGGCATGCAGGCAAACGGCCGCACGCTGGCAATCCAGATCACTGGGTAACTGGCCCTTGTTGACGGCATTGCTCAGCGCCTTGGCAATGCGCTGGTCGCACTCCAGGCTGAGTGCCTGCATACGCTCACGCAGGCCGACCAGCTCGCCTGTGTATTCGCATTTGTAACGTAGGATGTCGTGCGTGCGCCGGGTATGTGGCTCGCTGGCCAGACGTGTCAGTGCCCTGACCAGCAACTCACGCATGCAACCGAGCGGGTCCGGTTCATCTTCGCTCTCACTGGCGCGGGCCAGTTCCTCCAGCGGCAAACGCATACGCTCTAGCATGGCCTGGAACAGGTCTATCTTGTTGTCGAAGTGCCAGTAGATGGCGCCGCGGCTGACACCGGCCGCTTTCGCTACTTCGGCCAGAGACGCATGCGACACCCCCCGTGCATGGAATACCTGCTCGGCGGCGTCGAGTATCTGCGCCCTTGTTGCCTGTGCCTCTTCCTTGGTTCGTCTAGCCATTGCCCCACCCACTGTCGCGTTACCTGAAACGCTTCTTCATCAGAAGCGGTCAGAAGTATGCAGACAGCTTTAGGCATTTACAAACATTCACGCATGTAAGTATATTCTGCGCCATTGGTTCTCAATTCCCCATCCCTTCGCCCGCTCGGGCCGCGTATCCGATAAATGAGGTTCTCTCAGATGCACAAGAAACCAGCCTTTGCCGCCTTGGTTTCCGCCATCGCCGTGGCAATGCTCACGCTCACCGGCTGCCAGGAAGACAGTGCCCCGCAGGCCAGGCCAACCCCGCAGGTCGGTGTGGTGACGCTGCAGGCACAACCCTATGCGCTGACCAGCGAAGTACCGGGCCGCACCAGCGCCTATCGCATCGCCGAGGTACGCCCTCAGGTCAACGGCATCATCCAGAAGCGCCTGTTCACCGAGGGCAGCGAGGTCAAGGCGGGGCAGCAGCTGTATCAGATCGACCCGGCCACCTACGAGGCCGCATTCAAGAGTGCCCAGGCCACGCAGTTGTCCGCCAAGTCGCTGGCAGATCGCTACAAGCTGCTGGTCAATGACAAGGCCGTCAGCCAGCAGGCTTACGACGAAGCCCGCGCTGCCAGCCTGCAGGCTGATGCCGCCCTGGAGCAGGCGCGTATCGATCTGCGCTACACCAGGGTGATGGCGCCAATCAGCGGTCGCATCGGCCGTTCTGTCGTGACCGAGGGCGCGCTGGTCAGCAACGGGCAGGCGAGTGCCATGGCCACCATCCAGCAGCTCGACCCGATCTATGTCGACGTCACCCAGTCGAGCAAGGAGCTGCTTAGCCTGCGTCGCGACCTGGCCGAGGGCCGTTTGCAGAAGGCCAGCGACAGCGCCGCCAAGGTTGCGCTGAAGCTGGAGGATGGCAGCCGCTACGCGCATGAAGGCACCCTGGAGTTCTCGGAGGTCGCGGTGGATGAAAGTACTGGTTCGGTGACTCTGCGCGCGGTCTTCCCCAACCCTGATCACCTGCTGCTGCCGGGCATGTTCGTGCATGCCGAGCTGCGTTCCGGGGTCAAGGAAAACGCCATCCTCGCGCCTCAGCAGGGCGTGACCCGCAACCAGCGCGGTGAACCGACAGCGATGGTGGTGGGCGCGGATAACAAGGTCGAACAGCGAGTGCTCAAGGCCGACCGTACCGTCGGCAATGCCTGGCTGGTCGAGGATGGCCTGAAGGAAGGTGACCGCCTGATCACCGAAGGTCTGCAGTTCGTGCAGCCGGGTGCAGAGGTCAACGCCGTGCCGGCCAGCAACGTCAAGACCGAAGCGCCTGCCCAGGGCGCCGCACCTGCCAACGGCCAGGACTAACGGAGAAACACTGAATGTCCAGATTCTTTATCGATCGGCCGATCTTCGCCTGGGTGATCGCCCTGGTGATCATGCTGGCGGGTGGTCTGTCCATCCTCAAGCTACCGATCAACCAGTATCCGAGCATCGCGCCACCCGCTGTGAGCATCGCCGTCAGCTATCCCGGCGCCTCGGCGCAGACGGTGCAGGACACCGTGGTGCAGGTGATCGAGCAACAGCTCAACGGTATCGACGGCCTGCGCTATGTCAGCTCGTCGAGCAACTCCGACGGCAGCATGGAGATCATCGTTACCTTCGAACAGGGGGTTGACCCGGATATCGCCCAGGTCCAGGTGCAGAACAAGCTGCAACTGGCGA
The DNA here is from genome assembly GCA_964543555.1 of uncultured Pseudomonas sp. Lineage (GTDB taxonomy): Bacteria > Pseudomonadota > Gammaproteobacteria > Pseudomonadales > Pseudomonadaceae > Aquipseudomonas. Next base: position 10,566 of record CAZIZA010000091.1, read on the forward strand.
CCCCACTGCTGCCACAGGAAGTCCAGCAACAGGGCATCCGTGTGACCAAGTCGGTGCGCAACTTCCTGATGGTCATCGGCGTGGTGTCGAAAGACGGCAGCATGACCCGTGAGGACCTGTCCGACTACATCGTTTCCAACCTGCAGGACCCGATTTCGCGGACCAAGGGCGTCGGCGACTTCCAGGTGTTCGGCGCGCAGTACGCGATGCGCATCTGGCTCGATCCGGCCAAGCTCAACAGCTTCCAGTTGACCCCGGTTGACGTGCGCAGCGCCATCCAGGCGCAGAACGTGCAGATCTCCTCCGGCCAGTTCGGCGGCCTGCCGGCGGCGCCGGGCAATCAGCTCAACGCCACCATCATCGGCAAGACGCGCCTGCAGACCCCGGAAGAGTTCCGCAAGATTCTGCTCAAGGTGCAGGCCGATGGCTCCCAGGTGCGCCTGGGTGATGTCGCCAAGGTCGAGCTGGGCGGCGAAAACTACGCCATCAACGCGCAGTTCAATGGCCTGCCGGCCTCCGGTCTGGCGATTCGCCTGGCCACTGGCGCCAACGCCCTGGATACCGCCAAGGCAGTGCGTGAAACCATCGCCAATCTCGAGCCGTTCTTCCCGGCCGGCATGGAAGTGGTCTTTCCCTACGACACCACGCCGGTGATCTCGGCCTCCATCGAAGGGGTGGTGCACACCCTGTTCGAGGCCATCGTGCTGGTGTTCCTGGTGATGTTCCTGTTCCTGCAGAACCTGCGCGCCACCATCATCCCGACCATGGCGGTGCCGGTGGTACTGCTCGGTACCTTCGGCATACTTGCCGCGTTCGGTTTCTCCATCAACACCCTGACCATGTTCGCCATGGTCCTGGCCATCGGCCTGCTGGTGGACGATGCCATCGTGGTGGTGGAGAACGTCGAGCGGGTGATGCGCGAGGATGGACTGTCGCCCCAGGAAGCGACGCGCAAGTCCATGGGGCAAATCCAGGGTGCATTGGTGGGTATTGGCCTGGTGCTCTCGGCAGTGTTCCTGCCGATGGCGTTCTTCGGCGGCTCCACCGGGGTGATCTATCGGCAGTTCTCCATCACCATCGTCTCGGCCATGGCCCTGTCGGTACTGGTGGCGCTGATCTTCACCCCTGCCTTGTGCGCCACCCTGCTCAAGCCCATCGACAGTGACCACCACGAGGCCAAACGCGGCTTCTTCGGCTGGTTCAACCGCACCTTCGAGCGCGGCAGCAACGCCTATCAACGTGGCGTGGCGGGCATGATCAAGCGCAAGACGCCGTACCTGCTGCTGTACCTGGTGATCGTCATCATCATGGCCTGGATGTTCACCCGCATTCCCACCGCCTTCCTCCCCGAGGAAGACCAGGGCGTACTGTTCGCCCAGGTGCAGACGCCGTCAGGCTCCAGCGCCGAGCGCACCCAGGTGGTGGTCGATGAAATGCGCCAGTACTTGCTGGAAGACGAAGCCAGCACGGTCAAATCGGTGTTCACCGTGACCGGCTTCAATTTCGCCGGTCGTGGCCAGAGCTCGGGCATGGCCTTCATCATGCTCAAGCCCTGGGGCGAACGTCCCGGCGCCGAGAACGGCGTTGCTGCACTGGCACAACGTGCGCAGATGCATTTCTTCAGCTTCCGCGATGCGATGGTGTTCGCCTTCGCTCCGCCGGCGGTAATGGAGATGGGTAACGCCACCGGCTTCAACTTCTTCCTGCAGGATCAGGCAGGCGTTGGCCATGAGGTGATGAACGAAGCACGTGACAAGTTCCTGCAGTTGGCCAACCAGCATCCGGTGCTCGACAGCGTGCGCGCCAACGGCCTGCGTGACGAAGCGCAGTACCAGTTGCTGATCGATGACGAGCGCGCCCGCGCCCTCGGCCTGTCGCTGTCGGACATCAACAGCACCCTGTCGATTGCCTGGGGTGCCAGCTACGTCAACGACTTCATCGACCGTGGTCGGGTGAAGAAGGTGTACCTGCAAGGTGCAGCCGAATCACGCATGAGTCCGGAAGACCTGAACAAGTGGTACGTGCGCAACGACCAGGGTCGCATGGTGCCGTTCAGTGCCTTCGCCAGCGGCGAGTGGACTTACGGTGCGCCTAAGCTGGCACGCTATAACGGTGTGTCGGCAGTGGAAATCCTCGGTGCGCCGGCACCTGGCTACAGTACCGGTGATGCCATGGCCGCCGTCGAGGAGATCGCCTCGCAACTGCCGCAGGGCGTCGGCTACTCCTGGACCGGCCTGTCCTACGAGGAGCGCCTGGCGGGCTCGCAGACCACTGCACTGTTCGTGATCTCGGCCATCGTGGTGTTCCTCTGCCTGGCAGCGCTGTACGAGAGCTGGTCGATCCCGTTCTCGGTGATGCTGGTGGTGCCGCTGGGGATCA
>CAZIZA010000092.1:0-12855 GCA_964543555.1 uncultured Pseudomonas sp.
TGGGGTTCGCCCAAGTGGTTCTATGAGATGAGCGGCCGCTGGCTGCCCTGGCTCAGTATCGCTGCCGTACTGCTGATCGTTGCGGGTCTGGTCTGGGGCCTTGCCTTCGCGCCACCTGACTATCAACAAGGCAACAGCTTTCGCATCATCTACATCCATGTCCCGGCTGCCTTTCTGGCCCAGTCGATCTATTTGACGCTGGCTGTGGCCGGCCTGGTTGGGCTGGTATGGAAGATGAAACTGGCCGATGTCGCCCTGCAGCAGGCCGCGCCCATCGGCGCCTGGATGACGGCCATCGCCCTGCTTACCGGCGCCATCTGGGGCAAACCGACCTGGGGCACCTACTGGGTGTGGGATGCGCGCCTGACGTCGATGCTGATCCTGTTGTTCCTCTATTTCGGCGTCATCGCCCTGGGCAACGCCATCAGCAACCGCGACAGCGCTGCCAAGGCCTGCGCCGTGTTGGCCATCGTTGGTGTAGTCAACATCCCGATCATCAAGTACTCGGTGGAGTGGTGGAATTCGCTGCACCAGACCGCCACTTTCAAGATCACCGAAAAACCCGCCATGCCGATGGAAATGTGGCTGCCGCTGCTGCTGGCGGTGTTGGGTTTCTACTGCTTCTTCGGCGCTGTATTGCTCTATCGCATGCGCCTGGAAGTCCTCAAACGTGAAGCGCGCAGCAGTTGGGTGAAGGCCGAAGTGCAGACGCTGGTGGAGGGCAAGGCATGAGTTTCGCGTCGTTCTCCGAGTTCCTCGCCATGGGCACCCATGGCGCCTACGTCTGGAGCGCCTACGGCATCAGCCTGGCGATCCTGGCGTTGAATGTGGTGTTGCCTGTCCTGGCGCGCCGCCGTTACCTGCAAGACGAGGCGCGTCGTTTGCGCCGGGAGAAGTCGAAGTGAATCCGGTTCGCAAGAAACGCCTGTACATCGTCCTGGCCATCCTCTGTGGCGTGAGCATCGCCGTTGCGCTGGCGCTGACCGCACTGCAGGAGAATATCAACCTGTTCTACACCCCGAGTCAGATCGCCAATGGTGAGGCGCCCGAAGGTACGCGCATTCGCGCCGGTGGGCTGGTCGAAGAGGGGTCGGTGAAGCGCTCCCCCGATACGCTTGAAGTCGACTTCGTCGTCACCGACGGCGCGCATGGCGTGACCATTCGCTATAGCGGCATCCTGCCGGATCTGTTCCGTGAAGGGCAGGGCATTGTCGCCCTCGGTCGTGTCAATGCGCAGGGCGTGCTGGTGGCTGACGAGGTACTGGCCAAGCATGATGAAAATTACATGCCGCCTGAAGTCATGCAGGCGCTGGAAAAGAGCGGAATGATGCAACAGCACAATGAAGCCAAGGCCGCCAAACAAGGCTATCAGCAGGAGGACGCACAATGATTCCCGAGCTCGGCCATCTGGCGATGATCCTGGCGCTGTGCCTGTGCCTGGTGCAGGCGACGCTGCCGCTGATCGGAGCCTGGCGTGGTGACCACCAGTGGATGAGCCTCGCGCAGCCTGCTGCCTGGGGGCAGTTCGCTTTCCTGCTGTTCTCCTTCATCTGCCTGACCTATGCCTTCATGGTCGACGATTTCTCCGTCGCCTACGTGGCCAACAACTCCAACAGCGCGCTGCCCTGGTACTACAAGTTCAGTGCGGTCTGGGGCGCGCACGAGGGCTCCTTGCTGCTGTGGGCGTTGATCCTGGCAGGCTGGACCTTCGCCGTGGCGATCTTCTCGCGTCACCTGCCGGAAGAAATGCTCGCCCGTGTGCTGGCAGTGATGGGCATGATCAGCATTGGTTTTCTGCTGTTTCTGATCATCACCTCCAACCCCTTCGAGCGCCTGCTGCCGAATTCACCGGCAGATGGCCGCGACCTCAATCCGCTGTTGCAAGACTTCGGCCTGATCGTGCATCCGCCGATGCTGTACATGGGCTATGTCGGTTTCTCGGTGGCCTTTGCCTTCGCCATTGCCGCACTGCTCGGTGGCAAGCTCGATGCCGCCTGGGCGCGTTGGTCACGGCCGTGGACTACCGTTGCCTGGGCCTTCCTCGGCATTGGTATCGCTCTGGGGTCCTGGTGGGCTTACTACGAGCTGGGCTGGGGCGGCTGGTGGTTCTGGGATCCCGTGGAGAATGCCTCCTTCATGCCCTGGCTGGTGGGCACGGCCCTGATTCACTCGCTTGCTGTGACCGAAAAGCGGGGGGTGTTCAAGAGTTGGACCGTACTGCTGGCCATCGCCGCGTTTTCCCTCAGCCTTCTGGGTACCTTCCTGGTGCGCTCCGGCGTGCTGACCTCGGTGCATGCCTTTGCCACTGACCCGGAGCGCGGCGTGTTCATCCTCGCCTTCCTGTTGGTGGTGGTCGGTGGTTCGCTGGCGCTGTTCGCATTGCGCGCCCCGGTGGTCAAGAGCCGCGTTGGCTTCGGCTTGTGGTCGCGTGAGACGCTGCTGCTGGTCAACAACATTGTGCTGGTGGTCTCGGCGGCGATGATTCTGCTGGGCACCCTCTATCCGCTGGTGCTCGATGCTCTGACTGGCGCCAAGCTGTCGGTTGGCCCGCCTTATTTCAACGCGCTGTTCCTGCCGCTGATGGCATTGTTGATGGCGGTCATCAGCGTCGGCGTGCTGGTGCGCTGGAAGGATACGCCGGTGAAATGGCTGGCCGGCATGCTGACGCCTGTACTGGTGGTTAGCGTGGTGCTGGCGGTCATCGCGACCTTCCTGCATGGCGACTTCCATTGGGCTGTGCTTGCGGTGTGCCTGCTGGCCTTCTGGGTGATTCTGGCGGGCGCGCGCGACATTCTCGACAAGACCCGGCACAAGGGGCTGATCAAGGGGTTACCGAGTCTGGGCCGCAGTTACTGGGGTATGCAGGTTGCGCATCTGGGGTTTGCCGTATGCGCCGTCGGTGTCGTGCTGACCAGCCTGGGCAGTTACGAGCGCGACCTGCGTATGGCGCCAGGTGACTCGGTGGAGCTGGGGGGCTACCGTTTCCAGTTCGACGGTGCGGTGCACCATGAGGGGCCCAACTTCACGTCGGACAAGGGAACGGTGCGCGTGTTCGCGGGTGAGCGGCAACTGCGCGTGCTGCATCCGGAGAAACGCCTGTATACCGTGCAACAGACCACCATGACCGAGGCCGGTATCGATGCCGGCTTCACCCGCGATCTGTTCGTCGCCCTGGGCGAGCCCCTGGAGCAGGGTGCCTGGGCCGTGCGCATCCACATCAAGCCGTTCGTCCGCTGGATCTGGCTGGGTGGTTTGCTGATGGCGCTGGGCGGCTTCCTCGCTGCGGCTGACAAGCGCTACCGGATCAAGGTGCGTACCCGTGTGCGGGAAGCCCTGGGTATGCAGGAGGCCAGCGCATGAGACGCCTGCTCCTGTTGCTACCGCTGGTGGCTTTTCTCGCCATCGCCGTATTTCTCTATCGCGGTCTGTTCCTCGATCCGTCCGAGTTGCCCTCGGCGCTGATTGGCAAGCCGTTCCCGGCTTTCAGCCTGCCGTCGCTAGACGATCCCGAGCGCACCCTTAGCGAGGCTGACATCAGGGGCAAGCCTGCGCTGGTGAATGTCTGGGCTACGTGGTGCCCGGCCTGCCGGCATGAGCATCCGGTGTTGAACAAGCTGGCCGAAGCTGGCGTGCTGATCCATGGTATCAACTACAAGGATCAGCGTGAGCCGGCGCAGCAGTGGCTGCGCGACCTGCACAACCCTTATCAACTCAATATCGAGGATGCCAAGGGCAGCCTGGGGCTGGACCTGGGGGTGTACGGTGCGCCGGAAACCTTCTTCGTCGATGCCAGGGGCATCATTCGCCACAAGTTCGTCGGCACCATCGACGAGCGGGTCTGGCGCGAGACGCTGGCGCCGATCTATCGAGAACTGGTCGACGAGGCACAGGCACCATGAAAACTACTGCGCTCGATCATGCCGCGTTGAAAACAGGCTCAGAATGCTCATTTACAACTTGTAAACTCCGCTTCTTCGCCTGCTTTCGCCTTGCCTGCTCTTCGCTCGCGACGTTTTCATGGCGCCTGCCTAAACGTCTGTTGATTTCTGCCGGTTTGGCGCTGGGGCTGTTGGCCAGCGCGCATGCCGCCATCGATACCTTCGAGTTTGCCAACGACGCCGAGCGTCAGCGCTATCGCAGCCTGATCGAAGAGTTACGCTGCCCGAAGTGCCAGAATCAGAATATTGCCGACTCCGATGCGCCGATCGCCACGGACCTGCGCAACGAGATCTTCCGTATGCTCGAAGAGGGCAAGAGCAACGAGGAGATCATCGATTTCCTGGTTTCCCGCTATGGTGATTTCGTCCTCTACAAACCGCCGCTGACCAGCCGCACGCTGCTGCTTTGGTACGGCCCGGCCGGCATGTTGCTCCTGGGCTTCGGCGTGCTTGGGGTGATCCTCATTCGCCGCCGCAGCCAGAACAAAGACCGTTCAGCCGCAGGCCTCTCCCTTGATGAGCAGGCGCGCCTCGCCGCATTGCTCGAGCAAAACTCTCAGGACAACAAAGACCGATGATCGATTTCTGGTTGCCCGCCGGGCTGCTGTTGCTGACTGCCCTGGCGTTTCTACTGATTCCCGTACTGCGCATTCGCAAGCTGCAGGCCGAGGAAGATCGTACCGCACTCAATGTGACGCTCTATCAGGAGCGTCTGCAGGAGCTGGAAGCCCAGCGTCAGGCGGGTGTGCTCGACGATGCGCAGATGGAGGCCGGCCGCGCCGAAGCGGCGCGCGAGTTGCTGGATGACACTGAAGGTGTGCAGCGCCGCAGCAGTGTACTGGGCGGCAGGATTCCGCTGATATCGGCGCTGCTGGTGCCGGTGCTCGGTGTGGCCCTGTACCTGCACTGGGGGGCTGTCGACGAGGTCGTACAGACCCGTCAACTGGCTGCTGCCCAGCCGCAAAGCATCGAAGAGATGACAGCACGTCTGGAGCAGACCGTAGAGCAGCAACCAGACTCGGCTGAGGCCTGGTATTTTCTGGGCCGTACCTACATGGCGCAGGAGCGTGCCGAAGAGGCAGCCAAGGCCTTTGGGCGTGCCGTGGAAATCGCCGGGCGTGCTCCGGAGCTGCTTGGTCAATGGGCGCAGGCGCTGTATTTCGCTGAAGGCAAACAGTGGAACGAGCGACTGCAGGCGCTTACCGACGAAGCACTGCAGGCCGATCCGCAAGAGGTCACCAGCCTCGGTTTGCTCGGCATCGCCGCCTATGAAAGTCAGCGCTACGCCGACGCCGTACGCTACTGGGAACGACTGGTCGCTGTGCTGCCGGAGCAAGATCCGTCGCGCGTGGCCATCTCCGGTGGTATCGAGCGTGCACGTCAGCAGATGGGTGAGGGCGTACAGCCCGGCGCCGCTGTCGAGTCGGACACCAAGGCGCATGTGCTTGAGGTCAGCGTATCGCTGGCGCCCGAGGTGCAGCAGAACGTGCAGCCGGACGATGCCGTGTTCGTCTTCGCCCGTGCCCTCAGCGGTCCGCCGATGCCGTTGGCGGTCAAACGCCTGAAGGTCTCCGACCTGCCAGCGCAGATCAGCCTGTCCGACGTTGACGCGATGATGCCGCAGTTGAAAATTTCCCAATTCGACCAGGTGCAACTGGTGGCACGTGTATCCCGCGCGGGCAATGCTACTCAGGGCGAGTGGATAGGTCAGAGCGGTCCGTTGGCCAATACGGCGACTGGCGTACAGGCGCTACTGATCAACAGCCGCGACGGGCAGGCCCAGTGAAGCGTCTGGCACTGGTTTGTGTGCTTGGGCTTGGTCTGAGTGGTTGCGTATTGCAACAGCCAGGTGCGCCGGTCGGTGATCTTCCGCCGGTGCAGCAGCCCTCGCATCCCCGTTATGCACCGCCGCCCGGAGTGAAAAGCCACTGGAACCCGGGGCTGGGAGTCTATGTGATTGAAGGTGCGCAGCATCTCTACTACCGCGAGCGCATCTTCTACCGCTGGGACGGCGGCTGGAGCTGGTCGTCGCAAGCTGGTGGACCGTGGAAGGCAACCGACAGCTCGGGCATTCCACCGGGGTTATTCCGGCAGTATCAGGATCGCTGACGCCACATGAGCTTGGCGAGTCACCCTGCACAAATGAAAACGGCGCCTGAAGGCGCCGTTTTTATTGGTGCGGTCCAGGGTCAATGCGCCCAGATCATGCCCACCAGCAGGTAGCAGATTACCGTTACCAGCACTACCCCAAACAGATTCAGGGCGAAGCCGGCCTTGATCATCGACTGTATTTTCATATGCCCGGTGCCGAATACGATGGCATTGGGCGGTGTTGCCACCGGCATCATGAAGGCGCAACTGGCAGCGATGGCGGCAGGAATTGCCAGCAACTCGGCCGGCATGCCCTGCGATACGGCCAATGCGCCCAGCAGCGGCAGGAAGGCAGCGGCGGTGGCGGTGTTGGAAGTGATTTCGGTAAGGAAGATGATCACCAGCACCACCACGCCGATCATCGCGATCACCGGCAGGGCACCCAGCGCGCCGAGGCTCTGGGCGATCCACTCGGCCAGGCCTGTACTGCGAATGACACCGGCAAGGGCCAGGCCACCACCAAACAGCAGGAGCACGCCCCAGGGCAGTTTGCCGGCGCTTTCCCAGTTCATCAGGAACACACGCTCCTTGATGTCCACCGGGATGATGAACAGCGCCAGCGCTGCGGCGATGGCGATGCTGGTGTCGTTGACACCGGGCAACCAGTCTGCGATCAGCGGCTGGAACACCCAGGCCAGCGCGGTCACCACAAACACCAGTGCAACCAGCTTCTCGCCGCGGCTCAGCGGGCCGAGTTCGGCCAGCTCGCTGCGAATCAATTGTGTGCTGTCATGCCCGGCCAGATTGAAACCGCCGCGAGTCAGCCACCACCAGATGAACGCCAGCATGATCACCGCCACCGGCACGCCCAGCAGCATCCACTGGCCGAAGCCGATCTGCACCTCGTAGTTGTCGGCGAGGAAGGCCGCCAGCAGGGCATTGGGCGGGGTGCCGATCAGCGTGGCGATGCCACCGACGCTGGCCGCGTAAGCGATGGCCAGCAGCAGGGCAGTGGCGAAGCGTTCCCGGTCGGCCTCCGCAGTGTTTTTCTCACCGGTCAGCATGGCAATCACCGAAAGACCGATGGGTAGCATCATGATGGTGGTGGCGGTATTGCTCACCCACATACTGAGAAAGGCCGTGGCCATCATGAAACCGGCGATCTGTTTACTTGGCTTGCTGCCCATCGCCAGCAACGTCATCAAGGCGATGCGTTTGTGCAGGTTCCAGCGCTCCATGGCCAGGCCGAGGATGAAGCCACCGAGGAACAGGTAAATGGTCGGGTTGGCATAGGGCGCCGTCGCGGCGTTGAGGCTGTCGATGCCCAGCGCCGGGATCAACAGAATTGGCAGCAGCGACGTGGCGGGAATCGGGATGGCCTCGGTGGACCACCAGGTCGCCATCAGCAAGGCCAGGCCGATGGTGGCCCAGGCGGCGCCGGATAAACCGGCCGGTGGTTCGGTGACCAGGCACATGAGCAGTAGCAATGGACCCAGGATCAGGCCAATCCAGGCGGCCTTGGCGGGGGCCGTGGATTCATGGGTGGTAACGGCCATGGCGCGCTTCCTTATTATTAAAAGTCGGGCTTTATAGCCCACAGGGCGGCTTTAAGACCACGCGATGGCCGTTCGGTTTTGCTTCAGTCTGTTTCAGCAAATCGAGCCAGGATAGCTGTGCGCGTGCTCTTACGGGATCTTGCGCCAGGCTGGGCAGCAGCGCGCAGATCCTGCGACGTCTAATCGCCATGTATAGGTCATATGAAGACGATGCCCCTGCTCAACACGCATCACCCGGTTCGGCCACAGTAACGCCTCACCGACGGGGTTGATTGGCCGCTGGCGCGGCCTTGTGAGTGTGCGAGCGCCAGCCCTAATGGCTGCTTGCCCGCGCGCTGCTCTCGAGGGGGGCAGGGGCGACTTCGCAGCCTTTGAGCACCAGGCGAATGATGGTCTGCGCAGCCGCTTCGTAGTCGTTGTCATCGAGTTTGGCTTTGCCGGTGACCACGGAGATCTGCCAGTCGAAGTCGGCATAGGTCTGGGTCGCGGCCCAGATGCTGAACAGCAGATGATGCGGATCAACCTGCGCCATCAGGCCCTGATCGATCCAGCGCTGAATGCAGGCAATATTATGCTTGGCCTGGGCGTTGAGTTGCGCGGTCTGCTCCGGTGACAGATGCGGTGCGCCGTGCATGATCTCGCTGGCGAATACCCTGGAAGCATGCGGCAGTTCGCGGGAGATGCGGATCTTCGAGCGAATGTAGGCGGTCAGCACTTCGTTCGGGTGTCCCGGCTGATTGAACGGCGCAGAGGCGGCGAGTAACGGCTCGATGATGCTTTCCAGGACTTCGCGGTAGAGATTTTCCTTGGACCCGAAATAGTAGTAGACATTCGGCTTGGGCAGGCCGGCCTTGGCCGCGATGTCGCTGGTCTTGGTGGCGGCGAAGCCTTTATCGGCGAACTCTTCGCTGGCTGCGCGCAGAATAAGCGCTTTGTTGCGCTCGCGAATGCTGGTCATAGGGCTCTATGTTTCCTCTGCCGCCGGGCGGCGGTCGGGCATGGTAGCATCGGCCTTGCGCGCGTCTCAAGGCAGCGGCCACGGGCTGTTCAGCGCTTAACTGACTTGTGGGTCAAGTCACTGTGTACAGAAAATGGCTTTTCTGTTTTTATCCCGCGCAACGCGATTCATGACACGAAGTCCTGGCGTCTGAGGCTGTAGGAGACCTGCTGTGCCCTCTCATCAACTCGTCGACCCGTTCGGTCGGCGTATTACCTATCTGCGCTTATCGGTGACCGATCGCTGCGACTTTCGCTGCACCTACTGCATGAGCGAGGATATGGTCTTCGCGCCTCGTGCTCAGATTCTCAGTCTCGAGGAGTTGTACGCAGTGGCTGACGCCTTTATCGGTCTGGGCGTGCGGCGTATCCGTATTACCGGCGGTGAGCCGTTGGTGCGCAAGAATCTGCTGAGCCTGCTGCAGCGTTTGGGCGCGCGTGCCGAGCTGGATGATCTGGCGATTACCACCAATGGTTCGCAGCTGTCGGAGATGGCCGGAGCGTTGCGTGCGGCGGGTGTACGCCGCTTGAATATCAGCCTGGATTCGCTGCAACGTGAGCGCTTCGCAGCCTTCACCCGGCGTGACCGGCTGGATCAGGTGCTGGCTGGCATCGAGGCTGCGCGGGAGGCTGGCTTTGAGCGCATCAAGCTCAATAGTGTGGTGCAGAGCGGCCGTAATGATGACGAGGTACTCGATCTGGTCGAGTTCGCCATCGAGCGCGGCCTGGATATCAGCTTCATCGAGGAAATGCCGCTGGGTAGCGTGGTCAGCCATCGCCGTCAGCAGACCTTTTGCTCCAGTGACGAGGTGCGCCAGCGCATCGAGCAGCGCCATGCGCTGGCGAGCAGTAACAAGGTGACTGGCGGGCCTTCGCGTTATTGGCAGGTGCTTGGTACGCAGACCCAGGTCGGTTTCATCTCACCGCACAGTCACAATTTTTGTGGCGACTGTAACCGTGTGCGGGTCACGGCCGAGGGCAAACTGGTGCTGTGCCTGGGCCATGACAATGCACTGGATCTCAAACGCCTGCTACGCGCCCATCCCGGTGACGGTGAGCGCCTGCGTCAGGCGCTGATCGAGGCGCTGCGCCTGAAGCCCGAACGGCACCACTTTGCCACTGACGAGCAGGTCCAGGTGGTGCGCTTCATGAGCATGACCGGTGGCTGATGGATACCGGCGCTTCTGCGCCGGTATCTGATCTCAGGCTGTGGCGTTGGCGCGCTTGAGTGCCTGCGCCTGGCCACGCATCAGGCCGTAATGCAGCACTGCGCCCAGCAGGGCGCCGAGCAGCCAGGCATAACCGGACAGTTGACTCAGCGCAGGCGCCCAAACCGAAGCAACGGAAAACATCGAGCCGATGGCAAAGGCCAGCATCGCCTTGCGGTTCCAGCCGCCATCGAAGTAGTACACCGAACCGACTTCAGCGCTGAACAGTTGCTGCAGGTCGAGCTTGCGCTGGCGCACCAGGTAGTAGTCGGCGACGATGATGCCGTACAACGGCGCCAGCACCGCGCCCAGGGTGTCGACGAAGGCGGCGATACCGACGCTACTGATGAAGGCCACCCACAGGGCGCCGATGAAGAAGGCGATGCCGGAGGTGATGAAGCCACCGGTGCGGGCACTGATATGCGCCGGCGCCAGGTTGGCCAGGTCATAGGCTGGCGGGATGAAGTTGGCCACCAGGTTGATGCCCACGGTTGCGGCGAAGAAGGTCAGCGCGGCGATGATGGTCAGGGTCAGGTTGTCGACACGCGCAACGATATCGGTCGGGTTGGTCAGCGTTTCACCGAACACCACCACGGTGCCGGCGGTGATCACCAGCGCGATCAGCGAGAAGATCGCCAGGCTCACCGGCAGGCCGAGGAAGTTGCCGATGGTCATCTGTTTCTCGCTTTTGACGAAGCGGGCGAAGTCGCCGTAGTTGATCACCACCGCGGCGAAGTAGGCGACCATGGTGCCGACCACGGCGAAGAAAGCAGCCACCGGGCCTGCCTTGTATTCGCCCGAGCCACTGAAGATGTTGCCCAGCTCGCTGAGCAAGCTCGGGCCGGCCTCGTACCAGATCAGGCCCATCAGCGCGATCATCACCACGTACACCAGCGGCCCGGCCCAATTGAGGAAGCGGGTGATCCAGCTCATGCCGCAGACGAACAGACCCACCTGGAACAGGCAGACGATCACGTAGGACAGCCAGCCGATGGCAGTCAGGCCCATGTATACGGCAGGGTCTTGTGGTTGCAGCAGGGAGTTGAGTAGCAGCGCCACGGCGGTGGAGGCGAAGTAGGTCTGCACGCCGTACCAGAAGATGGCGACGATGCCGCGTACCAGCGCAGGGAAGTTGGCGCCGCGCACACCCATACTGGCGCGGGCGAAGACCGGAAAGGGGATGCCGTACTTGACGCTGGGTTTGCCGGTCAGCTGTACCAGGCCCATGACGATGAAGCCGGCGAGGACGATGCCGGCCAGCACCGCCCAGCCATTGAGGCCGTAGGAAATGAACAGCGTGGCCGCCAGGGTGTAGCCGAACAGGCTCTGAATATCGTTAGACCAGACGTTGAAAATCTCGAACCAGCCCCAGGTGCGTTTCTCCGGGGCCAGTGGCGCGAGATCCTCGTTATGTAGCGAGGGGTCGATGTGCTTGATGCGAAAGTCTTCGGTATTGGACATGGACAGCTCCCAGTGTTGTTCTTGCACGTAGCGTTTTTGGGCGTTTTGTCTGCAGGTTTCATTCCTTTTTTGTATTCAAATATCAATGGCACTTTGTATACATAAAATATGGCAGGGTTTTGATTGTGATCTGAAGGTCTTGTGCACAGAAAATCGCTGCTAAACATGGTTTTTGACATGCTGCAGACATGACAGAGAGAGATTGTCAGTGCTGAGCGTCTCGAAAAAGACGTGTGCGAGGTGTCCGGCTTTGCGCCGACTTGGTGCTTGGTTGTGTCGTGTTGCGCTTGCTTGGTGCGCTTTGGGGGCTTTGGCTGTCGCCCGTTTGGCAATCCCTGTCCGCGCCCAGTTTCGGGCGCGGTATGTGTGGCGGTCAGTCGATCGGTGCGCCTTCGGTGATCCAGCGGCCAATCAGGTCACGCTCGTCCTGGGTCATCTGGGTGATGTTGCCCAGTGGCATGATGTGCGTGGCCACGCTCTGAGCATGAATCTTCGCCGCCTGCGCCCTGATCTGCTCGGCTGTGTCCAGCATGAAACCGGCCGGTGCCGCGCTAAACATCGGACTGGTCGGGCTGGCCGAGTGGCAGACGGTGCAGCGCTTCTGGATCACACTTGCGACCTTGGCGAAGTCCCCTATGCCGGTACTGACCGTATCGGTGCCGGCCTGCTCCGGCGGTACAGACTCCTCGGGCGAGGCCTGCTGTGGGCTGGCGTGTTGTTCGACGAGCGCTGCAGGCGCTGGGCTCACCGTACGATGCGTCGGTGCCGTGACGTATGCCAGACTGATCATGCCCAAGGCTGCGGCCGGCAAGGTCCAGACGTACTTGCTGCTGTCGTGGCGGGTGTTGAAGTAGTGGCGCACCAGTACGGCGAGAATCGCGAGACCTGCCAGGATCAGCCAGTTGTACTGGCTGCCGTAGGTGCTCGGGAAGTGGTTGCTGATCATGATGAACAGCACTGGCAGGGTGAAGTAGTTGTTGTGGCGCGAGCGCAGTAGGCCTTTGGCCGGCAGGGTCGGGTCCGGCGTGGTGTTTTCCTCGATGGCCTTAACCAGTGCGCGCTGGGCCGGCATGATGGTGAAGAACACGTTACCGACCATGATGGTGCCGATGATGGCGCCGACATGAATGTACGCGGCGCGGCCGCTGAAGATCTGGCTGAAGCCGTAGGCGGCAGCGATGATCAGCACGAACAGCACGGCGCCGAGCAGGCCCGGACGCTTGCCAAGTGGCGAGTCGCAGAGAACGTGATAGATCAGGTAGCTGACGGCCATGGAGCCGAGGCCGATGGCGATGGCCGCGGCTGGCGCCAGGTCGACACCTGGCTTGACCAGATACAGGGTCGGATTGAGGTAGTACACCACCAGCAGCAGGGCGACGCCCGACAGCCAGGTGGCGTAGGCCTCCCATTTGAACCAGTGCAGGTTCTCCGGCATTTTCGGCGGCGCCAGCTTGTACTTTTCCAGGTGGTAGATACCGCCGCCGTGAATCGCCCAGAGGTCGCCCGACAGGCCCTCGCGGGGATTGCTACGGTTGAGGTTGTTCTCCAGCCAGACGAAATAGAACGATGCGCCGATCCAGGCGATACCGGTGATCATATGGATCC
>CAZIZA010000093.1:0-12822 GCA_964543555.1 uncultured Pseudomonas sp.
TTCGCTCTGCCAGTAGGACAAGGTGATGCCCAGGCCGTCGCTGCGCGCCGACTCCGCGCCGAGAAAGCCGGGCTGCTGTGCGGCCAGTTCCAGCATGCGCTGCGCCGCTTCGGCATAACCGGCGTCCACCTCGGTGCGCACCGAGGTGAACATCACCACGTAATAGGGTGGCTCCGGCGTAGCGGCGATCAAGCCACTGCCTCCTGCTGCGCTTCATGCACCGCTTGCACCGCACAGGCACCGACCAGGCCGGCGACCAGCGGCGGCAGGCGACCTTCCAGGGCAGCGCGTTCGGGCTGGAACAGGGTGGCGATGAAGAATGGATGATCTTCCAGTTCGATGGCACGCACGGCCCCCGCCTGGTCATGCCCGGAGGCCTTCAGCGCCTGGGCCATCAGCGGCTCGACGAAGGCATCGGCGAGGCCGTAGCGGCACAGGTACTGCTCGCTGATCTCACGTACACCGTAGAGCTCGGCAATGCGCGAGCCGGAGACCAGGTGCACGTGCTCGCTGACGTCCAGCAGGGCACAGCTCAGGGGGACGATCAGAGGGTTCTGCGCTTGCGGCGACAGCTCGGCATGTTCGGCTTCCGTCCAGCCCAGGCGGTTGCGCGCATACTCCAGCAGCGCGTGCTGGAAACCACCACAGGTGCCCAGAAACGGCACACCCTGCTCCCGGGCGAAACGAATGGCACGCAACGCACCCTCGGTGGCGGCATAGGGGCTGCCCGGCACGCACCAGATGCCATCGTAGGCCATCAGGGTGGTGTCATCGACGAGACGCTCAGTGGCCAGCCAGTCATGTTCGACCGCCACACCCAGCGTTTCGCTGGCCAGGCGCAGCGCCTCGGGAATGGCCCGGTGCGCGGCAATCGCCGCATTGTGGTCACCCACCAGAGCGACCCTGACTCGACACTTGCTGTACATACGTCTACCCCCTCTTGCATGACCGTCTCCCTGCCACTATAAGATGGCGCTCGCGCAATAATAATTGGCGAATAGACAAGCAGAGATTGCAGCCATGCAATATCAGATCGACCATACCGACCTCTCTCTGGTGCTCGCCCTGGTGCGCGGTCGCTCCCTGGCACGTGCGGCAGAACTGCTGCAGGTAGACGTCTCTACCGTCTTCCGCGCCGTGCGCCGGCTGGAAGCCGCCCTGGGTGTGGCGCTGTTCGAGAAGAGCAGGCGTGGCTACGAACCCAGTGAAACCGCCCGCGCCCTGGCCGAACAGGCCGAACGCGCCGAACAGGCACTGGATGCAGCACGTGTGGCGCTGGAACTGGGCAAACAGGTGGTGAGCGGCACAGTGCGCCTGACCTGCACCGACGCGGTACTCGGCAGCCTGCTGCTGCCAGCGCTGGCGCGTTTCATGCCCAGCTACCCGGCGCTGGCACTGGAGCTGGTGACGTCCAACGACTTCGCCAACCTCAGCCGGCGTGACGCCGACCTGGCCCTGCGCCTGACCAACGAGCCGCCGGAGCATCTGGTGGGCCGGCGCCTGGCCAAGGTGTCCTATCGGGTTTGCGCCCGTGATGATGGCCAGGACCGCAGCGACCTGGCACGGCAGAGCTGGATCGCCCCGGACGAGGCAATGCCGGACCATGCCACGGTACTGTGGCGCCTGCGCGAGCTGCCGGGCGTCACCCCCAACTACCGCTGCAGCAGCATGTACGCCGTGGCGCAACTGGCCCGCGCCGGCTTGGGCGTGGCCGCCCTGCCCGACTTCGTGCTGCGCGCCCATCCCGAACTCAAGGCACTCGGCCCGCCGCTGACCGGCTGTGACACCGAGCTCTGGTTGCTGACGCGCCCCGACTGCCGCGCCTTGCGCTCGGTGCAGACGCTGTTCGAGGAATTGAGCGAAGCCTTGATAAGCAGCGATTGAGATAAAGCGTCGCCGCTGAAGCGCCTCCCACAGGCGCGGAGCAATCTGTCATGCCTTGTGAGAGGGGCTTTAGCCGCGACAGCCCAGAAGGTTCTGTAGCCCGGATGCAATCCGGGAGCATGGGTTACGAAAAAGAGCATCGCGGCTGAAGCCGCTCCTACAGGGCAGTTGGGCGGCATTCCGTTTCAGCCGCGAAGGCTAGACGCCTCACCCCTGCTGCAAATGCCCGTAAAGCTTGGCGTACAGCCCACCTTCGGCGATCAGTTGCTGGTGGTCGCCATCCTCGGCCACGCTGCCGCCATCGAACACCAGCACCCGATCAGCCTGCTTCACCGCGCTCAGGCGGTGGGCGATGATCAGCGTGGTACGCCCTTCGAGAAACTGCGCCAGCGCTTCGTGCAAGGCGTACTCGGTGGCGGCATCCAGTGCCGAAGTGGCTTCGTCGAGGATCACCACCTTGGGTTCGGCCAGCACCATACGGGCAATGGCCAGGCGCTGGCGCTGCCCGCCGGACAGGCGCACACCACTGCGTCCGACCACGCTATCGAGCCCTTGCGGCAGTTGCGCAATGCTGTCGTGAAGCTGGGCGATGCGCAGCGCCTGCCAGCACGCCTCATCGCTGCGCTCGCGGCCCATGCACAGGTTGGCGCGTACCGTGTCGTTGAACAGTGCCGGATGCTGCAACACCACGGCGACGTTATCACGCACGCAGTCCAGCCCAACCTCTTCAAGCGTGCTGCCGCCGAAACGAATGCTGCCAGCCTGCGCCGCGTACAACCCCAGCAGCAACTGCACCAGGGTGCTCTTGCCACCACCCGAAGCACCGACGATCGCCACCTTCTCACCCGGCGCAATGGAAAGGTCGAGGCCATCGAGCACCGGCTCATCGCCATAGCCGAAGGTCAGCCCCCGGATCTCGATACCGACCGTGTCGCGCCCCTTGAACGGGTCGACGCGCCCGGCGTACTGTGGCTCGTCCTGACGCGCCAAGAGCTCGTTGATCCGCGTCATCGCACCACCTGCCGCATAGAAGGCGTATTGCAGGCTGAGCAACTGCTCCACCGGGCCGATCATGAACCACAGGTAGCTGAAGACCGCGAGCATCTGGCCGATGGACAGGTCGGAGAACAGCACGGTAAGCATCGCCGCCGCACGGAATACGTCGATACCGAACTGGAACAGCAGGCCGCTGGCACGGTTCGACGCGTCGCTTTTCCATTGCGAGGCCACGGCGTAATCGCGCACCTCACGCGCGCGCCCGCCAAGGCGACCGAGGAAATAACCCTGGCGGTTGCCGGCGCGCACCTCCTGAATGGCTTCCAGGGTTTCGGTCAGCGCCTGGGTGAAGCGCGACGTACTGTCGTTCTCCAGCTTCTTCAGGTGCTTGACCTTCTTGCCCAACAACACGGTGGCGTAGATCACCAGCGGGTTGAACAGCAGGATCAGCAGCGCCAGTTGCCAGTGCATCCAGATGAGGATGGCCGAGGTACCGACCAGGGTCAGCACCGCCACCAGAAAGCGGCTGAGGGTCTCGCCGACGAACTTGTCCAGCGTGTCCAGATCGGTGACCAGGTGCGTGGTCACGGTGCCGCCGCCCAGGCTCTCGTACTCACCGAGGGAGATACGCTTGAGCCGTTCGATCAGGCGTATGCGGATGCGATAGACGATGTCCTTCGACAGCCTGGCGAACAGCCGCGCCTGCAACACGTTGAAGATCAGCGCAGAGCCGCGCAGCAGCAGGGTCAGCAGCAGCATCAGACCGATGTAGCCCGCTGCCGTTTCCCAGTGCGCCGGCAGGAAGTGGTCCATCACCTTGAGCGCTGCGTCGCCATCCTTGAGTAGCACTTCGTCCACCAGCAGCGGCAGCAGCAGTGGGATCGGCACGCTGCACAAGGTCGCCAGCACGGCGACCAGATTGGCCAGGATCAGCGCTTTCTTGTGACGCAGGGCCAGGCGACGGATTTCAGCCCAGCTCAACCGATCAGGCATGGGCAGCGCGCTCCAGCCAGCGGCTCAGTAACGGCGATAACACCTCCAGTGGCTGATAGCCGTTGGTCAGCAACGCCAGCTGACCATTATGTTCGGCCAGCAACGTCGGGAAGCCGGCAATCCCCAGATCCTGAACCCAGGTAAAGTCGGTGCTGGTGGCCTCGTGCATGGCCTGGCTGTCGAAGGTCTCGGCGAACTCGATACGCGGGATGCCGGCCTGCTCGGCCAGTTGCACCAACACGCTGGCCTGGGTGACGTCGGCCCCTTGAGTGTAGAAGGCTTGCTGAATCAGCCTGAGCAGCGTCCAGGCGCTGCTGCCATCCAGCTGCCGTGCAGTGACCAACGCGCGGCAGGCCGGCTCTGTGTCGTAGACCATGCCTTCGGGCAAACCACGATCAAAGTCGAACAACTGCCCGGTACTGGCATTGACCGCCTGCCAGTAGCCCAGATAACGCACACGAGCAGCAGCATCCACTGCCACCTGATCGCGGCGCAACCCACCCACCACGATCTGCAATGGCACGCCAGCGGCGGCCGCCTGCCCGGCCAGTGCTTCAACCACCGGCGCGAACCCCCAGCACCAGGAGCACATCGGGTCCATCACATAGAGCAGGCGGCTTGCCATGGGTCAGGCCTCGTTCAGTTGGCGGGGGTTGCGCCCAATCGGGTGCGGCAGATTGCGCTGACGCGCCAGTTCAATCTGCTTCTGCCGTTCACGGGCGCTTTCACGGGTCTTCTCCGGCAACGAATCCCAGCAATGCGGGCAACTGACGCCGGGGCTATAGAACTCGGACTGGCGGTCTTCCACGGAAATCGGGTTGCGGCAGGCGTGGCATTGATCGTAGTCGCCTTCGGACAGGTCATGGCGCACGGTCACACGGTTATCGAAGACGAAGCAGTCGCCCTGCCACTTGGTCTGCTCCTGCGGCACTTCCTCCAGGTATTTGAGGATGCCGCCCTTGAGGTGATAGACCTCCTCGAAACCCTCGCCAAGCATGTAGCTGGAGGCTTTCTCACAGCGAATGCCGCCGGTGCAGAACATCGCCACTTTCTTGTGCTTGCTTGGGTCGAAGTGGGCCTTGATGTACTCGGGGAACTCGCGGAACGACTTGGTCTTGGGGTCGATGGCGCCCTCGAAGGTGCCGATGGCCACTTCGTAGTCGTTGCGCGTATCGATCAGCAGCACCTCGGGGTCGCTGATCAGCGCGTTCCAGTCCTGCGGCTCGACGTAGGTGCCGACGCGCTGATTGGGGTCGACGCCCGGTACGCCGAGGGTAACGATCTCTTTCTTCAGCTTGACCTTGGTGCGATAGAACGGCTGTTCATCGCAGTAGGATTCCTTGTGGTCGATATCGGCCAGACGAGCATCCAGGCGGAACCAGGCGAGCAGCGCATCGATGCCGGCGCGAGTGCCGGACACGGTGCCATTGATGCCCTCTTCGGCGAGCAACAGCGTGCCCTTGATGTCGTTATCGATCAGGGTTTGCAGCAGGGGGTCGCGTAGCGCCTGGTAATCCGGCAGGGAGACGAATTTATACAACGCCGCGACGACGATCTGGTCGGTCATGAACAGTTCTCTCAGTAATCGCCCACGTAAAGGGCGGACTGGGCCTCGGCCTGCTGCGAGTAAGACCTGTCACGTTAAAGACAGGCGCTGACTCGCCAGACCGAGAACTCAAACGAAAGCGCCGGCGTGGGCCGGCGCGGGAACAATTCTACCGCAGAGATGAAAGCCTCGCACTCCGGCGGGCACCCCAGCACAGCGACAGGCCGTCGCGCAGCGCTGTCAATGGTCGTGCTTGCTGCCACCAAGGCAGGTCGGCGATGCCGGCGCCACGCCCTGCAATGCCCACTCCTCCGGCGTGTAGGTGTGCAGCGCCAGCGCGTGAATCTGTGCCATCAACTCGCCAACCGTGGCGTACACCTTCTGATGCCGCTTGACCGCATTCAGCCCGGCGAACGCCGGACTGACGATCACCGCCTTGTAGTGGGTTTCCAGACCGCGGCTGTGCATATGGCTCTCGTCCAGCACCTCAAGGTGCTCGGGTTGCAACGCGGCCAGGGCGGTGACGATCAGGTCTTGCTTGGACATCTCAGGCTCCATCAGGGCTGTTTCGGCAGGCCGATTTCGTTGCTCATGTCGGCCAGTAGCTTGTTCACCTCGGGCACGGCGGACTCCAGCTTGCTCTGGGTGATCTGCGCGGACTGTGCAGTCAGCGTCGGCATTTTCTGCAGCACCTTCTGCCCCAACGGCGACTCGTAGAAAGCGATCAGATCCTTGAGTTCCTGCTCGTTGAAGTTACTGGTGTAGAGCTTGACCATGTCCGGCTTGAGCTTGTCCCAGCCAACTGCCTTGTCCAGCGCCGCATTGGCCTTGGCCTGATAACTTTCCAGCACCGCCTTCTTGCCATTCGGCGCCTCGGCGAAACGCTGGGCAAACATCTGCTGTACCTGGCCGTAGACGGGTACCGTCAGCCTGTCGGCATTGGCCAGCTTGAGAAAACGCTCGGCATCGGCGGCGTGACTGGCAGCATCGGCCATGGCCAGTGAGGCGCTCGCGCTGAGCATAACGGCGGTGCAGAGCTTGGAAAAACGGAGCATGGAGAGCGTCCAGAGGTTATGAATGAGTCTGGGTAGACTGCGGAGTTGCCATTTTGTGCCCTGCGCCAGAATCCCTCAAGAGAAGCGAGTTGTGCACCCGGTCACAGGCGGCCTGCCGACCGGCGCACCCAATACTCTGTTGCCAAATTGCCAGCACTTGCCCATGCTTGATCTGGTTCGGCATCCTGCGCGGCAGTCGCCATTCTGATCAAGGCATGCGTATTATCCGACTCGGCAATTGATCGCCAGCCTGCGCACACATGGACGTGCCCGATGACCAGCCTCACTTCACACGCTCCTTCTGTCTTCCAGCCGCTTTGCGACAGCAAGGGCCGCTTGCTCGAGGCAGCCGTTGGCTGGTCCAGCCAACCCCGGGTGAATTGTGCCCTGCACGGCCATCTGGGGCGGCGCAAACGCTGGAATCATTGGTGTATCACCACGCCGCAATGGATGCTCGCGCTGACCCTGGCTGACCTCGATTACCTGGGTTATGGCGCCGCTTACTTTCTCGATATGGAGTCAGGCCAGTCGGTTGCCCACACGCAGCTCAGTCCTCTCGCAGTGGGGTGCCAACTGCCCGACCTGCCGCTGGAAAGCCACGCCTTCAAGCACGCGCGCCTGCACCTGCAGGTCGATGAGCATCCGGGACGCCTGCGACTGACCGCCTCGGCACCGGATATTGGCGGGCAAGCGCTGCAGATCGCCCTGGACATTCAGCGTCCTGCCCACCTGCAATCGGTCAACCTGGTGGCGCCACTGCAGAGTAACGGCTTTCATGCCACCAGCCGCTGGCTGGGTCTGCCTACGGCAGGCACCGTGCAACTGAGCAGCAGGCATTACCGTTGTGTGCCGGGGCAAAGCTTTGCCGCACTGGACTTTGGCCGGGGCGTCTGGCCGCTGAACAGTTACTGGCAGCGAGCAGCCTTTGCTGCCGCCGGCGGCATCGCTGGAAACTTCGGAGCAGGCTGGCTCGATCACAGCGGCCTATCGGAAAACGCCCTGTGGTTCGGTGGCGAAGTACAACCGCTCGACAGTGCGCTGCACATCGTCCGCAGCTCACAGGCACCGCTGGCGCCATGGCACCTGGACAGCGAGGACGAGCGGGTATCCCTGCGCTTCACCCCACGCCAACTGCATAAAGCCTGCCCCAAGTTCGGCCCCCTCCATGCCAACACCCAGCAGCGCTTCGGCCACTATGAGGGCGTGCTGCGTGGCCCCAAAGGCGAGCGGGTACCGGTGGATGGTGCACTGGGGTGGCTGGGGGAAACCCACGCGCGCTGGTAATCGCTTCGATAGAGAAGTTGCGGAACCAGTCTCCGGTGGCACGACCTAAACTGCCAGCACCCTCGAATCTGCCCGGAGAACGCCATGAGCCGCACCGAAACCGACAGCATCGGCCCCATCGAAGTCCCTAACGACGCGTACTGGGGCGCGCAGACCCAGCGTTCGCTGATCAACTTCGCCATCGGCCAGGAGCGCATGCCCCTGGCCGTATTGCACGCCCTGGCCTTGATCAAGAAAGCTGCGGCGCGGGTCAACAGCCGCAGTGGCGAGCTGCCAGCGGATATCGCCCGACTGATCGAACAGGCTGCCGACGAAGTGCTCGAAGGCAAACACGACGGACAATTCCCCCTGGTGGTCTGGCAAACCGGCAGCGGCACGCAGAGCAACATGAACGTCAACGAGGTGATCGCCGGCCGTGCCAACGAACTGGCCGGCGGCCAACGCGGCGGCAAGACCCCGGTGCACCCCAACGACCACGTCAACCGCGCACAGAGTTCCAATGACTGCTTCCCCACCGCCATGCACATCGCCGCCGTTCAGGCGGTTCGCCACTGCCTGCTGCCGGCACTGGCCGAGCTGCGTGACGGTCTGCAGGAACAGGCGCAGCGCCACGCCAACCTGGTCAAGACCGGGCGCACCCATATGATGGACGCCACGCCCATCACCTTCGGCCAAGAGCTGTCGGCCTTCGTCGCCCAGCTCGGCCATGCCGAAGCGGCGATTCGCGCTGCCCTGCCCGCCGTCTGTGAGCTGGCCCAGGGCGGTACTGCCGTCGGCACCGGGCTGAACGCACCAGCCGGTTTCGCCGAAGCCATCGCTGCTGAACTGGCCGCACTCTCCGGCCTGCCGCTGACCAGCGCCCCGAACAAGTTCGCCGCACTGTCCGGCCACGAGCCACTGGTGCAGCTTTCCGGCGCGCTGAAGACCCTGGCCGTGGCCCTGATGAAGCTGGCCAACGACCTGCGCCTGCTCGGCTCCGGCCCGCGCGCCGGCTTCGCCGAAGTGCGCCTGCCAGCCAACGAGCCGGGCAGTTCGATCATGCCTGGTAAGGTCAACCCGACCCAGTGCGAAGCGCTGTCGATGCTGGCCTGTCAGGTGCTGGGCAACGACGCGACCATCAGCTTCGCCGCCAGCCAGGGCCACCTGCAGCTCAACGTATTCAAGCCGGTGATCATCCACAACCTGCTGCAATCGATCCGCCTGCTCGCCGATGGCTGCCGCAACTTCCAGCAGCATTGTGTCGCCGATCTGCAACCGGATGCCACGCAAATGGCCGCGCACCTGGAAAACGGCCTGATGCTGGTGACCGCGCTCAACCCCCACATCGGCTACGACAAAGCCGCCGAAATCGCCAAGAAGGCCTATGCCGAAGGCAGCACCCTACGCCAGGCCGCACTGCAGCTCGGCTATCTGACTGAAGAGGAGTTCGACCAATGGGTACGACCGCAGGACATGCTCGGAGCCGGGCGGCATGACTGAAGGCAAGAGCGGCGCCACACCCCTGGAAGGCGATGGCAAACGAATCCTGCTGGTGCTTGGCACGCCGAAAAAGAACAGCTTCTGCCATGCTCTGGCCGAAGCTTACAGCCAAGGCGCGCGCAGCAAGGGCCATGTGGTTCGCCAGCTCATGCTGGGTGAAATGCAGTTCGATCCAATCCTGCGAGAAGGTTACGAGCAGAGCCAGAATCTGGAGCCGGACCTGCTCGAAGCCCAACGCCTGATCCACTGGGCCGAGCATCTGGTGTTCGTCTACCCGGTCTGGTGGGGCGGTGTTCCTGCGCTGCTCAAGGGCTTCTTCGACCGGGTGTTCCTGCCCGGTTTTGCCTTCAAGTACAGAGGCCGCTCGCAACTGTGGGACAAGTTGCTCAGCGGGCGCAGCGCCGATCTGCTGGTGACCCTGGACACGCCGCGCTGGTACTTCCGCTGGATCTACGGCGCGCCGGCACATCGGCAGATGGTGCGTACCATCCTAGGTTTCTGCGGTATCAAAACACGGCGCCTGAGCGAATTCGCCCCGGTGCGCCCTTCCAGCGAGGAACAACGCCAGAACTGGCTGCGTAAAGCGGAAGCATTGGGAACAAAGGCATGAACCTGAGGCAGGCGCCTCTACGGATGCGTACTGCCCTCTTGCCCCCTACCCGCCCACCACAGCGCCAGCGGCCCCAACGTCAGTAGCAGGCCCATCAGCGCGAACGCAGCCCACCAGCCGAGCAACTGCTGATCACCCAGGGCATCGAGGGTCATGCCGAACAACAGCGGGCCGAGAAAGGCACCGGTAAAACCAGTGCAGGAATACAGCGCCATCGCTGCACCGCGGTGGCTGGCCGGGGCGACGCTGACCAGCCCGGCGGTCAGCGAGGCGGAGTCTGCCGTCACCGTCACCGCGTATAGCAGAACCAGCCCCAGCATCAACCAGAACGGCAGCGCCGCTCCCAGGCCGACAAGGGCTGCCAGCAAAGCGGAGCTGAGCATCACGCCAATCAACCAGCGCTGCCGCCCGAAACGCAGCGCCAGCTCATTGCCGAGAATGCTCGACGGCATGCCGATCAACGTTGCCAGCATCGCCACCCAGGTGCCTGATAGCCAGGGATCGACGCCCTGAAAATGCCCGGAGAACACCACGAAGGCCACCAGCCAGGCACGCAACGCGAACAACTCCAGGTTGTGCATCGCGTAGGCCAGGCAGTAGGCCAACACCGCACGGCTTTTCAGCGGTACCAGATCCAGTAGCTTGCGCGCTGCATGCGCTGCCACCGGTTTCGGCGCCATCCCCCAGTACACCAACGCCCAGGCCAGCAACGCGCAGGCGCCGCTGAGCAACGCCGGGACTTGCCAACCGCCGAGCTTGGCCAGCTCGCCGGACAGGGTAAAGGACAGCGCCGTGCCCAGGCCGAAGCTGGCGGTGTAGAAGGCGATGGCACGCGATTGCGAAGCGCCGTCAATGCGCTCCGACAGTGCCTTGAGCCCCGGCATGTAGGTGCCCGCCAGGCCGATGCCGGCCAGCACACGCCAGAGCAGCGCTGACCAGAAACCATCGGCGAAGACGAAGCCGGCGCTGGCCACAGCCGTCAGCAGCATGGCCCACAGGTAGATCAGCCGGGCGTCATAACGGTCGGTCAGGCCGGTAAGCACCGGCACCGCCAGCATATAGCCGAGAAAGAAGCCGCCGCCGATCCAGCCCGCCTCGGTATTGCTCAAGCCCCAGAGCGCCTGGAATTGCGGCAACAGTGCGGCGAACAGGGCGAAACCGGCCATGCCGAGGGTTTCGGCCGTACACAGCAACAGGGTAATGCGGCGGGCGTTCATGCGTTCTCTTGGCTGTCGGCAAACAAATCGGAAGGCCTGACACTGTAACGGCAGGCGAGGCTAGCCTTAAATTCAGGGTTACGGACGATACGGACTCACAGCACCAGACCGTCGCGCGCCAGCGTCACTCCAGGCGGCAAGGAGTCGAGATGGTCCAGCAACCAGGCATCGAAGCTGTGGCCGATATGGGTCAGCACTGCCTGTGTCGGTTGCAGGCGCTCGACGACCTCCAGCGCACGGGTCAGGTCGTTGTGGTTGCGCGGCGCGACGGGTTGCGGCGCGGTGGAGCAATCGAGCACCAGCAGATCCAGCGGCGCGCGCTCAAGCTCGACGCAACTGGCCTCGGGCACGCCAACCGTGTCGGTGAGGTAGGCGATACGCCGGCCCTGCCCTTCCAACCCCAGACCCTCGAACAAATAGCCAAAGGTTGGCTTGGAGTGATTCAGCGGCAAAGCGGTCACGCCCAATTCGCCTAACTGACGGCGCTCGAAGGCGGCGAATGGCTGACTGAAGTCGAGAATACCGGGGTGTTTGTACAGATCGGCCAGCCCTTCCGGGTCATCCGGGCCATGCACTGGAATCACCAGGCCCTGACCCCAGCGCAGGTGCAGCAAACCCTGAGCATGGTCGGCGTGGTAGTGGGTCTGCAGAATGCCACTGAGGCTGTGAGGCGCGAAGCGCTCGGTAAGATCGGTGAGGCCGCTGTCGATCAGCCAGCGCTGCGTACCGCATTCGATCAGCGCACAGCAGGGCCGGCGGCGTCGTGCGGGATAAACGCGGGCTGCATCGCAGGCCGGGCAACTGCAGTTATAGACCGGCACCTGGCGGGCATCACCGGTACCGAGCAGGGTCAGGCGCATTGGCGAGTCTCGTCGAGCAGTTGCAGCAGGCGAGTGACGGTGTGTGGCAGCGGGCCGGAGTTGTCCAAGGTGATAGTGTCAACCTGACCAGCCCTCTCCCCCGGCCCCTCTCCCGCAAGCGGGAGAAGGGAGGAAGCAGTACCCACCTGCAGCTCGCGGCTGCGGGCCAGGCGCTGCTCGATCTGCTCCGGCGTCTCGCGGCCACGGGCCAGCAGGCGCTGGCGTAGCACCGCCTCGTCGACCTGCAGCAGTATTGCCAACAGGTTTGGATAGCGCTGGCGGGCAGCCTCAAGATGGCCGCGTGAACCGTTGATCAGCACGTCCTGCCCGGCGCTCAGCCAGTCATCGATCTCACGCGGTATGCCATACGCCAGACCATTGGCACGCCAGCTCAAGGCAAAGGCACCCTCGCCCTGCAGACGCTCGAACTCGTCCGGGGTGACACTCACGGCGTCTTCGCCGACGGACTCGGCGCTGCGGGTGATCACCCGCCGGGCGAAACGGCAGCCGTGCGCCTCCAGCGGCACGCGTGCGGCTTGCAACAGGCTGTCCTTGCCCGAGCCCGAAGGCCCCATCAGATAGATCAACCTGCCCTGCATCAGAACACCCTTCGTGCTTGGCGCCACACCTGCTGGATCACCGGCTGCTGGCCATACGCCCTGGCCTGCACCAGGTCGGCGCGCAGCCCCACGCGAATCTCGCCGCGATCATCCATCCCCGCCGCCCTGGCCGGTGAGCGGCTCACGGTGGCGATGGCCGCTGGCAAATCATAGTCGTTGTCCTGGCCGGCGAGCAGCCAGGCCGCATGCAGCAGACTGGCCGGGTAGTAGTCACTGGAAAGGATATCCAGCACGCCGTGCTGAGCCAGCTCGGCGGCGGCGATATTGCCCGAGTGCGA
>CAZIZA010000094.1:0-12797 GCA_964543555.1 uncultured Pseudomonas sp.
GCGCCTGCATGCTGGCCGCGTAGTGGATGTACGGGTCGTCGGCGATATCGCCCTCACGCTTCGGGCCGAGCCACTCGATCAGCTTGGGCGAGAAGTAGTAGCCCTTGCCGTTTTCCTTGTAACGACGGAAACCGATGACGTTGGCGTACTCGGTGTTGATGGTCAGCTCGCCGTTCTCGAACTTGGCCAGACGCGAGAAGTCGTACTTGGCGGCATCGCCATAGGGCGCCATGCCCATGACCTTGAACTCGCCATCGAGCATCTCGAAGCCCAGATACTCGGTGATTGCACCGTAGAGGCCGCCGAGCGAATCCGGATCGTAGAACTCCTTGATCTTGTGGATCCTGCCGTTCTCGCCATAGCCGAAGAAGGTGGTGGCGTACTCACCCTTGCCGTCGATGCCGAGGATCGCGGTCTTTTCCTTGAAGCCCGAGCAGTGATAGGCACTGGAGGCGTGCGCCAGGTGGTGCTCGACCGGCTCGATCTTGACCTTCTTCAGGTCGAAGCCGAGTTGCACCAGGCACCACTCGATGCGCTTCTTGTAGCGCTTGTAACGGCGGTTACCGAACAGGATGGCATCCAGGGCGCGATCCGGTGCATAGGCGTAGCGCTTGGCGTACTGCCAGCGCGCCTTCTCGAAGATGCTGATGGGGGCGAAGGGAA
This sequence comes from uncultured Pseudomonas sp., assembly GCA_964543555.1. Lineage (GTDB taxonomy): Bacteria > Pseudomonadota > Gammaproteobacteria > Pseudomonadales > Pseudomonadaceae > Aquipseudomonas. Next base: position 664 of record CAZIZA010000094.1, read on the forward strand.
TGGCTACCACGTCGACGTCGGACGGCTTGATGCCGGCTTGTTCCAGGCAGAACTTGGCCGACTCGTAGGGCATGCGGTTCTTCGCGTGCTTGTCGCGCACGAAGCGCTCCTCCTCCACAGCCGCGATCAGCTTGCCGTCGATGTACAGCGCGGCGGACGGATCATGACTTAGGGCGCCAGACAGGCCGAGAATGGTCAGTGCCACAGGTTTGAGCCTCTAATTCGGGCAGGTGCCAGGCACCTGCGGTAAACGTTGGTCGAGCAACTGGTGCAGGGCGGAATCCGCAGGCCAGTTGCGCAGAAAACGGGCGCGATCGCGGGCGTAGGCCCGGGCGAAACTGCGCATACTGTGATGCTGCTTCATGGCATCCAGGTCGATCAGCGACCAGGCGCCCTGCGCGTCATCCCAGAACAGGTTGTGCCCCTTGAAATCACCATGACTGATGCGTTCACGCTGCATCGCTGCGAACAGTCGATCCAGCGCCAGCAGCTCGGTTTCCGGGGGCGTTGCCTGCTGGTATGCCTCAAAACGGGCGATTATATCCTGAGCGCCACAATAGTCGGTAATCAGGTAGGCGCGACCGCGCAGCCAACACCAGCGTCGTTCGATCACCGCCAGCGGCGTCGGCGTGATCAAACCGAGCAGTTGCAGGCGATTGCCTTCGCGCCAGCTATGCCAGGCGCGGCTGGGCCGCCAGAAGCGCTTGAGCCAATGCAGCCAGTTCTTGACGTTGTAACGCTTGACGACCAGAGGCCGACCATCCACCTCGACACGTGCCACGGTGGCGGCACCGCCAGTCTTGTAGATGTGCCCGGCCTCGATACGAGCATCCAGATCGGCCAGCAGCGGCTGCAGCGCGGGCTCGGCCTCGCGGCGTACCACTCGCAGGCCAAAGGCACCGATGCGCGCGGCGAACAGGCTGCAGTCGCGCGCGGTTTTCTTCAGGTAATCGCGCAGACGCCAACGCCGCACCTTGGCGATCTCGACCTGGAGCATTTCCAGCGGTAGCGCGTGCTCGCCGTTGGCCAGCAGATAGTGGATCAGCAGCTCTTCGAGAAAGGGATCCAGCTCGGCCGGCAACTGGGCGAAGAACACGCCGAGGTTTTCCAGCACACGCGTACGCGACAGCGGCTGCCCTGGCGTTTCGCAGCGCACGCCGCCGCCGTCGATCAGGTACAGGCGGCCTTCATGCCGCAGCAGGTTGTCCAGGTGCAGGTCGGCCTGCCACAGGCCCTGAGCATGCATCTGCCCAATCGCCCCCAGCGCCTCGGCCAGGACCGCCTGTTGCGCATCGCTCAGTAACGGCTCGCGAGCGGCCTGACGCCAGGCCTCCCAGAGGCTCTGAGCGCCTTCCAGGTAATCGAACAGCAGCCAACCGCCCTGCCCCTCGACGAAACCCTGTACCAGCAGCTCGGGGGTGATCAGTCCTTGCCCGGCCAACCGCTCGGCGCCCTCCAGCTCACGCTGAAAGTGGCGTTGCGCCTTGCTGCCGACCAGCAGCTTGGCCAACACCTGGCGCCCCTGCCAGCAGGCCACAGCTACGTAACGCTGGCCTGGCAACACTCGCAGCAGGCGCTCGATGACCAGAGGCTCACCTGCAACCTCCAGTGTCAGCGGCAGCTCGAGCATTCGCCCGGCTGCCGACAAGTTCCTCAACTGCATCAAGAACGGTTCCTCGACCTGATATGTAGGCTCAAGCGCAACAGTTTACCCAGATAACGCCAGCGCAGCGCCTGCATGGGGCTTAGTTTAAGGGCACTCAGGTAATAACGCCGAGCCTCGGCACGATGATCCAGGCGCCAGGCCGAGCGAAACAGGGACAAGTAACTCTGCGCACGAAAACGTCGAACCAGCGACTGACACTCGGCAGGCAGACGAGCAAAAACCTCGTCCACCAGACGCATGGTCGACTGCTCACCAGGAACACGACGACGCACGCTATCGGCATGCTTGTGGATACGCACGAGCGGATGCGGCAAGGTCACCACACGGGCGCGCGCCAGCACGCTGGCGAACACGGGGATATCCTCTCCGGCCTCGAACCCCTGCGGATAGGGATACTGCAGCAGTAGATCACGCAGAAACAGCGTCGAACCATGGGCAATGCTGATCCACTTGCGCAACAGATAGAGGGCAATCACCTCGCGGGGGCCGAGCGCATGCATCGGTACCGGAAGTTGCACACGACTGCGGCCATCGGCATGGCAGGTGATACGTCCGGCCAGAACCATCTCCACCGTCGGCTGGGCTTCGATCAAGGCCTTCAATCGCTGCAAGGCACCGGGCAACAGTTCGTCATCGGCATCGAGCGGCAGCACGAAACGCCCCTGCGCCGCCGCGATGCCATGGTTGCGCGCCGCCGCAGCGCCAGCATTGGCCTGCGTCAGCACCCGCAGGCGTGGCGCACGCAGGCAGAAATCCGCCAGTACCTCGGCCGTAGCGTCAGTGGAGCCGTCATCCACCACGATCAACTCGATGTCATCCGCCAGTTGTTCGAGTACCGACTCGAGTGCACGCGGCAGCATGGAGGCGTAGTTGAAGGTCGGGATGACCACGCTGATCAGATACTCGCACGCACGCTGCGGCACGACCTCATGGACAGGGACTGTCATGCTGAACCGCCAGAGATGGAAACTACCTGTAACAGCATATGACGCTCAATGGGACGAGGCGAAACCTGGCGCGAACAGGGTCATCGTGCACCCCGCAGCCAGACGCGCAGACGTCTGGCCTGCGCACGCCAGCGCTGCAGACGCTTGCGCCACTTGATGAGCCGAAGCGACAGCCAGATCGGTCGACGCCATTGTTTTTCCAGGGCCGCGATCAGCTCGCGCTCTTCGGGACGATGCTGCTGCAGCAAGGCGATGTTCTCCTGCGCGTAGCAGCGCAGGCCATCGCGTGGCAACAACACATTGGCGACCAGCGCCGGCGTCAACGCCCGGGGAAACGCCTCGGCCTCCTGCAACTTGCCCAGCGCATGCAGCGTCGTCATGGTGCGCAGGCACTTCTCGCAGCGGCAGCAGTTGTAGGTACCTTCAACACGCCCCCAGCACACCCGCAGGTGACGCAGCGCCAGCGGTTGCTCGGCCAGGGCGATGACCTTGTCGACCCGCTCGGCCTCGCAGGCATCATGCACCACGCTCAGGCGCTCATCAGAGAACAACGGATCGGTATCGAACCAGGAGCCCCAGGGCTTCTGGCCCTTGAGGCTGTGGGTGCCAGGAACGCGGATCTCGCCGAACGCTCCTGCCAGGGCCCGAGCTACGCTCATCAAGGCAAAACCATGCCCATGCAGTGGCCAGGAGCCGAAATCCTCGAGCACCTTGGCCAGATTGCTTTCGACCTGAACGAAACGCATGCCCATGCTCGATGCGACCGCTTCGCCCATGCTGGCAATGGCCTGGCGCCTGGGCCAGTCGTCCAGGCGCACATCGAAGCCATGGATGTAGATCAGATCGGTCAGCTCCTCGCGCCCCTTGAACAGCGTGTAGAAGGAGTCCACGCCGCCCGAGAAAAATGCGCCACGCCGCTCGCCAGGCATCGCTGCTTCGGCCTGGTAGAGTTGGTCTGCCGTGATGTCGACGACCTCGAAGGGCTCGAAGTGCTGCGCGAACAGTGCCATGACCTGTCGCACGCCTTGCAGGAAGGTGGCCGACAGGCGCCCCTCGACATGCAGCGGACGGCGCAGGCTCATCGCCGCGAGCAGCGCCATTGGCACCACGGCCTCCATGCCGGGCTGGCGAACCAGATCGCAGCTGCGGATGAACACGTCATAGTGACGCTCGCCCAGATCGACGCGGTAGACGACCTCGGACGGATGCTGCGGGGCATCCGACCAGTCGCTGCGCAGCTCCGACAATCTGATCGTCATGTACCTTCCCCATGTACGCGGGCGAAGGCGGTGGAAAAACCCGCAGCGATCTCCGCCTTCAACGGCTCGATATCCAACGCCTGAGGCGACCAGTCGATCCGCCGGCCAAGCCAGTGATTGCGCAATCGCGCCAACGCGCCACGCTGATGAATGTAATGGATGCCCACCAACTCGTCGATCAGTTGCACCCGGTAGTCGCCACGACGCTCGATGTCGTAGAGAAAGACCACAGGGATGCCCATGGCAATGCAGGGCATGGCGCAATGAATCTTCGAGGTGATCACCAGTCGCGCCCGCTGTCGATACTGCTCGAGCAGTTCGGCCGCCAGGGCACGCTTCAGCTCGCCATTGGTAATCGGCAGACGCACCCGTGCCTGGTCGACAGTCACCGCTCCCCGTCGCAGCGATTTGGGTACGGCCTGGCGGGCAGCAGGTGTAAGGCCGACCAGAAACACCTCGCCCTTCTCCGGCTCGTGTTCGCGGCGCGGCAGGGTCAGGCTGACGCAGCGGCTGTAATAGGTATCGATGCCATGCTGGTCGAGCAATGCCTGGGTACCACGATCGCGGCAGCCAATAGGCTGCCAACGGCGCAGGTACTCCAGGCTGGGCGCCGCGCACAGCCAGTCCTGCGCTTCGGCGGCCAGGTGGAAGGCGTAGAACACCGGCCGCACCGCAGGGGATGGCGGCCAGCTCCGAGTGTTCATGAAGTAGCCATTCATCGGCACGGTACAGGGCGTATCGACGCGATCCAGGGATTCGCGATCGACGTAGCCGTCGATTCGCGGCACCAGACGCGCGACCGCCAGGGTCTGGATATCGTCGCCCAGGTTGAAACTGTCGGCGAATACCGCCCCGGTGTAATCAAGCAGACGGATCTGGCTCAAGATCCACTCCCAGTTTGTTCAACAGTTTTCTCATCCGGCGGCGCCATTTGCGCCACTTGAGGATCATCCGGTTATGCCAGTGTGGTCGTTCAAGCACCACGCGCCAGGCCTGCGCGAGCGCACTCTCGCCCTGCCCGCACGCCTGCAGCAGACGCAGGTTGTCGTGGGCGAAGGTGGCCAGGCTGGTGTCATGGATGACCAGCTCACGCACCTGTCGACTCTCTACCTGCGCGGGGAAAGTCGCACATTGCCCCAGTACACCGAGCGCCTGCAGGCTGGTCATGGTGCGCAGGCACTTCTCGCAACGCCCACAGTTGTAACGCCCCTCGACGCGTTCCCAGCATACGCGCAGGTGCTCCAGGGCCAGGGGATCGCCGGCCAGCGCGCGGATCTTGTCCACGCGCCCGGCCTCGCAGCCATCGTGGATGACCTCCAGACGCTCATCGGAAAACAGCGGATCGGTCAGCGGATGCGACGCCCAGGGCATCAGCTCGGCCGTGGCGAATGACGAAGGGATATAGATACGTTTCAGATAACCGGCCAGGTGGCGCGCCGCGCTGCCCAGACCGTAACCGTGCGCATGCGTGCCCCAGCGCCCGAAATCACGAAACAGCCGTATGGCATCGCTTTCCAACTCGATGAAACGCACGCCACAGACCTGCTCCAGGGCACGCCCCATGGCGCTGACCTGCTCACGACGGACGTGGTCGTCGAGATCGACGTCGTAGCCATGCACGAAAACCAGATCGGTGATCTCGTCGCGATGCTTGAGAAAGGTATAGAAGGAGTCCACACCGCCGGTGAAGAAACAGCCGACGCGCCCTGTTCCAGCCTGATCAGGACAGCCCTCCCGCAAGGTGCTAGCCACGATGGGCACGGGACGATAACGCTCGAACCATCCGCCGAACACCTGCATGAGTTGTCGCTGGTTATCCAGGTAACGCGGCGAGATCGGCCCGACCACCTGCAACTCGCGACGCAGGCTCATCGCACCCAGGGCCAGCATCGCCAGGGTGGTCTCGCAGTCGCTCGTCAACTCAAGTTGCGCACAGTCGAAGTAGACGCGGTAGCGACGCTCGGCCAATTGCAGGTCGTAGTCGATGCGCGAACCGTGACGCGTGCCAGGCTCTACCTGCAGCGCCTGGCGTGACGCCTGCCGGGTTTCGGCAAGGCTCATCGCGCCCCTTCCCGGGCAATGGCCTCGCAGAAGTAATCGGGGTCGTCGATCATGTACGAGGTGCTCTCGGCGCTGGGCCGATAGACCTTTCCATCGGCCATCAACTGATCGCAATTGAAACAGACACAGGCGCGCGAACAGCCGCTGATCCAGCACTTAACCTCGCGCACATAGTCGAGCGCGATGCGCTCCATGCGATCGACCTTGTAGGACGCCTTGAGCAGGATCACCTCACCAACCAAGGCGGTATCGGCGATCAGCCGACGCAGGGCGACGATATCCTCGACCAGAACCAGGTTCGTACCGAGCTCGTCACCCTCCAGTGGCTTGATATTGAGCTCCGGATGGCCAAGGAATATGACGCGCTCGGCGTACTGACGAGCCAGCCGGTAGGCCTGGCGATAACGGCTACCCTGCGCGCCGGCATAATCGGAAAGCTTGCCGACGACAATGGTCTTGCGCGGCACCTGGTGGAACAGATCCATCTGCGCGAATGCAAGATCCAGCGTCGAATAAGGCGCCTTGACGGTATCGCAGATGAAGGTCGGCGCTCCCGGATTGACGTGCAGCGAGCAACGCCCCGGCAGTTGCACGAACTGTCGCCCGCGCTCGGCCAGACGCGCCAGGGGAATGCCCGCCTGATGGGCGCAGGCGATGCTGGCCAGCGCCGGCACCAGCAGATGACGCCCCAGCAAGGCGAAATCGAACTCGGCCTCCTCCTGCCCGACCCGGCAACGGAAACGCAGGCGGCCGACCTCGGATTGGCGGATATCCAGCGCACGGTAATCGGCCACTTCTGACTCGCCGTAGGTACGCACCTGTGCCGCCGAAATCTGCTCACGCATGGCGAGCACTTGCGGGTCATCGGCATTGAGGAGCACGAGGCCGCCGCGGCGCGCGGCATTGAGCGCCAGGTTGATTTTCTCACGGGCGGTGGCGCCCGAGTCTCGGAAACTGGTGCGGTGATCGCTGGCAATGACCGTGATGATCGCCACGTCCGGCTGCACCAGCTCGCAAACAGTGTCGAGCACGCCCGGCGCGTGGCCACTGATCTCGAAGACGCCAAAACGCGCCTGCGCAGGAAACCGGGCCAGGCGCGGCGCAATCATCTGCTCTGTGTTCTCCAGCATGGACAGGGCGGTAGGCTGACCTTCACTGAGCATGTGAAAGACCAGTGCACTGGTGGTGCTCTTCGCACCACTACCGGTCACACCCACCATGCGCACATCTGGCCGTTCAGCGCGTCGTTTCAGCGCCAGTCGCCGGTGAATATCGGCGCGAGTGAGCTTGCGCCCCTCGAGAAGGCGCGCCTTGAGCTTGATCAGGGAAAAGTAGAGATTCATCAGCGACTCGGTTCAGGGCGGGCATCATGTTGTTATTGTTTTGCCATCACACAGCGCACTGACCGCTAACGCGTGGCCTTGTAGCGTCTTCGCTGCGACAGCTCATGCAGCCAGCGCTGCATGGATGTCTCATCGCCCAGGTAACTGTGCAGGAAAATCTGCAGCTCGTCGCTCCCCCAGTGATGACCGGCGCGCCTGAACAGCGGTTCGATATCCTTGATCCGATCACGCCGCCCTAGCAGCAGCGGGCGTGTTTTCTCAAGATCGATCAGTTGCGCTTCGAAGAGGCCGCCCTGTTCACGCAGGAAGATGTGCTTGGGATAGAAACAGCCATGCATCTGCCCCGCCTCGTGCAAGCGGCGCGCCAGCTCGCCACAGGCCTGCATGATGGCGGTACGCCGCGAACGCTCCAGCGCGCCCCAGCCAGCCAGCCAATGGTCAAGATCCTGCCATCCGTCCAGGGCGCGGGTCAGCAGTATGGCCCGGCGCTCGCCCGGCGCCCGGCGCTCGGCGAAAAACGCCGCTTGCAGGGCCGGTATGCGCAGCTCGGCATAACGCCGGATGTTGCGAAACTCACGGGCGAAGGTCGGTTCACCGAAAGGATGGAGCAAGGTACGGGTCAGGTGATTGCTCTGCCGCTTCAGGTAGAAGGCACGCTCACCCAACTCCAGGCGATAGACGCTGCTCCAGCCACCGCGCTCGGTGTTGGGCTCATCCACAGCTTCCAGCTTCAAAGCCCAAAGCGCCTCAAAACGGGCAAGTCCATGACGTTCGAGCAGGGCGCGATCCTCTGCTGCGATAAAGTCGCTCATTCACGCCCCTCAAAAAACTTCAGGATTTGCAGAACCCGTCGTTTATCCCCGCTACTCAGGCGGCTACGCCCTCGATACTGCAAATAGAAACGCAGGCGCTGCGTCCTCGACAATACGCGCTTGGCCACTTTATCGAGACAGGCCAGATCTTTAACGATGCGATAGCGCAGCAGCGGCCCCAACCAAAAGCTGCCAGTAGGGCAGTCGATGAAGAACAACTCGGCGCGATCGTTTACCAACAGGTTGCGCCACTTAAGATCGTTATGAGTGAAGCGGCGGTCATGCAGCGCACGGGTGTAACTTGCCAGTTGCCGACTGATGTTCGACACCCAGCACGGGTCCCGCAAACGCGGATCATCCTGATTGGCCATCTCCGCCATATCACGCGTATTTTCCAACTCACGCGTAACCAGTGCCCCCCGCACGAAAGCACCCATGCGTCGCTCCAGGCCGTAGGCGACAATCTGCGCAGTAGGTATACCCCACTTGGCGAACAGCTTGAGATTCTGCCACTCGGCCTTGACCCGCGGACGCCCCAAGTAACGCCGCAGCCCCTTGCCTGCCCCCCAGTAGCGCTTGACGTAGTAGCGTATGCCCTGCAACTCGATGCGGATGACCTCCGACAATGGATCCTTGGTCAAGCGCTCGCCCTGGAGAGCGAATACGGCTTCAAGCGAGCCAAAGGCCTCAAGCAGAGACGAATCATGCACATTGTGCTTCCAGGCTGACATGCCTATCGCATCCTCACGTCGGCAAGTGCTCTTACGATCCGTCGCAACGGGATGAAAGGCCGCCACACAGTCTTGCCCATCCACTTGAAGCTCATCACCGGATTGATGACGCGATTGGACTCGTTGAAACCGGGACGCCAGGTGAAATCGGAGCGGCGCCGCGTGATGGTGAAGGTACGCAAGCCCAAAAGCGAACCAAGATGCCCGCCCCCTGAGTCGTTACTGATCACGACGGAGCAGGTCCGTAGAAAACCGACCAGCCCCTTGAGGTCACCGAAAGCATGCACCGGATAAGCAGAATACTGTGCCTGCAAGGCCTGCTGCTCCGCCGGAACACCGACAAATTCGACTTGCCAACCCAGAGATGTCAGGCGACGCGCCAAGCGAAGGAAGCCCGACGGCGAGAAATTTTTGCTGGAATGCGGCGTCGTGGGAAAGATGGCGACACGCCGCGATGCATCGCTTGCTACATCCGGCAACGACTGAAACCCCGAAACTGGTCGGGAAAGATCGAGCCCCAAGACTTCTTCTGCATAGAGATCGATCCACTGCACCATGGTCTTACCGGCCTTTGGATCGCGGCAGATGACATTATGCGCGCCCGCTAGCTCGCCCCCATCGACAATCACGGGACGCTCGGAAAGACCCAAGTTGGCCGGTAGTTTCTTGCCGGATAAGTAGGCGATGTTGGATATATGTTTCAAGTCATCGCCAGAACGAGCAGCCTTGATCAACCAATCAATATAGCAGACAACCAGCTCATGGCGCTCAGCTAGCTGTGGCAGATCTGGCTGCACGTCGGCGGCAATCTCCAGACCAGGGAGATACTCACGCAAAGCAGCCAGAGACGGGGACACAAGCGTGACCTTTGCGCCAGCCGCCTGAAGGCGCCAGGCCAGCCTGAGGAACAGCGTTGTGTCCCCCAGAGCCGGACATGAGACAACCGCCACACTCATCCCAGGCTTGATTACTGTTCTTTCCACAGCCATCTACAGTCGATCTCCATAACGCTGCTTACGCTCATACAATTTCGTCGCCTTGCGCTCCAGCCAGGCGAGCAGGCTTGCCTCCTCGCGCAGTACCTGGCGCAGCGGACGTTGGAAGTAGGTGCGCAGAAAGCGCAGCTTGTCGCGGCGGGTCAGGCCGATGTCCAGTGCCGAGAAATACAGGGCGGCCAGATCCTTGTCGCGCCAGCGCCGTGGCGTGGCGCTACGCACCTGGGCGCGGTGCAGGTCGATCACCGACAGGCGCAGGTCATCGGCCTGAATTGGCCGATCGGTATGCAGCAGGAAGTGGCAGATATAACAGTCGCGGTGGTTGACCCCGGCGCGGTGCATGGCGCCGGTCATTTGCGCCACGCGCTCGATCAGCGCCCATTTGAGCGCCGGTTTGGGCGGTTGCTCAGCCCAGTTAAGGCTCAGCTGCTCCAGGTCGACGGTAGGCGCCAGTTCCTCGGTGACGATGAACGAGTGCTGGCGTGCAGGGTTGCCGCCGCGCTCACCGTAGGCCACGGCAGTCATGGTCGGCAAACCGGCTTCGGTCAGGCGTTGAATCGCCCGCCACTCCTGGCCGGCGCCCAGCACCGGCGCCTTGGCCGTGAGCAGGTTCTTGGCGATTTCGCACCAGCCGATGCCACGATGGATCTTGACGAAGTAACCGCGCCCATCGACTTCGGTGCGCAGGGTGCGGCGCCCCTCCAGCTCACGGTAAACCTGGCCCTGCAAAGTCTCGACAGACTCGAAGGCATCACGACCCGCCCACAGGCGCTTGAAGGGTTCGGCGAGGATCAGCTTCACGCGGGCTTCTCCGCGAGAATCACGTCGGCAGCCTTCTTCGGCATCGAGTACAGGTCGGCGCTGTCGGCATAGGCCAGGCCGTTTCGCCCCCAGAACGCACGCCGCTCGGGGTCGGCGAGCATATCGGCGAGCATGCGGTTGAGCTGCTCCTGCTCGAAGGGGCTGGGTACGACTCGGCCGCAATCGGCATCGGCGATGTAATGCGCGTAGCCACACACATCGGTGACCAGCACCGGCAGGCCGGACACCAGCGCTTCCAGCAGCACGGTGCCGGTGTTCTCGTTGTAGGCCGGATGGATCAGCAGGTCAGCGCCGAGCAGAAAACGCGGAATGTCGCTGCGGCCCTTGAGGATCTGCACCTGATCGGACAGGCCCAACGCCTTGATCTGCAGCAGGAAGGGCTTGGGATCGTCCTGACCGATAGCGATCAGCCGCGTGCGCTTACGCAATTCACGTGGCAACGAGGCCAGTGCCTTGAGGCTGCGATCCAGGCCCTTGGTCTTGAACCCGGAGCCGATCTGCACCAGCAGCAGGTCGTCGTCGGCCAGCTTGAACTCACGACGGAATTCGGCGCGAATTTCGGCGGCATTGGCCGGCGCACGGCGATCCTGGGCGATGCCCGGCGGCAACAGGTGGAAGCGCTGCAGCGGGGTCTTGTAGTGCTTGATGAACAGCGGCTGCTGCACTTCGGAGATCATCAGAATCTCGGTCTTCGACTCAGGCGCGAACACCGCGCGCTCGTACTCGGCGAAGTGCTTGTAGCGCCCCCAGCGGCGATAGATCGGGTTACGCAGGGTCTGCGCCTTGTCCTCGAAACAGCCGTCGGCAGCGTAATAAACATCCAGGCCCGGCATCTTGTTGAAGCCGATGACCCGGTCGACCGGGTCGCGTTTCAAATCGGCCTGCAGCCAGGCGCTGAATTTCTCGTTGCGGCGATGATTGAACAGCGCACGCACCGGCGCCACGCGCACATCGAAGCCGCCGGGGTTCTCGCCCTCCCAGATCGGCGTGTAGACGCGAATGGCGTGACCGCGCGCCTGGCATTCCAGGGCGATACGCATGAAATCGCGCTGCAGCCCACCGAAGGGGAAATATTTGTAGAGAACGAAGGCCAGTTGCATAGCCGCTCCTTAAAAGGTGCCGGGAGGCGCGAGCAACAGCGCCTCCAGTTCCAACCCGACGCGCTCGGCGCCAAGGCCATCGAAGCAGGGTTTGTCACGGTCACCGCTGCCGGCGCCCGGGCCACTGGCACACAGGTGAATCTGGCTACGGCCGTAGGCGCCCACTTTGCCGGGCAGCGTCGGGCCGTAAAGGGAAATATTGGGTACATCCAGCGCCGCGGCCAGATGACCAAGGCCGGTGTCGACGGAGACGCAGGCGCTGGCACCGGCGATCACCTTGGCCACGCCGGCCAGGTTCAGCTTCGGCAGCACGGCGGCATGCGTCAGGCCGGCAGCGATACGCTCGGCACGCGCCTTCTCGGTCTCGTTGCCCCAGGGCAGGCGCACGGCCCAGCCCA
>CAZIZA010000095.1:0-12689 GCA_964543555.1 uncultured Pseudomonas sp.
CGCGCAACGATGCCTTCTATGCCGATTACTGTGCCGGCAAACTGGACGTGGTGGCGTATCAGAATTTCAGCCAGGCCATTCTCGGTCGCCACGACATCGCGCAACTGGCGCAGTGGCACCGCGAGTTCATGGCAGAGGTGATCGAGCCGATCATCTTGGCCAAGGGCGAGGCGTTGCTGGCCGAACACCGCAGCGCAGGCGACAAGCTGGTGATCATCACCGCCACCAACCGCTTCGTCACCGCCCCTATCGCCGAGCGCCTCGGCGTGGAGACCTTGATCGCCACCGAATGCGGCATGCAGAACGGCCGCTATACCGGGCAGATCACCGGCACGCCGTGCTATCAGGGTGGCAAGGTGACGCGACTGAACGAATGGCTGGCAGAAACGGGGCACAACCTCGACGGGGCCTACTTCTATAGCGACTCACGCAATGACCTGCCGCTGCTCGAAGCGGTGGCCAACCCCGTGGCAGTCGACCCGGATGACGTGCTGCGCGCCACCGCCACCGAGCGCGGCTGGCCGGTGATTTCGCTGCGCTGAGATGAGATAGGGTTTGGCAGTCGAGATTCATCGAAGCACAAGCCCTCTCCCGCCCTTCGGGCACCCTCTCCCGGAGGGAGAGGGTCATCAGAAGCCGCTCTGCGGCTGCTTTAAGTGGGCTTGGCGCCCATCAGCGCCATGATGGCGATCAGCAATACCAGAATCAGCCCGGCATAGATCAGGCACAGGCGCTTGAGCGATGTCGGTGCCGGTGAATCACCCAGCGCACGCCAGACCGCCAGGCGACCGGCCAGCAGCAACCCCACCAGCATCATCAGCGCATAGAGAATGCTGCCCAGCAGCAGCCAGGTCTGCCCCAGCGGCCAGCCGGCAGTGTCCACCAGCCAGTAGCCAGTGACCGGCAGGCTCAGCGCCAGCACGGCAAACGCAGGAAAGCTGAACAGCAGGGTCACGCGCAGCTTGCGCGCCAGTACGGCGGCATCGCCACCGCGCTGCGCCTTGAACAGCATGACGCCATGGGCGATCAGGCCGAGCAACAGCAATATGCCTGGAGCGCTGTGGAGAATACGAACCAGCAGATAGTGTTCCATCGAGGCTTCCTTGGTTATCAGGCGGTTACGTCGAGCGGGTGTAACCCGCCCCACGGATCGAAGGCAGTGCTCAGCCCAGAAACAGGCGATATGCGGGATTGTCGCTTTCATCCCAGTAGGGATAACCGATGGCGTCCAGCGCCGCTGGCACCAGATGGCGTTCGTCCGCCGGCACCTGCAGGGCGGCCAGCACGCGGCCATCGGCAGCGCCGTGGTTGCGGTAATGGAACATCGAGATGTTCCAGCGCCCGCCCAGCTTCTGCAGGAAGTTGAATAACGCCCCCGGACGCTCGGGGAATTCGAAGCGCAGCACCATCTCGTCACCGACACCGGCAGCATGGCCACCGACCATGTGGCGGATATGCAGCTTGGCCAGCTCGTTATCGGTCAGGTCCAGCACCGGGAAGCCCTGCGCACGCAGGCCCTCGACCAGCGCCTGGCGCGGGTCATTCTCCGGATGGGTCTGCACACCGACGAAGATGTGCGCTTCCCGATCGGTGTGGTAGCGATAGTTGAATTCGGTGATCTGGCGCTTGCCTACCGCCTCGCAGAAGGCCTTGAAGCTGCCTGGCTGCTCGGGGATGGTCACGGCGATGATCGCTTCGCGCTTCTCGCCCAGCTCGGCGCGCTCGGCCACGTGACGCAGGCGGTCGAAGTTGACGTTGGCACCGGAATCAATGCCCACCAGCACCTCACCCTTGGCGCCCTCACGCTCGACGTACTTCTTGATCCCGGCCACCGCCAGCGCGCCGGCTGGCTCGGTGATCGAGCGGGTGTCATCGTAGATGTCCTTGATCGCCGCACAGATCTCGTCGGTGCTGACGGTGATCACTTCATCGACGTGATGCTTGCAGATGTCGAAGGTGTGCTGGCCGATCTGCGCCACCGCCACGCCGTCGGCGAACAGTCCGACCGTCGGCAGCACCACACGCTCGCCCGCCGCCAGCGCCTGCTGCAGGCAGTTGGAGTCGTCCGGCTCGACGCCGATCACCTTGATTTCCGGGCGCAGGTATTTGACGTACGCAGCGATACCGGCGATGAGGCCGCCACCACCGACCGGCACGAAGATGGCGTCGATATGGCCCTGGTGCTGGCGCAGTACTTCCATGGCCACGGTGCCCTGCCCGGCGATCACCAGCGGATCGTCGTACGGGTGGATATAGGTGTAGCCCTTCTCCTCCACCAGTTTCAGCGAATGCGCCAATGCTTCGGGGAAAGCATCGCCGTGCAACACCACCTTGCCACCCCGCGAACGCACGCCCTGCACCTTCAGCTCCGGCGTGGTGCGTGGCATGACGATGGTCGCCTTGACCCCCAGATGCTTGGCCGCCAGGGCCAGGCCCTGCGCGTGGTTGCCGGCCGAAGCGGTGACCACACCACGCGCCAGCTCTTGCGCAGGCAATTGCGCCAGCTTGTTGTAGGCGCCACGAATCTTGAACGAGTACACCGGCTGCAAATCTTCGCGCTTGAGCAGAATCTGGCTGCCCAGTCGCTCACTGAGCTGACGGGCAGGTTGCAGCGGGGTTTCCACCGCGACGTCGTAAACGCGCGAGGTGAGGATCTTCTTCACGTACTGTTCGAGCATGGCGATTTCGCAGGCGTTCAGGCTTTGAGAGGACTGCCGAGTCTACCCCAGCGCCGCACCGGGCGACCACACGAAGCGCACGGGTTTTGCCCCGTCAGTGCAGCACTTGCGGCTATAATTTGCGCTTCGTTCCCCATCTTCCCAGGCACTTCCCCGCGATGAACCAGGATCAGCTGAAACAGGCCGTGGCCCAGGCCGCCGTCGACCACATTCTCCCGCGCCTCGACAGCAAGAGCATCATCGGCGTCGGCACCGGCTCCACCGCCAACTTCTTCATCGACGCGCTGGCCAAGCACAAGATGGACTTCGATGGCGCCGTTGCCAGCTCCGAAGCCACCGCCGCGCGCCTGAAAGGCCACGGCATCCCGGTCTACGACCTCAACAGCACCGCCGAACTGGAGTTCTACGTCGACGGCGCCGACGAGAGCGACGCGCGCCTGCACCTGATCAAGGGCGGCGGTGCGGCGCTGACCCGCGAGAAGATCGTCGCCGCCGTGGCCAAGACCTTCATCTGCATCGCCGACGCCAGCAAGCTGGTGCCGGTGCTGGGCAACTTCCCGCTGCCGGTCGAAGTCATTCCCATGGCCCGCAGCCATGTGGCGCGCGAGTTGGTGAAGCTGGGCGGCGACCCGGTGTACCGTGAAGGCGTGCTGACCGATAACGGCAACGTCATTCTCGATGTGCACAACCTGTCGATCACCGACCCGGTCAAGCTGGAAGCGGATATCAACGCCATCGTTGGCGTGGTCACCAACGGCCTGTTCGCCGCCCGCCCGGCCGATCTGCTGCTGCTCGGCACCGCCGAAGGCGTGAAAACGCTCAAGCGTTAAACCGTAGCCCGGATGAAATCCGGGGCAGATTCAGCGGAATTTCCCGGATTACATCCGGGCTACGGAGCCTGCCAATGCGCCACCTACTCCAACAGGCGGCGCAGCTCCTCACTCATCGGCATGGGTTGAAAAGCACTGACCCGCGCCCGCCCGGTGTTGCCGATGGGCACCCAGAAGCGCGAGAACAACAGCGCCGCCAGGATGCGCGGGATCTGCCCCAGCACCTCGCGTAGATCACCCAACTGCCAGCCTGCCTGCAGCATCAGCCAATGCGAACGCGCGTGCAGCCATGGGCGCCGCTGGGTGAGAATGTGCGCACGCTCCAGCCAGACCAGTGCCGCAGCACTGTGGCGAGCGCGAAGTTCGTGTTGCGCCTGAGTGAATGCCTCGTCGGTGGCCACTTGCAGATCCATGTTCATAGCGCCTGCCTTCATTTGCGCAACAAGCGCAGGCCGTTGAATACCACCATCAGGCTCACGCCCATATCGGCGAACACCGCCATCCATAGGGTCGCCTCACCCGTCAGCGTCATGGCCAGGAAAACCGCCTTGATCCCCAGCGCCAGGGCGATGTTCTGCACCAGGATGGCGTGGGTCTGCCGCGACAGGCGCACGAAGGCCGGAATCTTGCGCAGATCATCGTCCATCAATGCCACGTCGGCGGTCTCGATGGCCATGTCGGTGCCGGCGGCGCCCATGGCGAAGCCGATCTCGGCCTTGGCCAGCGCTGGCGCATCGTTGATGCCGTCGCCAACCATGCCCACCACCTTGCCTTGCACCTGGCGCGCCTCGACCCAGGCCAGCTTGTCCGCAGGCAGCAGGTCGCCGCGCGCCTCGTCGACGCCCACCTGCTCGGCGATGGCTGCCGCGGTGTGGGCGTTGTCACCCGTGAGCATGCAGGTGCGCACGCCCAGCTCGTGCAGTTCGGCGACCGCCTCGCGGCTGGTCTGACGCACCGTGTCAGCGACGGCGAAAAGCATCAGTGCACGCTGCTCGTCACACAGCACCACCACGCTCTTGCCCTGACGCTCCAGCGCCTCCAGACGCTCTTCCAGTTGCACAGAGCAGAGCCCGAGGTCTTCGACCAGACGATGGTTGCCCATATAAAGCAGCGTGCCATCGACCACGCCCTTGGTGCCGAGCCCTGGCAGCGCCTCGAAGCCCTCGACCTCATGCCGCGCCTGCCCCTGCTCTGCGGCGTGCTGGGCTAGTGCGCGGGAAACCGGATGGTCGGAGCGCGCAGCCAGGCTCGCTGCCCAGGCGGCGTGCAGCGGCTCATCCACGTCCAGCAGATGGGGGCTGTCGGTTTGCACCGGTTTGCCATGGGTCAGAGTGCCGGTCTTGTCCAGCGCCAGCAGCGCCAGATGCCGGCCGTTCTCCAGGTACACGCCGCCCTTGATCAGGATGCCCTTTCGCGCCGCCGCCGCCAGGCCGCTGACGATGGTCACCGGCGTGGAGATCACCAGCGCACAGGGGCACGCCACCACCAGCAGCACCAGGGCGCGGTAGACCCAGTCGAGCCAGGCGCCGTCCATCAGCAGTTGCGGCAGCACGGCAACCGCCAGGGCGAAGGCGAACACCGCCGGGGTATAGATGCGCGAGAACTGATCGACGAAACGCTGGGTCGGTGCGCGCGAACCCTGTGCCTCTTCGACCGCATGGATGATGCGCGCCAGGGTGGTGTCGCGTGCCGCCGCCGTTACGCGGAACTCCAGCGAGCCGGCCTCGTTGATGGTGCCCGCGAACAGCGGATCGCCCACACCCTTCTCCACCGGCAGGCTTTCCCCGGTGATCGGCGCCTGATTGACCGTCGACGAACCGCTGACCACCTCACCATCGAGGCTGATGCGTTCACCGGGGCGAACGCGCACCACGGCGCCCAGGCCAATGGACTGCACGTCCACTTCCTGCCAGGCGCCATCGACCTGCTTCACTGTCGCGCGAGGTGGCGCCAGATCCATCAGCCCGCGTATCGCATGGCGCGCCCGCTCCAGCGAGCGCGCCTCGATCAGTTCGGCCAGGGTGAACAGCACCATCACCATCGCCGCTTCCGGCCACTGGCCGATCAGCACGGCGCCAGTCACGGCGATGCTCAACAGGGCATTGATGTTGAGGTTGCGATTCTTCAGGGCGATCCAGCCCTTCTTGTAGGTGCTCAGCCCGCACATGAGGATGGCAGCCACCGCCAGCAGTGCCACCAGCCAGTCCGGACCGAGCTCGGCGAAATGCACGACCTCGGAAGCGGTCGCCACCACGCCGGCCAACGCCAACGGCCACCGGGGCTTTTGCACGGGTGGCGCCGCGGGCTGATCAGCGGTGTTTTCATCCTCTACCTGCGCAGTGAAGCCCAACGCACGAATCGCCGGCACCACCTGCGCCAGCACCCCTTCGTCATGGCTGACGGTAAGCACGCGCTGCAGCAGGTTGAATTGCAGGCCCGCCACGCCCGGTAGCCGACCCAGTGCATCACGGATCAGGCGCTCTTCCGTGGGACAGTCCATCTGCTCGATACGAATGCGGGTATTCAGCGGGCCACTCAGCGGCTCGTCAACGGACGGCTGATGCGCATCGTGATCATGCCCGGCGTGGCCGTGGGCATGCTCGCGGTGGGCAGGCGGCTGTTCGTGCGAGTGGTCGCAGCAACGGCTCATGGCAAGTCTCCGTCAGGTGTCTGTTGCCGAGTACACACCCTGTAGTCACTATAGGGTCAAGCACCCACGGAGCGATCCCATGAAAATCGGTGAACTGGCGCAAAAGGCCGGCTGTCAGGTAGAGACCGTGCGCTACTACGAACGTGAAGGGCTGCTGCCCGCGCCAGCGCGTAGCGAAGGCAACTACCGCCTGTACGGCGCCCAGCATCTGGAACGCCTGGTGTTCATCCGCAATTGCCGAACGCTGGACATGACCCTGGACGAGATCAAGCGACTGCTGGCCCTGCGTGACCTGCCGCACGCGAGCTGTGCCGGCATCAACAGCCTGGTGGACGAACACATCGAGCACGTCGAAGCGCGCATCAGCAGCTTGATGGCGCTGCGCGAGCAACTCAGCGAGCTGCGCGAGCGCTGCCACAGCACGCAGGAAGCGGAGGACTGCGGCATCCTCCGCCAACTCAATGCCAGCGGCGGCGTGCAGCCGCTACCGGACGATGGTCATACCCATGTCGGCAAGAGTCACTCGCATTGATGATGCCTGTTACTGCGGCTTGCGAAAGACGTAGAACAGGTTCGGCTCGCTGATCAGATACAGATTGCCTGAGTCATCGCTTGCCACACCCTCGGCTTGCGGCACGCTGCGCTGCAGCCCCTGCTGGCCACGCAGCAGCGACAACGTGCTGATCGGCTTGCCCTCAGCGTTGAGCTCGATCACCAGACGCGACTCGTCCGACAGGGCCAGCAAGTGCCCGGTGGCGGCATCGAAGTCCAGGCTGGAAAGGTCACGCACGAACAGCCGCGCATCACGCTTGGGATCGGTATTGACCTGCAGCGCCAGCGGCTTGCTCTCATCGACATGCGGGAAACCGAGCACCTCGAAAATTCTCACCGGGTCGCGTTCCTTGGCCACCAGCAGGCGCTGATTCTTCGCATCGTAGGCCAAACCCTCGAAGCCCTTGTTACCGTTGAGTCCGATACCCAGAGAGAGCTGCTGAAAATCGGCCGCATCGATAACACGGCTATCGTCGTTGATACGCACCTTAACCAGGCGCTGCTCACGCTCGTCGGCGATGACGTAGGTACCAGGCGCCACATATTCGATGGCCTCGGGATCACCGAAACCTTCAAGATCGATGGTGCGCAGGAGGTCGCCCTGCAGGCTGATCTCGATCATCTTGGCCGGCTTATTGGTGACGCTGAACAGGCTGCGCCGGTCCGGGTCATAGGTCAGCGCCGAGATGTCGCTGATATCACCGATGGGCCTGGCCTCGATGGCTACACGGTAATCCCCAAGCCAGAGCGAACGCTCGCGCCACTGTTCACCATGCTGCCATTCGGTCACGACAAACCAGGCACGCTCGAACAGGCGATATTGCTGGCCCAGCACAGCACCCAGCAACAACACGAAAAACAGCAGATACAGCCAGGGATTGATGGAGAGCAGACGACGCATGATGAGTTTCTCTGACTACCACGGAAAAGCCCGCCACGGGCTTAACGTGGCGGGCGGGCGGGATATCGCGATCAGTTGACCAGCTCGACGCGATCGACATCGATCTCGCGGCTGTTGAAGTCCTTGTCGACTTCACCGGTCAGGCGCACCTTGGCGGTTTCCGAGACTTTCTGGCCCGGCCAGTCTTCATCATCGATTTCCACCTGGATGGTGCCGGTGGCGTCCTTGAACTCATAGAGTTCGTCCTGCAGGCGCTTGACGATCTGGCCTTCCAGCACAACATGGGTATCGTCGGCAGCCTCAAGTGCAGCGGCCACGGTGGTGACCTGCGGGGTGGCGCCAGGGCCGGTGTAACCGGTGGCGAAGGCAGCAGTGCTGAGCAGCGGCAGAACCATCAGAGCGAGAGCGGTACGTTTCATGGTGTGAACCTCGTTGTTCGTAAGTGACGGGGTCAGATTAGTGCCGCTAGCTGAAGCCAGACTGAATCGACGCTTAAGCGAAACTGAATCCGTCACGGACGCTCAACCAGCATCCGGTGGCGGCTTGCTGAAGACATAGAACAGGTTGGGTTCGGCGACGATATAGATGTTGCCATCCTCATCCATGGCGACGCCCTCGGCCTGCTCGATACCACTGTCCAGGCCGTTGAGACCGCCGGTAAGACTGAGAAAGCTGACCGGATGACCGCTGCGATCCAGTTCCAGCAGCATGCGCGACTCGTCTGACAGCACCAGCGCATGACCCGTCCGCGCATCGATACTCAGCGAGGAAATATCGCGCATCCCCAGATTGCCGTAGTTAAAAGGCCGCATGCCCCCAGCGGCACCGTCCTCGCCAGGGAAAGGCAGGCTGAACAACCCCATCGGGCTGCGCTCCTTGCCCAACATCAGGCTGCTGCTGCGTGCATCCCAGGCGAGGGCTTCGAAGCCCTTGTTGCCGGCGTCGGCAAAACCCAGGTCGAAGCCCGGAAATTCAGCCGCATCCAGTTCCAGGTCATCGTCAGCCAGGGTGAAGGTGGTCAGCAGGTGGCGGCGCTCATCGACGATCGCCATGCGACCATTATCCATCACCTCCACCGCTTCCGGGTCAGCAAACCCCTTCAGCTTGATGCGCCGCAACACCTCCCCCTCGCGCGAAAGTTCGACGAGCAGCGGATGCTTACCGGTGACGGTGAACAAGGTGCCGGTGGCAGGGTTGTAAGTAAGTCCGGAGGTTTCATCCTGTTCCAGCCCCTGTAACTCCCTGGCCTGGATCACGGCACGATAACCTGGTAGCCAGATACCGCTCAGGCGCTCGACCAACGGCGTCGAACGCTCCTGAAACCAGAGCAGGGCGCGGTCATCCCAATGCTGGGTCTGCGCCAAGGCGCCCAAAGCAACGACTAGCAAGCCAGACAACCAGTAGCGGGGGCGGCGAATCGTATGAAGGAGAGCGGACATCGGCGACAACTCGGCTGCGTAATGGCAATCCGACATCCACTGTCGAGAGGGAGTTCCGCCGTCCGATGGACGGCGGATGACTTCAGCGCTTGGGCACGCTGGCCGCCTCTTATAGCACGCGGCTGGTGAAACTACTGTGGTCGACTAATTCCAATACCAGCTCATCGCCCTTTTTAAGCGCGCCAACGCCCACCGGTGTACCGGTCAGGATTACATCGCCCGGTTGCAGGGCGAAATGCCCGGCCATGGCCTGGATCATCGGCACGATGGGGTTGAGCATGTCGCGGCTATTGCCGTCCTGGCGGGTTTCGCCATTGATCACCAGGCGGATGCCGATATCGGCCAGATCCTCGATGGCATCGCCCGGCACAAAGGGCGCCAGCACGCAGGCACCGTCGAAGCTCTTGGCGATTTCCCAGGGGTAACCCTTCTCCTTGAGCTTGGCCTGTACATCGCGCAGGGTCAGGTCTAGCGCCGGGGCGAAGCCGCTGATGGCATCGCGCACTTCCTCGGCATCGGGCTTTTTCGACAGCGGCTTGCTGATCAGCACAGCAATTTCCGCCTCGTAATGCACCGAACCACGATCCTCGGGAATGCTGAAACCGCCATCGAGCGGCACCACGCAGGAGCCGGGCTTGATGAACAGCAACGGCTCGGTGGGCACCGGGTTGTTCAGTTCGGCGGCATGCTCGGCGTAGTTGCGGCCGATACAGACGACCTTGCCGAGCGGGAAGTGGACGGTGGTACCGTCGACGTACTGGTGCTGATAACTCATCACCGACTCCTGTGTTGTTCGTATTGTGGGCATCGCGGCTTGTGGCCTGACGTCCTACCTTAAACGAGGCGGCGCCATCGTGCACCGCATACGAAAACGCCCATCGGTCGGATGGGCGTTTTTCGTCAAGCGAATATCTTGCCGGGGTTCATGATCCCGTTTGGATCGAACACGGCCTTGATCGCTTTCATGCAGGCGATTTCCTCTGCCGAACGGCTGTACTGCAGGTAGTCGCGTTTGGTCATGCCCACGCCATGCTCGGCACTGATCGAGCCGTTGTACTTCTGCACGGTCTCGAAGACCCACTGATTGACCACCGCGCACTTGGCGAAGAACTCTTCCTTGGCCAGTGCTTCGGGCTTGAGAATATTCAGGTGCAGGTTGCCGTCACCAATATGGCCGTACCAGAGCACATCGAAATCCGGGTAGTTGGCCGAGACGATGTCATCGATGTCCTTGAGGAAGGCCGGCACCTGGCTGACGGTGACGGAGATGTCATTCTTGTACGGCGTCCAGTGGCTGATGGTCTCGGAGATGTACTCACGGAGCTTCCACAGGTTCTGCAGTTGCTGCTCGCTCTGGCTCATCACGCCGTCAAGCACCCAGCCCTGCTCGACGCAGTGCTCGAAGGTCGCCAGCGCTTCGTTGGCCACATCCTCGTTCAGCGCCTCGAACTCCAGCAGGGCGTAGAACGGCGTGCGGCTCTCGAACGGCGCCGGCACGTCGCCACGGCCGAGGATCTTCTCCAGGCAACGGTCGGAGAAGAACTCGAAGGCGGTCAGATCGAGCTTGCCCTGGAAGGCGTGCAGCACCGGCATGATCGAATCGAAATCCGGCGTACCGAGCACCATCGCGGTGAGGTTCGTCGGCGCACGCTCCAGGCGCATGGTGGCCTCGACGACGAAGCCCAGGGTGCCCTCGGCGCCGATGAACAGTTGGCGCAGGTCGTAGCCGGTAGCGTTCTTGATCAGGTCGCGGTTCAGCTCAAGCAGTTCGCCAGTGCCGGTGACCACTTTCAAGCCGGCGACCCAGTTACGGGTCATACCGTAGCGAATCACCTTGATCCCGCCGGCATTGGTGCCGATGTTGCCACCAATCTGGCTGGAGCCGCTTGAGGCGAAGTCCACCGGGTAATACAGGCCCTTGTCTTCAGCGAACAGTTGCAACTGCTTGGTCACTACACCTGGCTGGCAGACCACGGTGCGGTCGTACTCGTTGAAGCTGACAATGCGATTCATGTAATCGAACGACACTACCACCTCGCCATTGGCGGCCACCGCAGCGGCGGACAGACCCGTGCGGCCGCCCGACGGCACCAGGGCGATCTTGTGCTGATTGGCCCAGCGCACGATCGCCTGCACCTGCTCGGCAGTCTTGGGGAAGACGATGGCCGAAGGCGCAGGCGCGTACTGTTTGGTCCAGTCCTTGCCGTAGGTTTCCAGGGAATCGGCGTCGGTCAGCACCTTGCCGGGCTCAACCAGGGTCTTCAGCTCTTCGATCTGGGCGGGGGTGGTCATCTGCGGAACTCTCAAAGGATTCATGGTCGCCCTGAGAACCATTCAGGTCGCAACCGAGCATTGAAAAAGGCGAACATGCTAGCATACGCACCCCGTGAATCGAGACGTGCAGCGATCTGCGGGCACTGGCTGAGTTTCTCGGCCCTTCCCTGACATTCTTCTGTGGGACACAGGTACTCCGATGAGCAAGACCTCTCTGGAAAAGAGCAAGATCAAGTTCCTTCTTCTCGAAGGCGTGCACCAGAACGCCGTAGACACCCTGAAGGCCGCCGGTTACACCAACATCGAGTACCTCAAGACCGCCCTGTCAGGCGATGAGCTGAAAGAGAAGATCGCCGACGCTCACTTCATCGGCATTCGCTCGCGCACCCAACTGACCGCAGATGTCTTCGACTGCGCGAAGAAACTGGTCGCCGTCGGCTGCTTCTGCATCGGCACCAACCAGGTCGACCTGGACGCCGCTCGCGAGCGCGGTATCGCCGTGTTCAACGCGCCCTACTCCAACACCCGTTCGGTGGCCGAACTGGTGCTGGCCGAAGCCATTCTGCTGCTGCGCGGCATCCCGGAGAAGAACGCCTCCTGCCACCGTGGTGGCTGGATCAAGTCGGCGGCCAACTCCTTCGAAATCCGTGGCAAGAAGCTGGGCATCGTCGGCTACGGCTCGATCGGTACCCAACTGTCGGTACTGGCTGAAGCGCTGGGCATGCAGGTGTTCTTCTACGACACCGTGACCAAACTGCCGCTGGGCAATGCCACGCAGATCGGCAGCCTGCACGAGCTGCTGGGCCTGTGCGATATCGTATCGCTGCACGTGCCGGAGCTGCCGTCCACCCAGTGGATGATCGGTGAGAAGGAAATCCGCGCCATGAAGAAGGGCGCCATCCTGATCAACGCCGCCCGCGGCACCGTGGTTGAGCTGGATCACCTGGCCGCTGCGATCAAGGACGAGCACCTGATCGGCGCCGCCATCGACGTGTTCCCGGTCGAGCCCAAGTCCAACGACGACATCTTCGAGAGCCCGCTGCGCGGCCTGGATCGCGTGATCCTGACCCCGCACATCGGCGGCTCCACCGCCGAAGCGCAGGCCAACATCGGCCTGGAAGTGGCCGAGAAGCTGGTCAAGTACAGCGACAACGGCACCTCGGTGTCCTCGGTCAACTTCCCCGAGGTGGCCCTGCCAGCGCATGCCGGTAAGCACCGTCTGCTGCACATCCACGCCAACATTCCGGGCGTGATGAGCGAGATCAACAAGGTGTTCGCCGACAACGGCATCAACATCTCCGGTCAGTTCCTGCAGACCAACGACAAGGTCGGCTACGTGGTGATCGACGTCGACGCCGAGTACTC
>CAZIZA010000096.1:0-12550 GCA_964543555.1 uncultured Pseudomonas sp.
CGCGCGCAGGAAGGTCGCGGTGTGGAAGGTGCCGGCACCCATCTCCATGTCATAAGGCTGCAGAACGACGCAGCCCTGCTCGGCCCAGTAGTTCTGCAGGGCCAGGATCAGGTCCTGGAAGGTGCGCACGGCAGGCTTGGTCTGGCTCACGAAAAAATCACCTGTGGAGGCTTGCGAGGGAAAGCCGGGGAGTATATCGAAACTCGGCGCAAGCCGCAGGGTACGGCACATCGGCATCATTCAAAGCAGATGAATACTGTATTTGTATCCAGTCATTTAGCCGCTATAGTCACCGCACCGATCCTGACCGAGATATACCATCATGCCGCGTTGCTTCTGGTGTACCGACGATCCGCTGTACCAGGCCTACCACGACGAGGAATGGGGCGTGCCGCAGCGCGATGCCGGTCATCTGTTCGAGATGCTGCTGCTCGAAGGTGCGCAGGCCGGCCTGTCATGGATCACCGTGCTGAAGAAGCGCGAGCGTTATCGCCAGGTGTTGCATGGCTTCGACCCCGAGCGTCTGGCGCGTTTGAGCGACGAAGAGATCGAGGTGCTGATGCTGGACCCCGGGATCATCCGCAACCGCCTCAAGCTCAAGGCCGTGCGGCAGAACGCTCAGGCCTGGCTGAAGCTGGACGACCCGGTGACGCTGCTCTGGTCGTTCGTCGGTGGCGCACCGAAGATCAACCACTTCAGCGACCGTAGCCAGATGCAGGCAGTGACGCCCGAGGCCGAAGCGATGAGCAAGGCGTTGAAGAAGGCCGGCTTCACCTTTGTCGGCCCAACCATCTGCTATGCCTTCATGCAGGCCACCGGTATGGTGATGGACCACACCACCGACTGCGACCGCTATGCGCAACTGAAGGGCTCATGACCACCATCACCACGCTGGATGAACTGCAGGCACTGTACGGCGACAGCCACGAGCGCTCGAGGCGCAAGGAGCTGCCGCGGCTGATCGCACCCTACCGCGCGCTGATCCAGGCCTCGCCCTTCGTGGTGCTGGCCAGCGCTGGCCCGGATGGCCTGGATTGTTCGCCGCGGGGTGATGCGCCGGGCTTCGTGCAGATTCTCGACGACCAGACCCTGCTGCTGCCGGATCGCCCCGGCAACAACCGCATCGACAGCCTGCGCAATATCGTCCTGAACCCGCAGGTGGCGCTGCTGTTCCTTATTCCCGGCGTCGGCGAGAGCCTGCGGGTCAACGGCCGCGCCGAAATCTCCCTTGATCCCGAGTTGCTGGAACTGGGCCGGGCTCAGGGCAAACTGCCGCGTAGCGTGCTGCGCATCCATATCGATACCTGCTACTTCCAGTGCTCCAAGGCGGCCGTGCGTTCCGGACTGTGGGATGCCGCGCGCCAGGTCGAGCGCGCCAGCCTGCCCAGTGCTGGTGATATTTTTCGCTGCATCTATGAAGAGTTCGATGTCGAGGCCTACGAGCGCGACCTGCAGCAACGCCTTCGGACGAGCCTGTACTGACTGGTCCGCCATGCACCGCTACAATTGACGCTTTTGTGAGCGGTTGGAGTCTGTCGTGGAAAAACTCAAGGGCGCCCTGGTGGTGGGTTTCCTGCGCCTGTTCGCATTGCTGCCCTGGCGCGCCGTGCAGGCAGTAGGTAGCGCCATCGGCTGGCTGATGTGGAAGCTGCCGAATAGCTCGCGCGATGTAGTACGCATCAACCTGGCCAAGTGCTTCCCCGAATTGAACCAGGGCGAGCGCGAAAAACTGGTCGGGCAGAGCCTCAAGGACATCGGCAAGACCCTTACCGAAAGCGCCTGTGCCTGGATCTGGCCGGCGCACAAGTCGCTCAAGCTGGTGCGTGAAGTTGAAGGTCTGGAGGTGCTGCAACAGGCGCTGGCGTCCGGCAAGGGCGTGGTCGGCATCACCAGCCACCTGGGCAACTGGGAAGTGCTCAATCACTTCTACTGCAACCAGTGCAAACCGATCATTTTCTACCGCCCACCCAAGCTCAAGGCGGTCGACGAACTGCTGCAGAAACAGCGTGTGCAGATGGGTAACCGCGTTGCACCGTCGACCAAGGAAGGCATCCTCAGCGTCATCAAGGAAGTGCGCAAGGGCGGCGCCGTCGGCATTCCGGCCGACCCCGAGCCGAGCCGTACCTCCGGTGTTTTCGTGCCCTTTCTCGGCACCACTGCGCTGACCAGCAAATTCGTTCCCGGCATGCTGGCTGGCGGCAAGGCGGTCGGCGTCTTCCTGCATGCGCTGCGCCTGCCGGACGGCAGCGGCTATAAGGTGATCCTCGAAGCGGCCCCCGAGGGCATGTACAGCGAAAACGTGGAAGAGAGCGTGGCGGCCATGAGTGACGTGGTGTCGCGCTACGTGCGCACCTATCCGAGCCAGTACATGTGGAGCATGAAGCGCTTCAAGAAGCGCCCGGACGGCGAGGCCAAGTGGTACTGATGCCTGTCACTGAGCACCATGCAGGAAGGCGCCTCCATGGCGCCTTTTTTCTGCCAAATGCTGGGCGCCTGGACGCGAATGCGCTATTAAAGGTGACATCGCTCGTCCAATCACACGGAGCTGTCATGCCGAACCAGCGTCAGCAGGTGCGTACCCCGATGAAGTGCCGGATCAAGATCAGCCACCCCAGTTTCGGTGAGTTGCTGGCGCAGACCCGTGATCTGTCTGACAGCGGTGTCTATGTAAAACACCCAGACATGACCGGTCTTGCAGTCGGTACTCAGGTGATCGGCCAGGTGCAGGATTTGCCCTTCCCCGCGCCAATATTGAAGATGGAGGTCATGCGAGTGGATGCCGAGGGCGCGGGCCTGCGCTTTCTCGGCGAGGCCTGAGTGATTTGGCTGTCCGAACATTCGCAATGAATGTTTCGGATCAATGGAACATTTTGTTACATCTACACTCTGATCTAGGCCTCGCTCCGAGGTGGCGTCCATCAGAGGCGTTTCGACATGAGTCGAGCGGTACCCGAACTCTCCATCCAGGGCGCGGATGCGCCTGAACCCTCTCCTTCTTCATTTGGCGGTTGGCTACAACGCAATCGTCACCTGATTGGCCTTGCTTTCTCGCTGCTGCTGTTCGGCCTGGCGCTGGTCGCCTGTTGGCACCTGGTACGTGAAATCAACCCGGACCAGGTGCGCGAATCGCTCGCTGCAGTGCCGCCGCAAGTACTGCTCGGCGCCCTGCTGGCCACGGTGCTGGGTTTTGCCGTGATGCTCGCCTACGAGTGGTCGGCAAGCCGTTATGCCAACGTCGTTTTGCCGCCGCGCACCCTGGCGCTGGGTGGGTTCTGTGCGTTTGCGATCGGTAATGCGGTCGGCTTGTCGGCATTGTCCGGCGGCTCGGTACGTTATCGCCTGTACGGACGCAACGGCCTGGGTGCCGGTGATGTGGCGCGTATGAGCCTGTTCGCCAGCCTGTCGCTGGGCGTCAGCCTGCCGATTCTTGCGGCACTGGCTGCGCTGTTCGATCTTGCTGATGCCTCGGCCGCGCTGCGGCTGTCCGAGCCGGTGCTGGCAGCGTTGGCTGTAGCTGTGTTGATCGCTGCCACGGCAGGGGTACTGCTGGTCAGTCGCAAACGCCTGGCCGAGCGCCCCGCCCCTGGCTGCTGGCAGGTGGATCTGGGGCGCTTCAGCCTGCGTCTGCCGGGCCTGCGCATGAGCCTGACACAACTTCTGATCAGCAGCCTCGACGTGCTGATCGCCGCCAGCGTGCTGTACCTGCTGCTGCCCGAAGCGCCGCCGTTCTCCTCCTTCGTGCTGATCTACATGCTGGCGCTCGCCGCCGGTGTGCTCAGCCATGTGCCGGGCGGCGTCGGGGTCTTCGAGGCGGTGCTGCTGGCAGCTTTTTCCTCGCGTATCGACCCGGCTGGGCTGGTTGCGGCGATGCTGCTCTATCGCCTGCTCTATGTGCTGCTGCCGTTGGTTGCGGCCGGGCTGCTACTGCTCGCCAGCGAAGCGCGTCGCCTGTGGTTGCCGCGCCAGGTGGCGCGCATGGCCAGTGGCATGGCGGTGCCACTGCTGGCGCTGCTGGTGTTCTGCGCTGGCGCGGTGCTGCTGTTCTCCGGCGTGACGCCCACTGTGGACGAGCATCTGCAGGCCTTGGGCTTTCTCATGCCGCCGCAACTGATCGCCGCCTCGCACCTGGCGGCGAGCCTGGTCGGTACGCTTTGCCTGCTGCTGGCACAGGGGCTGCGGCGGCGTCTGTCGGCAGCATGGGCGCTGACTCTGGTACTGCTGTGCCTGGGTGTGGTGCTGTCACTGCTCAAGGGCTTCGACTGGCTGGAGGCCCTGGTTCTGGCGGCCATCGCCGGTTTGCTGGCGTTGTTTCGCCGCGAGTTCTACCGGCGCAGCCGGCTGATGGATGTGCCGGCTTCGGGGCTGGCGCTGGCGGCGACGGTTGGGGTGATTGCGGCCTCGGTGTGGCTGCTGTTATTCGCCTATCAGGACGTCGCCTACAGCCATCAGCTGTGGTGGCAGTTCGAACTGGATGCCAATGCGCCGCGTGGTCTGCGGGCGGCGTTGGGCAGTGCGCTGGTGCTGTTGGCAGTCGGCCTGACCTGGTTGCTGCGCGCTACGCCGCCAACTATCAGCCGGCCTGACGAGGCGGCGCTACAGCGCGCGCGTGCCATCGTCCAGGCTTCGCGCCAGCCTGAGGGTGGTTTGGCGCTGAGTGGTGACAAGGCGCTGCTGTTCCACCCTGACGGCGAGGCCTTCCTCATGTATGCGCGGCGCGGACGCAGCCTGGTGGCGCTGTTCGATCCGATCGGCCCGGCTGCGGCCCGTGCCGAGCTGATCTGGCAGTTCCGCGACCTGTGCGACCGCCACCATGCGCGGCCGGTGTTCTATCAGGTGCGCGCGGAGAACCTGCCCGGCTACATCGATATCGGCCTGACAGCGCTGAAGCTCGGCGAAGAAGCGCTGGTGGATCTGAAGACCTTCGACCTGGCCAGTAACGGCAAGGAGATGAAGGCGCTGCGCTACACCTGGAACCGGGGCCAGCGTGATGGTCTGAGCCTGGAGTTCCACGCCCCTGGTGAGGTGCCGATGGCCGAGCTGCAGGCGATTTCCGATGCCTGGCTGCAGGGCAAGAGTGTGCGTGAAAAGGGGTTCTCTCTGGGGCGTTTCAGCCCCGAGTACCTGGCGCACTTCCGTGTCGTGGTGGTGCGTTTCGAAGGGCGCGCGGTGGCCTTCGCCAACCTGCTGGAATGCCAGACGCGCGCGGTGGCCAGCCTCGATCTGATGCGCGTGCTGCCGGATGCGCCGAAGTCGACCATGGAGTTCCTCATGCTCGGCCTGATTCAGCAGTTCCAGAGCGAGGGCTACGCGCGCTTCAGCCTCGGCATGGTGCCCCTGGCCGGCCTGCAGACGCGCAAAGGCGCGCCACTGCCACTGCGCCTGGGCGCACTGGTGTTCGACCGTGGCGAGAGCTTTTACAACTTCCAGGGGCTGCGCCGTTTCAAGGACAAGTTTCTGCCGCAGTGGGAGCCGCGCTATCTGGCCGTACCGGCCGGTCTCGATCCCTGGGTGGCTATGGCTGATACCGCCGCGCTCATCGCCGGTGGCCTGGGCGGACTGGTGAGGCGTTGAAATGAGCAGGATGACAAGGATGCTGGGCGGGTTGCTGCTGGTTGCAGCATTGGGCGCCGGCGCGTTGATCTGGTGGTGGTCGATGCATGCCGTGCCGGATCTGCAGAGGGTACAGATACAGGGCATCTCGGCGCAGTTGCTCAGTCAGGGCCAGGCGCGTCAACGTATCGTGTTGATGACGCCGCCCGATCAGGCGCTGGATGAAGCCACGCTGCGTCGCCTTGCCGAAGCCGGTGATCTGCGTCTGTTGCAACTGCCCTTCCCGCCTGACGATTGCCAGGCGCAACAACAACTGATCCACCAGGCTGGTGAGGCGCTGGGCGGCGCGCCAACGCTGGTTGCCGGTATCGGTCCGGCAGCCGCGTCGGCCTGGCGTTGGCTGGCGGCGCAGCAGAGCGATGAGGCCCAGGCGCTCTCGGTCGGTTTCGATCTGGCAGTACCGGACTGTGCTGAGCCCCTGCCGCAAAAGGCAGAGCACGGTCACTGGATCGCCCTGTGGAACGACAACCCGGGTGATGACAACGCCCGCTTCCTGCGTGAGCAGGCCAACGGCGAGCCGCGCATCGGCGCGCTGGGCACGCCGTTGCCAACCCTGCTGGCTGATCAGTTACAACATTTGCTCGCCGGCCAGGGCGCGGCGATGCCGGTGATCGAGCATCCCTCGGCGCAACCGGCCGATACCCTGACCCTGTTCTACTCCGGTGATGGTGGCTGGCGCGATCTGGATCGTGCTTCGGCCGAACACATGGCTGCCGCCGGCTATCCGGTGGTGGGCATCGACACCCTGCGCTACTACTGGCAGCACAAGAGCCCCGAGCAGAGCGCTGCTGACCTGTCGCGCCTGATGCAGCAGTATCGCGACAAATGGCATATCAAGCGTTTCGTACTGGCGGGCTACTCCTTTGGCGCCGACGTGCTGCCGGCGATCTACAACCGTCTGCCGGCCAGTGATCAGCAGCAGGTCGACGCCATGCTGCTGCTGGCTTTCGCCCGCACTGGCAGTTTCGAGATCGCCGTCAGCGGCTGGCTCGGCAAGGATGGCGCGGAGGCGCCGACCGGCCCCGAACTGCGCAAGGTGCCGGCAGCCAAGGTGTATTGCATCTATGGCAGCGAGGAGGCGGCCGAGAGTGGCTGTACCGAATCCGGTGCTCCGGGGGAGTACCTGATGATCGAGGGCGGGCACCACTTCGATGGTGATTACGCCACGCTGGCGCAGAAGATGCTGGCGGCGATCAAGGCGCGCCAGCAGCCTTAGAGACGTTCTTGTAGGAGCGGATTCATCCGCGAAAGATCGCGGCTAAAGCTGCCCTGCGCAAGGCTGCCTTGGCAGCTATCTAAGCAGGGTTATGAGCGCAAGCAGAGGTGATCAGGCGCCTATTAGCTGTGATCAGCAGCAAACCGTTCGTCGACCTGTATTGCATAAAAAATGAACCAAAGACTTTGCCTGGCTGTCCGTCACCGGGATGGGCAGGAAGCTCGTTTCCGATGCAATGCCTTGATTCGGAAGGGCTTCCGTACAAAGGCCGGTTACCAAGGTCACTGGGTTTGAATAAGTTCTTCACGTCACTGTGCCTGGGAGGCGCTCTTTTACTGGGAATCTGTACCCAAGCCTCTGCCACCTTTCGTGTCTACACCGTTCCTGCCACTGAGCAGGCAGCCAGGGCCGAGCCGGCGCGTGAGGTCATTGACCGTGCTCTGGGCGCATTGGGTACGCCGTATCGCTGGGGGGGTACCAGCTTGCGTCACGGTTTCGATTGCAGCGGTCTGGTGCAGTACGCTTTCAAGACCCAGGAAGATCTTGAGCTGCCGCGCACCTCGCGCGAGCTGTCGCGTCTGGATGCGCCCTCGGTGAAGCGCAGCGACCTGCAGCCGGGCGACTTGCTGTTTTTCCGCATTCGCAGCCGTGCGGTAGACCATGTGGCCATCTACATCGGTGAGGGGCGCTTCGTCCACGCGCCACGGCGCGGTGCCAAGGTGCGCATCGACCGGCTCAATAACGCCTACTGGCAGCGCCATTTCCAACTGGCCAAGCGGGTAGTGGCAGAGGTGTGAGCCTGCGCCAGCACGGTCAATGCGTGATGAGCAGCCTACTGCGGCAGGTGCCAACGGGCTGATCGGGGCGGCGTGAGGTGTCGGTGCGACCTTTCATCCGAGCGGCCCATGCGCTTGAGCCAAAATCTATCTCGCGGGTCAACAACGCGCTAGAATGCGCGCCGCTCGCGGCCATGTCGGCGGCGGCAGTGGGTTCCCTAACCCCACTCTACGAAAAAGGACACAGACATGACCCTGATTCCTGCGTCGGTCAGTCGGCCCGTGCTGGCCGGCCTGATCGCTTTCCACATTCTCATCATCATCGCCAGTAACTACCTGGTGCAGTTGCCGATAACCCTGTTCGGCTGGCATACCACCTGGGGTGCATTCAGCTTCCCGTTCATCTTCCTGGCCACCGACCTGACTGTGCGCCTGATTGGCAAGCATGCAGCGCGCGTGGTGATTGCCCGCGTCATGCTGCCGGCCTTGGTCGCTTCCTACGTGGTATCGGTACTGTTCCATGAAGGCGCCTTTGGTGGCCTGGCGGCGCTGGGCGAATTCAACCTGTTCGTCTTCCGCATCGCCGTGGCCAGCTTCCTGGCCTACGCCTTCGGCCAGTTGCTGGATATTCAGGTATTCGACCGCCTGCGTCAGATGCGCCAGTGGTGGATCGCGCCGACTGCCTCGACCATTCTGGGTAACCTGCTCGATACCTATCTGTTCTTCTCGGTGGCCTTTTGGCACAGCGATGATCCGTTCATGGCCGCCAACTGGGTTGAGATCGCCACGGTGGATTACGTGATCAAGCTGGCCATCAGCCTGATCCTCTTCGTGCCGCTGTACGGCATGCTGCTCAGTGCCATCGTCCGGGCGCTGCCGCAGCGTCCTGCCACCGCCTGAGTCGGCCGCAGAAAGCTCGCCGCTGAGGCGCCTCCCACGGCGGTCGGTGTTGAGTGTGTGGGAGGGGCTTTAGCCGCGATTGCCCGTCGGCTTGTCCAGCTTGCGCAGAAACACGCTCATTTCCTTCCCGGCCTGCTTGTCGCCCCTGGTCTGGGCGGCAGCGATGCCCTGCTGCCAGGCCTGGCGCGCTGCCTCAGCGTCGCCTGCGGCCTGCAGTGCCTTGCCCAGCAATTTCCAGGCAGCGGAATAGCCCGGGTCGAACGCCACACAGCGCTGCAGATGCTCGGCCGCCTGCGCGGCATTGCCGTCATCCAGGTGGGCCTTGCCCAGGCCGAAGCGCAGCAGGGCGTTGTCCATGCCCTTGGCCAGCATCTTTTCCAGTGCCTCTGTGCTCATCTCGGTTCCTGCATCGTCATGTGGGTATTCCCCGGATTTCATCCGGGCTACGGGCGCATAGCCGGACGCGATAAGGGACTTAGAAGAACGTCAGGCCGGCCTGGAACAGGCGCTCGACGTCGCGGATGTACTTCTTGTCCACCAGGAACAGGATCACGTGGTCGCCGGATTCGATCACTGTATTGTCATGGGCGATCAGCACTTCCTCGTCACGAATGATGGCGCCGATGGTGGTGCTCGGTGGCAGGGCGATATCTGCGATGGCACGGCCAATGACCTTGCTCGACCTGGCGTCGCCGTGGGCGATCACCTCCAGCGCCTCGGCTGCGCCACGGCGCAGGCTGTGTACGCTTTCGATATCGCCACGACGGACGTGGGTCAGCAGGGTGCCGATGGTAGCCAATTGCGGGCTGATGGCGATGTCGATTTCACCGCCCTGGACCAGGTCGACATAGGCCGGGTTGTTGATGATGGTCATGACCTTGCGCGCGCCCAGGCGTTTGGCCAGCAGCGACGACATGATGTTGGCCTCGTCGTCGTTGGTCAGGGCGAGGAAGATGTCGGCATCGTTGATGTTCTCTTCCACCAGCAGGTCGCGATCCGACGCGCTGCCCTGCAGCACGATGGTGCTGTCGAGGCTTTCCGAGAGGTAGCGGCAGCGCGCCGGATTCATCTCGATGATCTTCACCTGGTAGCGGCTTTCGATGGCCTCGGCCAGGCGCTCGCCGATATTACCGCCGCCGGCGATCACCACGCGCTTGTAGCTGTCTTCCAGGCGGCGCATCTCGCTCATCACCGCGCGGATATGCGCCTTGGCAGCGATGAAGAACACTTCATCATCGGCTTCGATGATGGTGTCGCCCTGCGGCATGATCGGCCGGTTACGGCGGAAGATCGCAGCGACGCGGGTGTCGACGTTGGGCATGTGCTGGCGCAGTTGGCGCAGTTGCTGGCCCACCAGCGGGCCACCGTAGTAGGCCTTGACTGCCACCAGCTGGGCCTTGCCTTCGGCGAAGTCGATCACCTGCAGGGCGCCGGGGTATTCGATCAGACGCTTGATGTAGTTGGTCACCACTTGCTCGGGGCTGATCAGCACGTCGACCGGTATCGCTTCATTATCGAACAGCGCCTCGCGGGTCAGGTAGGCTGCCTCGCGCACACGGGCGATCTTGGTCGGCGTGTGGAACAGGGTGTAAGCCACCTGGCAGGCGATCATGTTGACTTCGTCGCTGTTGGTCACGGCCACCAGCATATCGGCATCGTCGGCGCCGGCTTGGCGCAGCACGGTGGGGAAGGAACCCTTGCCCTGCACGGTTCGGATGTCCAGGCGGTCGCCCAAATCACGCAGGCGGTCGCCGTCGGTATCGACCACGGTGATGTCGTTGGCTTCGCTGGCGAGGTGTTCCGCAAGGGTGCCGCCCACCTGGCCAGCGCCGAGAATGATGATTTTCACTGATCGCTCCGTTAGCTGTGGCTGGTCACAGCAGTCTTTATCAGCTTGGCATAGTAGAAGCCGTCATGGCCGTCCAGCTGTGGCAGCAACTGGCGACCATGGGCGGGCTGCAGACCGAACTCGCCAGCGATGGCGACTTCCTGCGCATCGGCGGTGCGGGCCAGAAACGCGGCGATGGTCTCGCTGTTTTCCGTCGGCAGTACCGAGCAGGTGGCGTAAAGCAGGATGCCGCCGGGCGCCAGGGTCGGCCACAGTGCATCGAGCAGTTCGCCCTGCAACTGTGCCAGCGCGGGAATGTCTTCGGGCTGGCGCGTCAGCTTGATGTCCGGATGACGGCGGATCACCCCGGTGGCCGAACAGGGTGCGTCGAGCAGGATGCGCTGGAACGCCTGGCCGTCCCACCAGGCGCTGGTATCACGGCCGTCGGCGGCGATCAGCGTGGCGTCGAGGTGCAGGCGCTCCAGGTTCTCGCGGACGCGCGCCAGGCGCTTGGCTTCCAGATCCACGGCGACTACTTCGCTTAAGTTCGGCTCGAGTTCCAGCAGGTGACAGGTCTTGCCGCCCGGCGCGGCGCAGGCATCCAGCACGCGTTGGCCGGGCGCCAGTTCAAGCAGGTCGGCGGCCAACTGCGCGGCTTCGTCCTGCACGCTGACGCGGCCGTCCCTGAAGCCGGGCAGCGTGGTCACGTCGCAGGGTTGCAACAGGCGCACGCCGTCGCGGCTGAAGCGGCAGGGTTCGGCTGCGATGCCGGCGCTGCGCAGCTCTGCGAGGTAGTCATCGCGGCTGCCGTGGCGGCGGTTGAACCGCAGGATCAGTGGCGGATGGGCGTTGTTGGCGGCGCAGATGGCCTGCCAGTGCTCGGGCCAGTGCGCCTTGAGCGCCTTCTGCAGCCAGCGCGGGTGGGCGCTGTGCAGCACCGGGTCGCGATCGAGTTCGGCGAAAATCGCTTCATGTTCGCGCTGGGCGCGGCGCAGCACAGCGTTGAGCAGGCCTTTGGCCCAGGGCTTTTTCAGCGCGCCGGCGCAGCCGACCGTCTCGCCGATGGCGGCGTGCTCGGGGATGCGGCTGTGCAGCAACTGATAAAGGCCAATCAGTAGCAGCGCTTCCACATCCTTGTCTGCGGATTTGAAGGGCTTCTCCAGCAGCTTCTCGGCCAATAGTTGCAGGCGCGGCTGCCAGCGTGCGGCGCCGAAGGCCAGATCCTGGGCCAGGGCGCGGTCGTGGTGCGCGACCTTGTCCAACTGTGGCGGCAGGCTGCTGCCCAACGAGGCCTTGCCGGACAGCACGGCAGTCAGGGCGCGGGCGGCGGCCAGGCGTGGGTTCATTGGCCGAGTACCAGGCCGGGCGCGAACTGTTCGCGGCGGCTGTTGTACAGATCGCTGAAGGCCAGCGGCTTACCGCCGGGCAGTTGCAGACGGGTCAGGCGCAGCGCGCCTTCTCCACATGCCACGGTCAGGCCGCTCTTGTCAGCGGCGAGGATGGTGCCAGGAACCCCCTTACCCGCCCCGAGTTCGGCCGCATGCACTTTCAGAGCATCGCTACTTAGCGTGGTATGGCAAATAGGCCAGGGGTGGAAAGCGCGTACCAGGCGCTCCAGCTCCACGGCAGAGCGGCTGAAATCGAGGCGCGCTTCGTCCTTGTTCAGCTTGTGTGCGTAATTGGCCAGGGCGTCGTCCTGCACCTCACCTTTGAGCGTGCCGGCAGCCAGGCCATCGATGGCTTGCAGTACGGCCTGTGGGCCAAGTTGGGCGAGGCGGTCATGCAGCGAGCCGCCAGTGTCGCTGGCGCTGATCGGTGTGCTGACCTTGAGCAGCATCGGCCCGGTGTCCAGGCCCGCTTCCATCTGCATCACGGTGACGCCGGATTCGAGGTCGCCGGCCTGCACCGCGCGCTGGATCGGCGCGGCGCCACGCCAGCGCGGCAGCAAGGATGCGTGGCTGTTGATGCAGCCCAGGCGCGGCGTGTCGAGCACCACCTTCGGCAGGATCAGGCCATAGGCAACCACCACCATCAGGTCCGGTTTGAGCGCCGCCAGCTCGGCCTGTGCCTCTTCGTTGCGCAGGCTGGCCGGTTGGTAGACCGGGATGCCATGTTCGACGGCGAGCTGCTTGACCGGGCTTGGCATCAGCTTCTGGCCACGGCCGGCCGGGCGATCCGGCTGGGTGTAGACGGCGATGATCTGGTGCGGGCTGGCCAGCA
>CAZIZA010000097.1:0-12523 GCA_964543555.1 uncultured Pseudomonas sp.
GAAGCCGTACTGCAATGCAGTCAATGCTGTGTTATCCATTTTTCACCTCTTGCCGGCGCTTTTGTTGTGCGCTGTTCGGTTGAAACGTCCAGGTTGGCGCCGGACGCGTTCCGCATGCTTTACAGGTCGTTGCCACGCTCGTTCTGGATCACCGGAACCCCTGCGCCATGAGGCGACCAGGTATTCCCATCACTAGGCCAAGCGCGAGACCTGAAGAGGGTCTGGCACAGCAGAGCGGCGAGGGTATCGCCAGCTCCGGCATTCGCCCTCGAAAACAGCGCAAGGCCAGAATTCGAGGACAAAAGGGCTCCTAGCCCTGCGAAAGTTCGCAGAGTCATGGGTTTACTCCTGGGGCGTGGGGTTCGGAGGCTTTTTAGATCGCGTCGGTATCGGTTTCGCCGGTACGGATACGAATCGCCTGTTCCAGGTTGACTACGAAAATTTTGCCGTCGCCGATCTTGCCGGTGTTGGCAGCCTTGGTGATGGCCTCGATCACACGATCAAGTTGATCGTCAGCGATGGCCACGTCGATCTTCACCTTGGGCAGGAAGTCGACCACGTACTCGGCACCGCGATACAGCTCGGTATGGCCTTTCTGACGGCCGAAGCCCTTGACCTCGGTGACGGTAATGCCTTGCACGCCGATCTCCGACAGTGACTCGCGCACGTCGTCCAGCTTGAACGGCTTGATGATGGCAGTGACTAGCTTCATGAAACTTTCTCCCGTGTAAGGTGGACTTGCCCCAGGAATTACGAACCCGGCCCAAGTCTAAGCGCAGTGTCTGGCTTTTGTAATGCACCGACCGCTCCAGCCTGGCGTGGCCGATACCCACCAACCGCTCCCGGCGAAACACTCCCCCGCTTCGCCTGCCGCACCGGAACTGCATCGGTGCATGCGTCGCCAGGGTCTAAGCAGAAAGCTTGCCAGCTCGCACAAAAGGGCCATCTATCAGGCCTTTAGCCACTGCGCGCTGCAGTGACCGAGCATTCACACCGAGCGCCCCGCACAAGTTTGGTGCACGCATGCATTCGGCAATGCTCAAAAATCGTGCAGCCGCGGCCAGACGGTCCCGCTGTCGGCTGCGTGCTACACTGCCGACCGTCTGTTTACGGAACCTGATCATGCTGCCGCCAAAAGCCCTGCTCGACACCCTCAGCACTCACGCCTCGCGCCTGTTCAGTGGCGACAGCCCGCTACCACGTGCCGAACTGGAGGCACAGTTCAAGGCACTGCTGCAGAGCGGCTTCAGCAAGCTCGATCTTGTCAGCCGTGAAGAATTCGACAGCCAGATGGTGGTCCTGGCCCGCACCCGCGCCCGCCTCGAGGCACTGGAAGCCAAGATTGCGGAGCTGGAAGCCAGGCTCACTGCCGCAGACTAAGGTTATGGTGTAGGAGCGGTTTCTGCGGCGAACAGGCTTCGCAACTGAAGCGGAATGCCGCCCAGCCGCTCCTACTGGCATTGCCCCCCCACTTGATCAAGGAGCGATCATGTCCCTGGCCATTGTCCACAGCCGCGCCCAGGTCGGTGTCGAAGCCCCGGCTGTCACCGTAGAGGCGCACCTGGCTAACGGCCTGCCGTCACTGACCCTGGTCGGCTTGCCGGAAACAGCCGTCAAGGAGAGCAAGGATCGCGTGCGCAGCGCCATCCTCAACGCGGCTTTCGAGTTTCCCAGTAAACGTATCACCTTGAATCTGGCGCCCGCTGACTTGCCAAAAGATGGTGGACGCTTCGATCTTGCCATTGCTCTGGGCATTCTCGCCGCCAGCGGCCAGGTTCCCGCTGACGCGCTCGACGAGTATGAATGCCTGGGCGAGTTGGCACTCTCCGGTGCGGTGCGCCCGGTTCAGGGCGTACTGCCGGCCGCACTGGCCGCCCGCGCAGCCGGACGCACCCTGCTAGTGCCGCAAGCCAATGCCGAAGAGGCCAGCCTGGCCTCGGGGCTGAAGGTCATCGCCGTCGAGCATCTGTTGCAGATCGCCGCGCACCTCAACGGCAGTGCACCGCTCGAGGCCTATGTCGCGCAGGGGCTGCTGCGGCAGAGCCGTCCCTACCCGGACCTGGCCGAAGTGCAGGGCCAGCTGGCTGCCAAACGGGCCTTGCTGGTAGCCGCCGCCGGCTCGCACAATCTGCTGCTCAGCGGCCCGCCCGGTACCGGCAAGACACTGCTGGCCAGCCGCCTGCCCGGCCTGCTGCCACCCCTGGATGAGAGCGAGGCGCTGCAGGTTGCAGCGATCCATTCGGTGGCCAGCCACACCCCTCTGCAGCACTGGCCGCAACGCCCCTTTCGCACGCCACACCACAGTGCTTCAGGGCCGGCCCTGGTAGGCGGCGGCAGTCGTCCGCAACCAGGCGAAATTACCTTGGCCCATATGGGCATCCTGTTCCTCGATGAGCTGCCGGAATTCGACAGGAAAGTCCTGGAAGTGCTGCGCGAACCACTGGAAAGCGGGCATATCGTGATTGCCAGGGCGCGCGACAAGGTGCGTTTCCCCGCGCGCTTCCAGCTGGTCGCGGCGATGAACCCATGCCCTTGCGGCTATCTGGGCGACCCAAGCAACCGCTGCCGCTGCACCCCGGAACAGATCCAGCGTTACCGCGCCAAGCTGTCGGGACCACTGCTCGACCGCATCGATCTGCACCTGACTGTCGCCCGCGAAACCACCGCCCTGAATGCACCGCCGCAGGATGGCGAAAGCACGGCACAGGCGGCAGCCAAGGTCGCGCTCGCGCGCGCACGACAACTGCAGCGTCAGGGCGTAGCCAACGCCTTTCTCGACCTGCCCGGCCTGCGCCAGCATTGCGCACTGGCTGATGCCGACCGGCAGTGGCTGGAGAGTGCCTGCGAACGCCTGGGTCTGTCCCTGCGCGCTGCCCACCGCGTGCTCAAGGTCGCACGCACGCTGGCTGACCTGGCAGAGGAGCAGCACATCAGCCGCACGCACCTGGCTGAAGCACTGCAGTATCGCCCTACGGCGGGATGAATCAGCGGAAGCGCTCGACCTCCTGACGCAACTGGGCGGCCAGACGATCCAGTTCTCGCGCGGTATCGGCCAGGTTGGCGACCACTGCACGCTGTTCGCCGTTGGCCTGAGCGATGCTCTGCAGGTTGGAGCTGAGTACGGTCGCGGTGCTGCTCTGCTCGCTGGTAGCGGTGGTGATCGCGGCGAACTGCTCACCGGCGGCATCGCTCTGCTCACTGATCTGCGCCAGCGCCGAAACGACCTTGGCGTTACGCTCCAGGCCGTCCTGCATGAGCTGTCGGCCCTGCTCCATCGTCGCGATGGCGCTGCCCGTCTCGCTCTGGATGCTGCCGATCATCGCCGAAATCTCATTGGTCGCCTCGCGGGTGCGACCGGCCAGGTTGCGCACCTCGTCAGCCACCACGGCGAAACCACGACCCTGTTCGCCTGCCCGCGCGGCCTCGATGGCGGCATTGAGTGCCAACAGGTTGGTCTGATCGGCAATCGAGGTAATCACGCTGACGATGCCGCCAATCTCCTGGGAGCGCTGACCCAGGCCATTGATGACGGTAGAGGTCTGCTCCAACGCCTCGGCGATCTGCACCAGCGCTTCGGAAGCCTGGTCCATCGAGGTGCGGCCAATGCGCGTCTGCTGGGCATTGGCACTGGCCAGGCGCTCGGTATTGCGCATATTGTCGGCAATGTTCTGCGAGGTGGCGCTGAACTCTTCCACGGCACCGGCCATGCTACTGATCTCGCCAGACTGCTGGTCAATGCCCTGGTAAGCATCGTGCGACAACGCAGACAACGCCTGCGAGCGCGCGCTGACATCCCGGGCAGCATGGCGAATGCCTGCCACCATATTGGCCAGCGCCTCACCCATGCGGTTGAAGCTGCGCGCCAACTCGCCAATCTCGTCATCACTGGATTGCGCCATGCGTGCGCCGAGATCACCCGCCCCCAGCGCCTGCGCCTGCTGAACCAGATCGGCAAGCGGCTTGAGCTTACGCCGCAGTAGCCAGACCACGGCAATCACAGCCAGCAACAGGGTGATGGCGCTGCCAATGGCCAACTGAGTACCGACGCGCCAGGTCACAGCCTGGATTTCCTCACGCGGCATGCTCGCCAGGACCGTCCAGGGGCCGCCGGCGAACGGCATGGCGACGCTGTAGAACTCCTGCCCGGCGTCGGCCCAGAAGCCACCGTCACCCGAACGGGCGATCAGCTCACTCAGGGCTGCCGGCAGTGTATCCAGTGTGCCGGTGCCGGCCGGCTTGACCAGCCATTTGCCCTGCTCGTCGAGCAATGCCAGTGAACCTGTTTCACCAATCCGGAATGCACTCAGCTTGTTGAATTGCAGCTTCTGCGCATCGGTGTAGTCGAAACCGACGAACAGGACAGCGATGACCTGCCCACTGCCGTCTCGTACGGGGGTGTACTGGGTCATGTAGTTGCGATCGAAGAGCAAGGCACGCCCCACATAACCCTGGCCGGCCAACAAACGCTGATACGCCGGGTGTGCATGGTCGAGTGCCGTACCCAGTGCGCGCGCGCCATCCTGCTTGGTCAGCGAAGTGGTAATGCGGATGAATTCACTGCCATCGCGCACGAATACCGTGGCCACACCCGCCGTCATGCGGGTGAAGTCGTCGACCTCGGTGAAGTCATTGTTCAAACGCGTTGCGCCCAGATAAAGCGCTGGCGCCTGCAGGCTACCGACGCTGACACGCTCGTCGGTGCGCACTTGCAGGCCGGCGCTGAAGCGCTGCTCGAATAGTCCTGCCAGACGCTGCGTGCTTTCACGCAGGCTGCCATGGAAGGTTTCGAGCTGGTCGGCCAGCAGTCCCGCCTCGCTGCCCAGGTGTTTTTCGCGAGTGACCAGATTGGCCTCGTTGAGTGAACGCAGGGCAAACAGCGTACT
The DNA here is from genome assembly GCA_964543555.1 of uncultured Pseudomonas sp. Classification (GTDB taxonomy): domain Bacteria; phylum Pseudomonadota; class Gammaproteobacteria; order Pseudomonadales; family Pseudomonadaceae; genus Aquipseudomonas. The sequence goes on from CAZIZA010000097.1 coordinate 4,884, forward strand.
GACACTGATCAGCAGCACCAGCACCAACGCCAGAGTGGCAGCCAGTTGCAGGGCTATACGAGAGCGAGGGGGATTCATGAGGACTCCAGGTGTGCGGCCGTGAGCATGTGGGTAAATGACTCAGGCAATGTCGAAGCACCTAGTCGTCCCATGACTTGGTGAGAAATAGGAGAATACTTGAGGCTCGGGCTCGGTCAATATCAAAGCGCTACAAGGTCGTCTTTTCATGGCGAGCGCTGCGTCACCGACGGGTGACTGATAAGCCTCATCGATCACGCGATAGATAACGAGGCAGTGCCGCAGCTGTCGCCAGGTACAACTGTAGTCGACCTGCCGCTACTGTGCGGGCCGCCAGAGCCCTGGCGCACAATTATTCAGCGCACGCGCTCGACCTCTGGCAGCACCATTGCGGCGACTTCTGCCAGCAGATAGTCACGCAAACGTCTCAGACGGCCCTGCGCCCGGTGTGCGCGCGGCCAAACCAGGTAGTAGCTCTCGCCACTCAGCACGGCCGTGGGCCAGGGCAGCCCCAGACGACCGAGCGCCACGTCTTCGGCCACCATCAGCAGATCGCCGATGGAGACACCATAACCGCGGGCCGCTGCGACGATGCCCAGTTCGAGCATGTCGAACATCTGTCCGCTCTTCAGGGGTACCTGATCGCTCAGCCCGGCAGCCTGCAACCAACGCCGCCAATCCCGGCGATCCGGGGTCGGATGCAACTGCTGCGCCGCGTTGAGGCGCTCGAGCGTCCAGGGTACATCCGCTGCATCGGCTGCACTGCAGACAGGGATCAGCCACTCGGGAAACAGCTCGGTACTTTCCCATTCCTCGGGAAAATGGCCATCGGACAGCAGCACCGCACAATCGAAAGGTTCCTGACGGAAATCCACCGTGTCCACATCCATCCAGGTGCTGGTCAGTTGCACCTCGGCGTCGGCATGGGCCTGGCGATAGTGCGACAGACGCGCCAACAACCAGCGCACGGTCAACGTGGTCGGCGCCTTCAGACGCAGCACACCGTCATCGGCCTGCAGCACCGAACAGGCTCGCGCCAGGCTGCCGAAACCCTCACTCACGCCTGGCAGCAAGGCACGCCCCTGTTCACTCAGTTGCAGGCTGCGCCCGCAGCGCTCGAACAGACGACAGTCGAAGTACGCCTCCAACGTGCGGATATGCCGGCTCACAGCACTCTGGGTAATGGCCAGCTCCTCGGCTGCGCGGGTGAACGAAGCATGACGAGCGGCTGCTTCGAATGCGCGCAGCGCATAGAGTGGCGGCAGACGACGGTTCATCCCTTATATCCATGAGTTTTAGTCATGCCATGCATGGCTATTATCCTTTTGTGAGCGATCGACAGACGCCACAGAATAGCGATCACTGTGCATCCACCGATAGCGCGTGATGCTTACCTTGCCGAAGTTTTACTCATCATGAAAAATCCCCTTGGTCATGAGCTGGGTGCCTTGCTGCGCCTGGCCGGCCCGCTGATTTCCGCACAATTGGCTCATGCCCTGATGATCTTCACCGACACGCTGATGATGGCCATGCTCGGCCCACAGCAATTGGCCGGCGGTGCACTGGGCGCGACCTGCTATTTCATCTTTTCGATCTTTTGCACGGGGGTGATCGCGGCCGTCGGCAGCCTGGTCGCCATTCGTCACGGCGCAGGCGACCCAGGCGGGGTCAGACGCCTGCTGCAAAGCGGTTTGTGGCTGGCCCTGCTGCTGGGCATTGGCAGCGCCCTGTGCCTCAATTTCCTGGGGCCATTGCTGCCTTATCTGGGGCAGCATCCCGATGCCGCCAGCCAGGCGATGGCATTCCTCCACCCTCTGTCGCTGGCATTGCCTGGCTATCTGTGTTTCATGGCCTTGCGCGGCTTTACCAGTGCCATCGGCCATCCGGGGCCGGTCATGGCCATCAGTATCGTCGGCACTCTGGCCAACTTCATCATCAACTACGCACTCATCAAGGGCTGGTTCGGCCTGCCGGCTATGGGCCTGAGCGGCATCGGCATGACCACCGCGCTGATCAGTACCGGCATGGCCCTGGCTCTGGCACTGTACATCCTGATCAATCCGCATTATCGCCGGTACCGGCTCCGCCCTGCGCTGGGCCGCCCACAACGCGCTGAAACGCGTGCCTTGCTGCGCCTGGGCCTGCCCATCGGTGGCACCTATGCCGCTGAACAGGGGTTGTTCACGTTCGCCACGCTATGCATGGGCGCACTCGGCAGCGTGCAGTTGGCCGCGCATCAGATCGCCATGCAGACAGTGGCGTTGGCGTTCATCGTGCCGCAGGGGCTGTCCTATGCGGTGACGTTCCGTGTCGGCCTGCACTACGGTGCCGAGCGCCTGCACCTGTCGCGCCTGGCCGGCCATCTGGGCATGGCCGTGGGGGCTGCGCTGATGCTGCTGTTCGCCCTGCTGTTCTGGCTGTTACCGGAGTGGATCATCGGCCTGTTCCTCGACCGCCACGATCCGGCCTTCGCCGACATCGTTACCCTGGCGGTCAGCCTGCTGGCGATCGCCGCCTGGTTCGAGCTGTTCGACGGCCTGCAGAGCATCGCCATGGGTGCAATCCGTGGGCTAAACGATGGGCGCATCACCCTGGTGATCGGCCTGACCGGCTACTGGTGCATCGGCGCGCCGCTGGCCTGGTTGCTCGCCTTTGCGCTCGGCTGGGGTGCGCAGGGTGTGTGGTGGGGGCTGGCAGCCGGGTTGGCGGTCACGGCCACCGGCCTGGTGCTCGGCTTCCAGTGGAAGATCGCGCGCCTGCAGCGGTCGAACAGGATAGAGGGCGAGGTCTGCCTGTCGTAGCCTGGATGCAATCCGGGCTCGGGGTTACGATCCGCCGAGCAGCGACTGGCGCATGCCGAACACCAGAAAGCGTGCCAGCTCGGCCAGCGGCAGGGCTTTGCTGATCAGGTAGCCCTGCACCTGATCGCAGCCGAACTGACGCAGCATGTCCAGTTGCTCAGCATTTTCCACGCCCTCAGCCACCACTTCGAGATCAAGGTTATGCGCCAGGTTGATCATCGCCCGCACCAATTGGCGGTTTTCCTCGCGCGCGCCCATACCCCCGACAAAACTCTTGTCGATCTTCAACAGAGTGATCGGCAGGCTGTTGAGATGCACGAAGGACGAAAAACCGGTACCGAAGTCGTCCAGCGAAAAACGCACACCCAGCTTTCCCAGGGCCAGCATGGTCTGCTGCACCTGATCGCTGCGGCGCATCACTGCCGTTTCGGTCAGTTCGAACTCCAGCCACTGTGCGTCCACCGCACGCTCTTCGATCAGGCGGCTGAGGGTCGCCAGTAGCTGGCTGTCCTGAAACTGCCGGAATGACAGGTTGATCGCCATGTGCAGAGGCGGCACGCCGCGCCCGCGCAGCCACTGCATATCGCGCAGGGCGCGGGCGATCACCCAGTAACCGAGCGGCACGATCAGCCCGGTCTCCTCGGCCAGGGGCACGAATTCGTTGGGCGACAGCAGGCCGCGCTCGCGGTGCTGCCAGCGCACCAGGGCCTCCAGACCGACGATACGCCCGCTGCGCAGACACAGGCGGGGCTGATAATGCAGCTCCAGTTCGTCCCGACGCAGTGCGCGGCGCAACTCACCTTCCAGATCGGTCTGACTACGCGCACTGCGATGCCGCTGCTCATCGTAAATATGGAAGGCGCAACCTGGCTGACTCTTGGCCTGCCGCATGGCGATGTGTGCGTGCCATAACAGTGAATCGGCACCCTCACCCGCCTGCGCATGCGCAAGCCCCAGGCTACAGCCGATCAGCAAGCTCTCGCCATCGACCCAGTAGGGCTCATCCAGCACCGCGGTGACGCGCTCGGCCAGGTGTTCGACACGCAGCGGATCTCGTCGCACATCCAGCAGCAGGGCAAACTCATCACTGCCCAGGCGGGCCAGCTGGTCGCAGGGCTGCAGCAGCCCCTTGAGACGCGCCACCACTTGCAGGATCAGGCGATCACCGCTCTGGTAACCCAGGGCATCATTGGCGTGACGGAAGTTATCCAGGTCGAGATGCCCCAGCACCAGGCCACGGCCGCCGCATTCGGCCAGGCGCACAGCAAGCAGGGTCTGGAAACCCTGGCGGTTGGCGATACCGGTCAGCGGGTCCTGCTCGGCGAGACGCTGCAGGGTATGTTTGAGATTGCCCTGCTCACGCCCGTAGCGCAGGCAGCGGCGCAAGACATCGAGGTTGAGACTGCTGCGCACCAGCCAGTCGCTGACACCGACCGGCTCCTCGCTGGGCTCGTCTTCGAGCAGCAGCACCATCGGCAACGGGCATTGGCCGGCCTCGGGCATTCGCTGCGGCGTGGCCAGCAGCAGACCACTGGTGTGATCATCGAACAGGTTGCTGGCCGCGTCCCAGGACGGTGCGGTGATCAGCGGAGAAGGGCTGCCAAGAGCGCCCAGGTGCTCGCGCAACAATTCGGCCCAGCCAGGCGAATCAGCCAGCAGAACCAGGCGCATGGGTTCGACGAGCGTGGACAAGCAACCTCCCCCGATGATCAAGAATGATGGCGAATCGTGTCGCCTGACCGCGTCTTAACCGACGTCTAATCAATCACATCCGGGTGAAAGTGAACGCACATCCTGAGGTATAGCCAGTCAACCGGCAAGTGAATCCAGAGTACCGTATCCGCTTGCCTGACCCAGCGCGTTGCGCGTCAATTCCGTGCACCAGGCCACAGTTCCGGACGGTCGCAGCAGAAGTCGCCAGGCCTGTTAAAATGCGCAGCCCTTTTTCTGCGAACGATCCCATGTCCCGACTGAACCCCCGGCAACAAGAGGCCGTGAACTACGTCGGCGGCCCGCTTCTGGTGCTCGCTGGTGCAGGTTCCGGCAAAACCAGCGTGATCACGCGCAAGATCGCCCACCTGGTGCAGAACTGCGGCATCCGTGCCCAGCACATCGTCGCCATGACCTTCACCAACAAGGCCGCGCGCGAGATGAAGGAGCGCGTCGGCAGCCTGCTCAAGGGCAGCGAGGCGCGCGGCCTGACCGTGTCCACCTTCCACAACCTGGGCATGAACATCATCCGCAAGGAATACGCACGCCTGGGCTACAAACCCGGCTTCTCGATCTTCGATGACGGCGACATCAAGGCGCTGCTCACCGACATCATGCAGAAGGAGTACGCCGGCGATGATGGCGCCGATGAGGTGAAGAACCTCATCGACAGCTGGAAAAACGACCTGATCCTGCCCGACGAAGCCCTGGCCAAAGCGCGCAACCCCAAGGAGCAGACCGCCGCCATCGTCTACCTGCACTACCAGCGCACGCTCAAGGCCTACAACGCGGTGGACTTCAACGACCTGATCCTGCTGCCGGTGAAGCTGTTCCAGGAACACGCCGACATCCTGGAAAAGTGGCAAAACCGCATCCGCTACCTGCTGGTCGACGAATACCAGGACACCAACGCCAGCCAGTACCTGCTGGTGAAGATGCTGGTGGGCATGCGCAACCAGTTCACCGTGGTCGGTGACGACGACCAGTCGATCTACGCCTGGCGCGGCGCACGCCCGGAAAACCTGATGCTGCTCAAAGAGGACTATCCCTCGCTGAAGGTGGTGATGCTGGAGCAGAACTACCGCTCTACCAGCCGCATCCTGAAATGTGCCAACGTGCTGATCGCCAATAACCCGCACGTGTTCGAGAAGCAGCTGTGGTCGGAGATGGGCCACGGTGATGAAATTCGCGTGATTCGCACCCGCAACGAAGACGCCGAATGCGAGCGCGTGGCCCTGGAGATCCTCACCGAGCACCTGCGCACCCAGCGCCCGTACAGCGACTTCGCCATCCTCTATCGCGGCAACTACCAGGCCAAGCTGATGGAGCTGAAGCTACAGCACCACCAGATTCCCTATCGCCTGTCCGGCGGCACCAGCTTCTTCGCCCGCCAGGAGGTGAAGGACCTGATGAGCTACTTCCGCCTGCTGGTCAACCCGGACGACGACAACGCCTTCCTGCGGGTGATCAACGTGCCGCGCCGTGAGATCGGCTCGACCACACTGGAAAAGCTCGGCAACTACGCCAGCGAGCGCAAGATCAGCCTGTACGCCGCCGCCGACGAAATCGGCCTGAGCGCACACCTCGATGCGCGCTTTACCGAACGCCTCGCGCGCTTCAAGCGGTGGATGGACGGCGTACGTCAGCAATGTGCGCAAAATGACCCGATCGCCGCCATCCGCAGCATGGTCATGGATATCGACTACGAGAACTGGCTGCGCCAGAACGCTTCCAGTGACAAGGTGGCCGACGCACGCATGGGTAACGTCTGGTTCCTCGTCGAAGCGCTGAAAAGCACCCTGGAGCGCGACGAAGACGGCGACATGACCATCGAGGACGCCATTGGCAAGCTGGTGCTGCGCGACATGCTCGAACGTCAGCAGGAAGAGGAAGAAGGCGCCGAGGGCGTGCAGATGATGACCATGCACGCCTCCAAGGGCCTGGAGTTTCCGTCGGTGTACATCATCGGCTTCGAGGAAGAAATCCTGCCGCACCGCTCCAGCATCGAGGCCGACACCATCGAGGAAGAGCGACGCCTGGCCTATGTCGGTATCACCCGCGCCAAGCGCAACCTGGCGCTGACCTATGCCGCCAAGCGCAAGCAGTATGGCGAGGTGATCGATTGCTCGCCGAGCCGCTTCCTCGATGAGCTGCCGCAGGAAGACCTGGTGTGGGAAGGCCTGGAAGAGGCGCCCGTGGAGGTCAAGGCCGCACGTGGCAATGACGCCCTGGCCAATATGCGGGCGATGCTCAAGCGCTGAAGCCCAGGCCTTGCTGTCTGGTGAGCTAAAGCCCACCCTACTCATGCACAGCGTAGGGTGGGCCGGGCGGCGATCCGCTTCAGCGCACCACTTCAATGCCACTGGCACCCTCGTCATATTTGCCGGTCAGAAGAAAATACCGTTCAGACACAGGGAGCTGGAACCATGCGCACCTTCACGCTCGACCTCGACGCCCTGATTGCGCTGATCAATGGCCGTGAACAGCAGAAGAACTGGCTGGATCTGGAAAGCGGCAGCGTGCTGACCCTGCCTGCGGAAGATCACCACAGCGAGGAACGCCTGCAGATCGAGCTCGAGCCCGAGCGCTACAGCCAGGTGCCCAACCTCGACGTCCCGCAGCGCGTGGCCATGCGCGAATCCTTCCTGTTCACCCTTGACGATGTGCATGCCCACCCGCTGCTCAGCGCCGCGCTGACCGGGCGCAGGCCGCTGCGCGCATTCGACTACGAGATCGAGGCCTTTCCAGCGATTCGCGAACAGTGGCAGGCCTACGAACTCAAGCAACTGCGCGAGCATGCCCTCAACTGGCTCTACGAGCAGGGCATCGAGCCGGCGCCGGACACGCCGCCGCTGGATACGCGTGGCATTCCCAGGGATATTCTGCGGCGGCTGAGTAAGAGCGCCTGAGCGGAGCACACCCGGATTGTATCCGGGCTACAGTTGGCAACAGCTAACAACCTGTCCAAGCGGTCAACTGGCCACGACGTCGGGCAGGCTACGGTTTCACTACACAATGCAGGGCATTTTGAGCGAAAATTCACAGCTTTTCTGCTTAACCAGAGGATCGACCGTGGAGTCGTTGAAACAGAAGATTCGCAGCGAAGGCATC
>CAZIZA010000098.1:0-12326 GCA_964543555.1 uncultured Pseudomonas sp.
TCGGTGGATTTCTACATCAACGAGACCACCCGTTACGCCGACCTGATCCTGCCGCCGACTGCGCCACTGGAGCACGACCATTACGACACCACCTTCAATGTGTTCGCGGTGCGCAACGTCACCCGTTTCAACGAGGCAGTGTTGGCCAAGCCGGATGATGCGCTGCACGACTGGGAAATCTTCGTCGGCCTGGCCAAGGCATTCGCGGCGCGCAACCACCTCGAACTGAAACCGACCATGGCGCCGGAGCAGATGATCGACATGGGCCTGCGCCTCGGCGCCTATGGTGATCGCAGCGCGCACAAACTCAGCCTGGCAGCGCTGCGCGAACACCCGCACGGCCTGGATCTGGGGCCTTTGCAGCCAAACCTGGCCGCTCGCCTGAAAACCCCGAACAAGGCCGTGCAGGCGGCCCCCGAGCTGTTGCTGGCCGATCTTGTGCGTTTTGCCGAGCAGCAACTGCCGAGCGAGCATGAGCTGCTGCTGATCGGCCGCCGTCACGTGCGCAGCAACAATTCCTGGATGCACAACTATCACCGCCTGGTGAAAGGCAAGCCGCGTCATCAGTTGCTGATGAACCCGACGGATCTGGCCAGTCGTGGCCTGACCGATGGTCAGCGTGTGCAGGTGCGCTCGCGCGTTGGCCGCATCGAGGTGGAAGTGGCGGCCAGCGATGAGGTGATGGCCGGTGTGGTCAGTTTGCCGCACGGTTGGGGCCATGCCCGTCCCGGCGTGCAGATGGATATCGCCCGCGCCCAGCCCGGCGCCAGCGCCAATGATCTGACCGACGAACGCCAACTGGATGTGCTGTCCGGCAATGCGGTGCTCAATGGCGTACCGGTTGAGGTGGTGGCCGCCTAGCACGGGGCAATTCGGGGTAATCTCGCGAGTCAAATCCCCGGATTGCGTTCGGGCCACGGCTTAAGTGGCAAGGCCGAGCATTGTGCTCGGCTTTTCGCTACAATCGCGCCACCGTGGCGACCGTCGGGTCGCGAAGTCTATGCTGAGGTGCCCCATGGATATCATCGAAACCATCAAAGAGCAGATCGCCAACAACACCGTTCTGCTGTACATGAAAGGCTCGCCCAACGCCCCGCAGTGTGGCTTCTCCGCCCGTGCTGCACAGGCCGTGATGGGCTGTGGCGAGAAGTTCGCCTATGTCGACATCCTGCAGAACCCGGAAATCCGCGCCAACCTGCCCAAATACGCCAACTGGCCGACCTTCCCGCAACTGTGGGTCGGCGGTGAGCTGGTCGGTGGTAGCGACATCCTCACCGAGATGTACGAGAAGGGCGAGCTGCAGACCCTGATCAAGGATGCCGTGAGCAAGGCTGGCGCCTGATCACTGCTCTCGTAAAAAGAACCCGCCTCGGCGGGTTCTTTTGTTTCTGCTGCACGCTTTCTACTTTTGCAGCCACTGGCCGTTCAGTTGGATGAACTGGCCCTTGGGCGTGCGCTCGATGGCCTTCTTGCCGGCGATGGCTTCGACATCGCCCAGGCTGATGCCGTTGTCCTTGGCCACCTTCTGGTATTCGGCGCGGCGCGCCTCATTGATCAGACGGGCGATTTCGTCGGCCTGGCCGCCGGATTTGACTACACCCAGATAGCCATTGGGCTGCTCGCCCAGTTGGCCACTGGCCTTGGCGTTGCCGAGGGCGTTCATGGCCTGGTTGAGGTTCAGTGCATAGGCCGGCAGGCTCAGGGTCAGTGCCAGCAGCAGGGTCGAAATGTATCGAATCATCATGCTTCTCCTTAGAAGAGACCGCTGTCTTCGTTGAAGACAGTGTCCAGCGCCTTGTCCACCTTGATGTAGATCTCGTGCTCGACCTTGACGTTGAGGTTGATGTTGATCGGCTCGTTGGGCATGGCCAATTGCACCGTCGGGGTACAGGCCTGGCACAGCAACCCCAGGCTAAGGGCTGCGAGAAGGCGATACGTGCGCATGGCGCTACTCCTTCGTTTCTTCGGGGACACGCTGACGCATCCGTTGCTGAATCCGTTGCTGGATGATCTCGCTGACCTTGTCGGTCAGTTGCAGGCTCGCCAGCAGGGTCGGGATGTCTTCTTCCAGATTGATGTTGAAGTGAATCGGGCGGCCCTGTTCGATGGCCGGGTTCTGTCCATGTAGACGCAGACCCAGGCGCAGAGTGCCGGACTGATCATAGTCGAGGCTACTGTTGAGTAGATCGTAGTGGAAGTCTTCCAGGGCATCGGTGACCAGTTTCATGCCCGGATTGGCCTGACCCATGGCACGGATACGCGGCGAATGAAAGCGCAGGCGGCCACCGGGAGCGCGTGCTTCGATCTGTCCCTGCTCGATACTGATTGCTTCGCCCAGCCGTAACGGCAGAGTGCCGTCGAGCAGCCCGTTACCTTGCAGCCCTTCGGCTGGATAGGCGCGAAACAGCGCCTGCAGATCCAGACCGCTTAGCTTCAGCGGTAGTAAATGGCTGGATTGATCCAGTGCCCAGGTCGCCGGCTCCAGGCGCAGGCTGCCACCGAGGATGCCCAGCTCGGCGCGTTGATGGCTGAGGCTGCCTGCTAGCGGATGTTGCAGGCTTGCCTCATAACGGGCTTGCAACTGCAGCGGGCCGAGTTCTATGCCAGGGTCGATCTGTTTTGCGCTGAGGTTAGGCAGTGCCAGCGTCAGGCGGTCGCCGATCAGTTGCAACTGCAATTCGCCCTCTACGCCGCTCAGCGTGCTGCGGTCATAGATGCCGGCCAGACCTTTGCCATTAAGGCGCCCCTGCAAGTGCAGAGGCTTGCCGGTTGGCAGGTTCATGTTGACGTTGCCCTGAATACGACCGTTATCCAGGGTCAGCAACTGCGGCCAGTTGGCCAGGGTGTGTGCCAGCGGGTTGCCGGCACGCAGGAATAGCTCATCGAGCGTGGCGTTCAGCGATAACGTATCAGCTGTGTTGTTCAGGTTCAGGGCCAGGTTCAGGCCCGAATCCGCCAGCAGGTTGCCGGCGAGTGTCTGGTAGCCGCTGCCGGCCTCCAGCTGGCCCTGCCATTGCCAGCCCTGAGCCTTCAGTTGCGGGTGTTGTAGGTTTTGCACGCGTAGCGCCAGAGGTCCGGACAGTATCGGAGCATTGGGCATGCCGGTCAGGTCGAGATCGGCGAGGGATAGTCGTGTCTGCTGCAGATCAAGATCGGCACTGCGCAGACGCTGGATCTCCAGGCGCGAGTTGGCGGCGAGTTCGAGCTGCAGCACATGTGGCGTTGCGTTGCCGGATAGGTCGAGATGCAGATGCAGATCCTCGGCTCGGCTGCTGGCCAGGTCCACACGCTGGCTGCGGGCATCGAATTGCAACTGGCGCACCTGTAACGCCCAGTCGCGGGATTGCGTCAGGCCAAGTTCGGCGTTGGCCTGTACGTGTAGCGCCCCATCTGTGGTGAGCCTCAGTTGCAGGCTCAGTTCATCATCCGAGCGGCTCTGAAGCGGCTGCAGGTGTAACTGCAGATGGTTTGCGCGCAGGCCGGTTGGCAACGCGGCCAGCCAGGGGGCGTCTTGCGTATCGAGGTGCAGGTTGCCATTCAGCGTGCGGGCCTGCCACCGGCCGCTGGTGTTGAGCAAATCCAGCTGCAGCGCTCCGCTGAGCAGGCCGATGCCGGGCAGCGGCCAGGGTTGTGGCAACTGGGCATCCACGCGGAGCCATCCCGGCGCGGCCAGTAGCTCGCCGAGCTGCCGGGTGGCTGGCGACAGTTGCAGTTGCCATTGGGCGATGATGCCGGCTTGCTGCGGCGTGGTGGGCAGGTTGCTGGTATCAAGCTGTGTCCATTCGCGCAGCCAGGCTGCGACCCAGGCGATTTCCTGTAAAGGTGCGAGTAACAGCTTGCCGTTCCATTGCAGTGCATCATCCTGAGCGGTCAGGACACTGTGCAGCGCCATCTGTTGCTGAGCGTCGAGGTGCAGGGTCATCTGCACCTGGCGGTCACTGTCCAGCCTATTGCCGAGCCCTTGCAGATCAGCCTGCAGCGTCGCTGTGTGGTCCTCGCGCCGCAGTCGCACGCGTAGATGCAAGGCATCATCCAGACGTTGCAGGTCGAGCTCGCCTGCCAGCGTACAACGGCCATTGGTGCAGGGCAGTTGCGCGTGCATGTCGCGCAGTTCAATGTGCCTCGGTAGCCAGGGCAGGGCGCTCAATAGGGTCTGCATGAACCCGCTCAGGTCGCTGGCGGGCGGTGTTCGCGCCACGCTGTATCCCGGCTGCCAGTCCGTTCGCAGGCCCTGCACAAGCAGGCGGTAACGCGGTGCTTGGTGCGCCAGCCACTGGAGTTGCACCTGGCCGGCACTGACGTTCAGTTCACCATCGCGGTGCTGCCGCAAGCGCATTTCATGCAGATGCAGGCCGCGCCAGGTAAGGCTTACTCCCTGCCAGCTCAACTCGACATGCTGCTCGTCGAGCATTTGCTGGACGCGATATACGGTGTAGCAGACCAGTAGCGACAGCAGCGCCACGATCGCCATGACGAGGCTCAGCCAGAAACGCCGGCGGCTCATGAGTTCTCCTTGCCAGGTGCCGTTGCAGGACGGTACCCCATGCTCCGAAGGGTGCCAAGCCAATCCGGATTTGGCCGTGGCGGGAGCCTGCCCTACCTGAGCGGTGACAGGGATTGGGATTGAACTTGGTTGTTTTCCCTAGGGCGTTTTCTGGTGCGGGGGCGCTAACAGGGCTGCCTTGTTTGCAGGATGCAGTCGCCGCTCGGCGCCCCGAAACAGAGCGCTGCGCGGATATGTCGCAGCGAGTTGTGCACAAAGCTGAAGCAGGCTGCTACATCACTGTCAGAAACATTGCTAAACGTTTGATTTTTCGTGGTTGATTTTTAAGTCAATGAAAAATATGAATTTTTTTAGTTGGTGAAAAAATCGACAGTTTGTCTGAGAGCCCCTAAACATCGGGGCTGGCAGCGCTTTCGCTCAAGTTGTTAACGGAGTTATCCACAGCTTCTGTGGATTGTGAAGGAACTCTTTTATGGAACGACAATCCACCTGCCAGGCAAGACTTTACCTTCAGCAAAAAAGGAGTAGAGTGGCGCGCCCCGGCAGTCACCCCATCTTTATTTATGCCCCGCGCTTTGCCTTCTTCGCCTTCTGTCTCCAGCTCCGCTTCTTCTCGTCTGCCCATGCGCGTTGCGCTTTGGCTGCTCGACAATCCACGTCTGGGCCAAACGCCGAGTGTCAAGCGTATCGCCGGCAACCTGCTCAAACAGCCCGCCCGCAAAGGGTGCGTGCAGGCGCAAAGCCGTCTGGGTCAACTGCTTTGCCGCGATTGTGGCAATACCCGCGACCGCCGCATCGGCTATGAGCTGTTGCGTCAGGCCGCGCGTGCAGGTGACCGTGGCGCTCAGCTAGAGCTGGAGCGCCTGTCACGCTGACGGCGTGCTGGCCCATGTGAAGCAGTGGCTGGGTATACTGGCCGGCGGTTCAACATGGAGCGTCTATGCCTATCGATCCTCTTTCACTCGCCATAGGCGCTGTCGTCGCCCTGGTTCCTCTGTTGGCTGTGCTTGGGTCACTGCAACGCAGACTCACGCGTGAACAAGGCGAGCAGGCGTTGCTGCAGGAGCGTCTGGAGCATGCTCAGTTGAGCCAGGCCGGTTTGCTGGCGCAGCTCGATGCCTGTCGCGCGGAGTTGGCCGAGGTCAGTGAGATCAAGGTCGAGCAGCAGACCGAACTGGCTGGCCTGCGTCGTGAGAACGAACTCTTGCAGCAAGAGCGGCAGATCGCCCGTGAGGCTGCACAGTCCTGGCATCTGCAGCGTGAGCGCAACGAAGCCGAGTTGCGCCGGCTCAGTGCCGAATCCGCGGCACTGGCGGCCGAGCTGCAGGAGAACCGCGATAATCAACAGCAGCGCCTGGATGACCTGCAGGGCGCGCGCAATGAACTGCGTGCCCAGTTCTCCGAGTTGGCAACGAAGATCTTCGACGAGCGCGAACAGCGGTTTACCGAAACCAGCCAGCAACGCCTTGGCCAATTGCTCGATCCTCTCAAGGAGCGCATCCAGGCCTTCGAGAAGCGTGTCGACGAGAGCTATCAACAGGAGGCGCGCGAACGTTTTTCCCTGAGCAAGGAGCTGGAGCGCCTGCAGCAGCTCAACCAGCGCCTGGGCGATGAAGCGACCAACCTGACCCGTGCACTCAAGGGACAGAAAACCCAGGGTAACTGGGGAGAGTTGGTGCTTGAGCGGGTGCTTGAGCATGCCGGCCTGGAAAAGGGCCGTGAGTACCAGACTCAGGTAAGCCTCAAGAGTGCCAACGGCGAGCGCTTTCAGCCTGACGTACTGATCCGGTTGCCGGGTGACAGGCAGGTGATCGTCGATGCCAAGGTCAGCCTCAGCGCTTATCAGCAGTACGTATCGGCAGACGATGAGCCGATTCGTCAGCAAGCCCTCAAGCAGCATCTGATCTCGCTGCGTAGCCACCTCAAGGGCTTGTCCGGTAAGGATTATCAGCGCCTGGAAGGCTTGCACAGTCTGGATTTCGTCCTGCTCTTCGTGCCGATCGAGGCGGCTTTCGCCACGGCCCTGCAGGCGGAGCCGGAGCTTTTTCAGGAGGCCTTCGAGCAGCAGGTGGTGATCGTCAGCCCGACCACCTTGCTGGCCACCCTGCGTGTTATCGACAGCCTCTGGCGTCAGGAGCGTCAGGGCCAGAATGCCCGCGAGATCGCCGAGCGCGCGGGTCAGCTGTACGACAAGTTCGTGGCCTTCGTCGCTGATCTGGATGAGATGGGCAACCGCCTGCAGCAGCTGGACAAGGCTTACGCCAGTGCGCGCAACAAGCTGGTCGATGGCCGTGGCAATCTTGTTGGCCGCGTGGAAAACCTCAAACTGCTTGGGGCTCGTGCCAGCAAAAGTCTGCCGACCGAGTTGCTGGAACGCTCGGCCGACCTGCCGGCGCTGGACTAATGGCAGCCTAAGTCAAGGATGCCGGGCCGCCCCCGTCACTACACCACGCCCCCGCAAAACAGGCGAAAAAATGCAGTTTACGCAGTGTAAATGAGCATTTTGACTGGGCTCGCACGCGAGCCTGTTTATAACGCCGCGATGGCAACGCCGGTGGTTTTTGCAGGTGCCCAGCAGAGCGAACGGAACCTAGCCTCTTAGTACCAGGTGCCGGCTGAGCAATGCACGCAAGGCAGCTGGCTTGACAGGTTTGGGCAGGTAGTCGAGGCCGGCGGCATGCACTTCGGCGACCAGTTCCGGGCGACCATCGGCACTGATCACCACACCGGGTACCGGCTCGCTCAGCCGTGTGCGCAGCCAGGCCATCAGTTCCGTGCCGGTTTCGCCTTCGTCCAGGTGGTAGTCGATCAGCGCTAGCTGCGGTCGTACGTCTTCATTGAGCAGGTGTTCGCACTCCAGGCGGTTGCGCGCCGTCCACACCTGGCAGCCCCAGCGCGAAAGCAGGCTGTGCATGCCGGTCAGGATGCTGTCTTCGTTGTCGATGCACAGCACCTGCGTGCCTTGCAGGGGCTGGGCATCGCTGGCCTGTGCCGAGCTTGCCTGGGGCTTCGGGGCGGGTTTGCGCGCCAGTGGTACGCTGACGCTAAAGACACTGCCCTTGCCGGGCCAGGAACGCACTTCGAGGTGATGGCCGAGCACGCGGCAGAGGCCATCGGCGATTGCCAGGCCCAGACCGAGGCCTTTTTCCGCACGGGTCTGGTGGCTGTCCAGACGTTTGAACTCTTCGAAGATCACCTTGCGCTTGTCTTCGGGAATGCCCATGCCACGATCCCAGACCTCCAGGCGCAGTTGCTTGCCTTCACGGCGAACGCCCAGCACGACGCGGCCCTTGGCATAGCGAAAGGCGTTGGTCAGGAAGTTCTGCAAGATCCGCCGCAGCAGCTTGATGTCGCTGTCGATCCACTGCCGACTGCCGCATACGCGCAGATCGATGCCCTGTTCGGCAGCCAGCACGCCAAATTCGGCAGCCAGGGTGTCGAACAGGCTGGCGAGGGCGAAAGCATGGCGGTCAGGGGTGAT
Source organism: uncultured Pseudomonas sp. (assembly GCA_964543555.1). GTDB lineage: Bacteria > Pseudomonadota > Gammaproteobacteria > Pseudomonadales > Pseudomonadaceae > Aquipseudomonas. Next base: position 7,986 of record CAZIZA010000098.1, read on the forward strand.
CCGTCCATTCTCCAGGCGCGAGATATCCAGCAGGTCGGTGATCAGGTCTTCAGCCGAGCGCAACGAACTGTCCAGGTGCCTCACCAGTTCCTGTGCTTCGCTGGGCAGCACGTCGTCCTGATGAGACAGTGCAGCGGAGAACAGTCGGGCGGCATTCAGTGGTTGCATCAGGTCATGGCTGACCGCCGCCAGAAAGCGCGTTTTCGACTGGTTGGCGGCCTCGGCATGGGCCTTGGCTTCGCTCAGCGCCTGGTTCAGTTGCGACAGCTCAAAGGTGCGTTCGGCGACGCGGCGCTCGAGGCTTTCGTTGGCTTCCTTGAGGGCGCGCTCGGCCTGACGGAACTCGGTGATATCGGTGAAACTCATGACGAAACCGCCACCCGGCATGGGGTTGCCGATCAACTCAATCACCCGGCCATTGGGGAATACCCGCTCATAGCTGTGAGCAGTACCCTGACGCATCCAGTACAGGCGTTTGGCGACGTTCTCTTCGACATCGCCGCTGCCGAGCATGCCGCGCTCGGCGTTGAAGCGGATGATCTCGGCAATCGGCCGGCCCACGTAGATCAACCCTTCGGGATACTCGAACAGCTGCAGATAGCGTTGGTTCCAGGCCACCAGGCGCAGGTTTTGATCGACCACGCTGATGCCCTGGGTGATGTTCTCAATCGCGCCCTGCAGCAGGGCCCGGTTGAACTGCAGCACCTCGCTGGCCTCGTCGACTATACGCACCACATCTTCGACCTGCATTTCACGGCCTTCGATGGCAGCCTTGACCACTGCGCGGGTACTTGAAGCGCCCAGCACGCCGGCGAGCAGGCGCTCGGTATGTGCGATCCATTCACTGTTGGCCGGTTGGTTAGGGTCGAAGTCCTTGCTCTTGCCCTGGCGCAGGGCGAAGTGGGTGAAACTCTGGCGGGCGCGCTCTTCGCCGACGAAGCGGCTGGAGAGCATCAGCAGGTCGGCCACCTGAACGGCCAGCAGGCTACGGCTGCTGGGTTTGATGCCCAGGTCATGACCGATGAAACGTCCTGCCTGCCAGTGTTCGGAAACCCGTGTGCGCGAGAACCAGGAGACCCAGGCGAACAGCAGCATGTTGCCCGCCAGTGACAGCAGCACGCCACGCGTCAGCGGGTCGACCTGCAGGCCGATGGGGGCGTAGAGCAGAGTGGTCAGGCCAGGGAAACTGTCCAGTGACCAGCCCATGCCGCGCGCTGCCAGGGGCAGCACCAGGGTATAGAACCAGAGCATGGCGCCGAAGATCAGGCCGGCGAATACGCCACGGCGGTTAGCTTGCTTCCATACCAGCGCACCGAACATGGCGGGGGCCAACTGGCCGATGGCCGCGAACGAGACCTGGCCGATGGTCGCCAGGCTGGTGCCTTCACCGAGCAGGCGATAGCAGACGTAAGCCAGCAGTAGAATCAGCACGATGCTGACCCGGCGCGCGGTGAGCATCCAGTGGCGGAAGGCTTCGAATGGCCGCTCGGTGTTCTGCCTGCGCAACAGCCAGGGCAGCAGCATGTCGTTGGAAATCATGGTCGACAAGGCCACGGAAGCGACGATCACCATGCCGGTAGCGGCGGAGGCGCCGCCGATGAAGGCCAGCACCGCCAGCCCCGGATGAGCCTCGGCCAACGGCAGGCTGATGACGAAGGAGTCCGGGGTGATCCCGGCTGGCAGCAGCATCTGCCCGGCCAGGGCAATGGGCACCACGAACAGTGCTGCCAGTACCAGGTAGGCCGGAAATACCCAGCGTGCCAGGCGCAGATCCCTGGGTTCGATGTTTTCCACCACGGTGACGTGGAATTGCCGTGGCAGGCAGACGATGGCGATCATCGCCATGCCTGTCTGCACCAGCATCGCCGGCCAGTTCACGGCCTCGTTCCAGAAAGCGTCCAGCTCGGCGGTGTTGTGTGCCTTGTCGAGCAAATCGTTGAAGCCGTTGTACAGGCCGAAGGTGACGAAGGCCCCTACCGCGAGAAAGGCCAGCAGCTTGACCAGGGACTCGAAGGCAATCGCCAGCACCATGCCGCGGTGATGCTCGGTGACGTCGAGATTACGTGTGCCGAACAGGATGGTGAACAGTGCCAGGGCCAGCGACACGATCAGCGCCGTGTCCTGCGCGCTGGTGCCGGTATCCAGGGCATGTTCGCCGATCAGCAGGTTGACCCCGAGGACGATACCCTTGAGCTGCAGGGCGATGTAAGGCAGCACGCCGACCAGGCAGATCAGCGCCACGACGATGGCCAGCGACTGCGATTTGCCGTAGCGCGCCGCGATGAAGTCGGCGATGGAGGTGATATTTTCCTGCTTGCTGATCATCACCATCTTTTGCAGCACCCAGGGCATGGTCAGCAGCAGGATGATCGGCCCCAGGTAAATCGGCAGGAACGACCACAGCTGTTCGGCGGCCTGGCCAACCGCGCCGAAAAACGTCCAACTGGTGCAGTACACCGCCAGCGACAGTGAATACACCCAGGCACGGATTCTGGGCGGCATCGGTGCGCTGCGGCGGTCACCATAGAAGGCGATGGCGAAAAGAATGGCCATGTAGATCAGGGCGACCGCAGCGATCAGGCCAGGGGACAGCGACATGCAGACTCCGCAAGGTGCAGTGGAACTCGATGAGCCAAGCCGCCAGGCGAGGCCGATATTGATCAGTGTTGCACAAAGCCGGGCGCTGTCTGCTGCGACCAAGGTCGCAACCAAGCAGGTGTGCTTTGTGATGTGACTCGATTGTGCCGGAGCCTGCGGGCTGATAGGTTGGCCTGTTTGCGACTCTGTGCGAGGAGAGGCCCTGTGTTCAAGCCGCAGCTGGTGACTCTACAACGTGGTGCTCTGCGCCTGGAACCGCTGTCTGACGCGGACATCCCGGCGTTGGTGGCGCTGGCCGAAACCAATCGTGAAGCGCTGTCGTACATGAGCGGTACGCAGCGACTGGACTGGTATCGCAGCGCCCTGGCCGATCTGCGTGAGCAGCGGGCCTTGCCCTTCGTTATTCGTCTGGGCGAGCAGCGGGTCGGTACCACTCGCTTCGGTGATTTCATGAACAGCTTGCCGGCCTGTGAAATCGGCTGGACCTGGCTCGATCGCAACCAGCATGGCAGTGGTCTGAACGCCAGCATCAAATACCTGATGCTCAGGCATGCCTTCGACAACTGGGGCATGGTTCGCGTGCAGTTGAAGACTGCCGCCAGCAACCTGCGCTCGCAACGCGCCATCGAGAAGCTGGGCGCCGTGCGTGAAGGCCTGCTGCGTAATCATCGTCGCCTTGCCGATGGCCGTCTCGATGATACCGTGCTGTACAGCATCACCGACCAGGAATGGCCGGCGTTGCGCCAGACAATGGAGGCGGGCTTCAACGCCTGAGCCGGATGCACTGCCGCGTTCGTGCAGGCGTGCGCATTGAGCAGCGTCGAGTTGTTGCAGTCGCGCTACCTGGAACAGCACTTTGCGCCCCACGGCCACGGAAGTTTCCTGTTCGCCGTGATCGGGCGTGGCGCCCGGGCTTTGCAGCAGCAACCGGCCCGGCGTGAGGCGACCCTGCTGCTCCTGCACCCTGTACAGCTTGCCGAACCACCGGCACCGGGGCACGAGCACTGGGTCATGGCCTGCGCCAAGCACATATCCGCCCAGCGCCTGGTCGAGTCGTCCTTGGCTGCGGTGAATCCATCCCCGGCTTCGTCGGCCAGTGCCAGCGGTCACGGCAGTTCAAGCAGGCTTATGGCGTCAGCACCGGCGAATACCACAGCGCGGTGACACGCAACTGACAGCAGGTAAAAGGACCGGGCATGAAAAAGCCGGCGCTCCTTGACCGTGCGCCGGCTTCTTGGCACCGCTGGTCGATCAGAATTCGTGATCGGCGGTGTCCGGGTTCAGGTCGCTGATGCCCAGTTTGCCTGCTGCCTGCTCGATGGCACCCGTCTGCTTGACCAGTGCGGCGATGGCATCACGCACCAGTTGCTGACCGTCGGCGTTGTCAGCGGCGATCAGTTGGTCGAAGTGCACGTTGTTCTTCTCGGCGCTGTCGACCAGCGCCTGCAGCTTGGCTTCGGTTTCCTGCAGATCAGCCTTGAGTGTGGCATCTGCCTGGGCATCGACCTTGGCCACCAGTTCAGCCAGGCTCGGGCCAGTCAGGGTGCTGCCGTCGACCTTCTTGTACTCGCCCAGGTAAACGTTGCGGATGCCTTTGCCGTTATAGAAGTGCGAGTTGTGGGTGTTGTCGCTGAAGCAATCGTGTTCGTCTTCGGTGGAGTTGGCCTCCAGCGCCACTTTCATGCGCTCGCCGGCCAGTTCGCCGAGCGACAGGCTGCCCATGCCGAACAGCATCTTGCGCAG
>CAZIZA010000099.1:0-12244 GCA_964543555.1 uncultured Pseudomonas sp.
TCGGCGGCCAACTGGCGCTCGACCACCATCTGGGTGGCGATGCCCGCGTGGTCGGTGCCCGGCTGCCACAGGGTATTGCGGCCCTGCATACGGCGGAAGCGGATCAGGCAGTCCATGATCGAGTTGTTGAAACCGTGGCCCATGTGCAGGCTACCGGTGACGTTCGGCGGCGGGATCATGATGGTGTAGGGCTCGCCCGAGCCTTGCGGGGCGAAATAGCCCTTGGCTTCCCAGTTCTGGTACAGGGCGGTTTCAATGGCGTGCGGCTGGTAGGTCTTGTCCATGCGCGGCGGGACCCTTTGACGGCTGATCGGAAAAGCCGACAAGTATACCGCTTCTGAGCGCCAAGCCATAAGCCCTGCGCGGCAGGGCAGACCGGCTAGCAGTTTTTGTAGGAGCCCCGCCCCGGTGCGAATATCTGGCAGCCAAAGATCTAAGGCTTCGCCCCGGGGCGGGGCTCCTACGGGGCATGGGCTTACTTGCGCGGCGGCAGCAGGCGCGGCAGGCGGGCTTCGAGGCGGCGCTTGAGCTCGGCCTCGATCTGCGGCACGAAATCGTCGATCACGTCCTGCAGGATCAACTGGGCGGCGGCGCGCAACTCGCCATTCAAATGCTGCAGATCGCGGGCGCTGTCATGCAGGCGCGGCTCGATGCGCTCACGCAACGTGCTTGGCGCTGGCTGCGGGGCAGGCGTCGGTTTGGGCATCGGCGTTGCATGAAAGGGCGGCGGCGGGCCGGGCGGCGCGCTGACGATGTCGGACAGCACCGGAATGCTGTCCGGGTCGAGCGAATCGATCAGCAGGGGCGGCTCAGTGCTGTTATCGCCCAGCAGTTCGCGAATCGACTCCAGGTCGTGCAGCAACTGAGCAGGTTTCTGTGGCGGCTTGGGGGTGTCCATGGTTATCGGCGCAGCGAGAAAAGGGCTGGAATGGCTTGTGTTGTGAGCGTGCACGGACACTAAAGTTCGACGCGCTGCGGATCATACCCGCGCTGGCGATAGGTACGGAAATTCTCGCGACAGGCGCTGAGCAGTTCAGGCTGCTGATTGACGATCTCGATGATGCGGGAAAAGCGCTCGACATGCGGCGACAGGCTGCTGCCTAAGTTGATCAGCACGCCCTGCTCGGTACTCGGCACTTCGTCGATACCCAGTACCACGGGTGACTGTGGTGCTTCATGGTGCAGGTCATGAGGTACGAAGCGTTCGGCTTTGAACGCCCACAGCAGTTCGTCGAGCTCACCACACTGCGCCTCGTCGCTGCCGCGAATGAACACCGGCAGGCCGGCACTCCAGGCCTTGAGCGCCAGTTGGCAGGCGGCGCGCAAGCGGCCAACGGCATCGTTGGAAGAGAGGACGTAGAACTCGATTCTGGGCATTCGGTTTTCAACGGTTGGAAGGTAATGGGCGGATGTTGTAGGAGCGGCTTCATCCGCGATTGCATCGCGAATGATCGCGGCTGAAGCCGCTCCTACACGGGCATGGCCCGGGTGCTGGGTCAGACCTTGACGCGATCCAGCAGGTACTGGGTCAGTAGCGGCACCGGACGACCTGTACCGCCCTTGTCCTTGCCGCCGCTGATCCAGGCGGTGCCGGCGATATCCAGGTGCGCCCAATGGAAGTTCTTAGCAAAACGCGACAGGAAGCAGCCAGCGGTGATGGTGCCGGCCTTCGGCCCACCGATGTTGGCGATGTCCGCAAATGGACTATCAAGCTGCTCCTGGTACTCGTCGTACAGCGGCAGTTGCCAGGCGCGGTCGTCGGCGCTTTCACCGGCCTTGAGAATCTGCTTGATCAGCGTGTCGTTGTTGCCCATCAGGCCGGAAACGTTGCTGCCCAGGGCGACGATGCAGGCACCGGTAAGGGTGGCGATGTCGATCACCGCCTGCGGCTTGAAGCGCTCGGCGTAGGTCAGGGTGTCGCACAGCACCAGACGACCTTCGGCGTCGGTGTTGAGGATTTCCACGGTCTGCCCGCTCATGGTGGTGACGATGTCGCCAGGACGGGTCGCACGGCCGCTTGGCATGTTCTCGGCGCAGGCCAGCAGGCACACCAGGTTGATTGGCAGTTGCAGCTCGAGCACGGCCTTGAGGGTGCCGAACACGCTGGCGGCGCCACACATGTCGTACTTCATCTCGTCCATGCCAGCGGCCGGCTTGATGCTGATGCCGCCGGTGTCGAAGGTGATGCCCTTACCGACCAGGGCGAAGGGTTTGTCATCCTTCTTGCCACCCTGGTAGTGCATGACGATCATTCGCGGCGGCTGCTCGCTGCCCTGGGCTACGGCCAGGAAGGCGCCGGCGCCGAGTTCCTTGAGTTTCTTCTCGTCGAGGATTTCGACCTTGAGGTTCTTGTGCGCCTTGCCCAAAGCCTTGGCTTCTTCAGCCAGGTAGCTGGGGTGGCAGAGGTTCGGTGGCAGGTTGCCCAGATCCTTGGTGAAGGCGACACCACTGGCGATGGCGCGGGCATGCTGCAGGCCACGCTCGGCGTCAGCCAGCCCGGCCTTGTCGACAACCAGGGTGATTTTCTTCAGTGCGCGAGGGTCGGCTTTCTGGCTCTTGAATTGCTCGAACAGATAGGTGCCGTCGGCCAGGGTCTCGATGATCAGGCGGGTCTTGCCGTAGGTGTCGCGGCCCTTGACCCTGAGTTCGCCCAGGGCGAGCAGGGCATCGCTGCCGCCCAGGCCTTTGAGTACGCCATGCACGCTTGCAACCAACTTGCGCAGTTGACGGTCGGATAGATCACCCTTGCCGCAGCCCACCAACAGCACGCGCTCGGCCTTGAGCCCCGGCAGGCTGTGCAGCAGCAGGGTCTGGCCCGGCTTGCCGGCAATGTCGCCGCGCTTGAGCACGGCGCTGAGCGCACCGTTGCTGGCCAGGTCAACGGCCTTGGCGGTGTCGCCGAGCTTGCGGCCTTCACCGATGGCGACGACCAGGGTCGCGGTTTTCAGGGTTTCCGGGCGGGTGCTTTTGACGAGGAATTCCATAGTGAGCTGTCCCCAAGACAAAGAGTCGGGTTTGACGGATAATGGCCGCCATTTTTCGAGGGTCCACCCTGCGGTGGGCCGGCAAGTAGGTGCGGCTAGTGTGAGCGCTCGCGCCTGAGCCTGACAACCCTGGAGCGTCCGGTTTGATCGTCTTCCGTTATCTGTCCCGCGAAGTGCTGGTGACCCTCAGTGCGGTGAGTGCCGTGCTGCTGGTGATCATTATGAGCGGTCGTTTTATCAAGTACCTGGCCCAGGCCGCGCAGGGTGTGCTCGATCCTGGCGTGCTGTTTCTGATCATGGGTTACCGGATCCCCGGTTTCCTGCAACTGATCCTGCCGCTGGGCCTGTTCCTCGGTTTCCTGCTGGCCTACGGGCGCCTGTACCTGGACAGCGAGATGACCGTATTGTCCGCCACCGGCGTCAGTCAGCAGCGCCTCACCGTCTACAGCATGGCGCCGGCGCTGATCGTCGCCTTGCTGGTGGGCTGGCTGAGCATGGGCCTGGCGCCGCAAGGTGTGGCCAGCGTGGCGCGGATTCTCAACGAGCAGGATGCCCTGACCGAACTTGACACGCTGGTGCCGGGGCGTTTTCAGTCGCTCAAGGATGGCTCGCGGGTGACTTATTCTCAGGAGCTGTCAGCAGACCGTAGCGAACTGCGCGGTGTCTTCATGTCGGAGAAGCGTTTCGCCGCTGATGGTCGCTCCGAGCGTGGCATCACCGTGCTGGTGGCCGAGAGCGGCCGTCAGGAAATTCAGGCGGATGGCAGTCGCTATCTGATTCTGGAAAACGGCTATCGCTATGACGGCGAGCCGGGTGAGGCTGACTATCGTGCCATCCAGTACGACACCTATGGTGTGCTGTTGCCCAAACCTGAAGTCGCCGTCGAGGCCAGTGAGCGCGAGGCAACGCCGACCCGTGAGTTGTTCGGCAGCGATGACCCACGCATGCAGGCCGAATTGCAATGGCGCCTGTCGCTGCCATTGCTGGTGTTTATCGTCACCCTGCTGGCGGTGCCGCTGTCGAAGGTCAACCCGCGTCAGGGCCGCTTCCTCAAGTTGTTGCCGGCGATCTTCCTCTACATGGCTTACCTGGGGCTGCTGATCGCCGCCCGTGGGGCGCTGGACAAGGGGCGTATACCGCCAGCACTTGGGTTGTGGTGGGTGCATGGCGTTTTCCTCGCCATCGGCCTGTTGTTGCTGTACTGGGAGCGTCTGAGTCTGTGGTGGGCCAGTCGTCGTGCGCCGGTGTCGGAGGTGGCTCATGGCTAAGTTGGATCGCTACATCGGCACCCAGGTGTTCTTCGCCATTCTGGCCGTGCTGGGCATCATTCTGGGTCTGGCGCTGCTGTTCGCATTCATTGATGAGCTCAGCGACCTGAACAAGGGCGACTATGGCCTGGCTCAGGCGCTCTGGTATGTCCTGTTGACGGCGCCTCGCCGCGCCTATGAGATGCTGCCGATGGCGGCACTGATCGGCTGCCTGATAGGCCTCGGTACGTTGGCCAGCAACAGCGAGTTGACCATCATGCGTGCGGCGGGTGTTTCCATCGGGCGCATCGTCTGGGCGGTGATGAAGCCCATGCTGGTGCTGATGCTGGCCGGTATTCTGATTGGCGAGTACGTCGCGCCGCTGACCGAGAACCAGGCCCAGGCGGATCGCGCCCTGGCTCAGGGTGGCGGGGCGGCACAGAGCTCCAAGCGCGGTATGTGGCACCGTCAGGGGCAGGAATACGTGCACATCAACGCGGTACAGCCCAATGGCATTCTGCTCGGGGTGACGCGTTATCGTTTCGATGACGAGCGCCGTCTGCTTTCCTCCAGCTTCGCCCGTCGTGCTGAATACCGTGACAACCACTGGATGCTGCGTGACGTACACACCACGTTGCTGCATGAAGACCGCTCCGAAGTGGTCAGCCAGGCAGAAGAACGTTGGGACATCGAGCTCAATCCGCAATTGCTCGGCACGGTGGTGATGGAGCCTGAAGCGCTGTCGGTCACCGGGCTTTGGCAGTACATCCATTACCTGGGTGAACAGGGTCTGAACAACGCGCGCTACTGGCTGGCATTCTGGACCAAGGTGCTGCAGCCGCTGGTAACCGGCGCGCTGGTCTTGATGGCGATTTCCTTCATCTTCGGCCCGCTGCGCTCGGTGACGCTGGGGCAGCGCGTGTTCACCGGCGTGCTGGTGGGCTTCATCTTCCGTATCGCCCAGGACCTGTTGGGGCCATCGAGCCTGGTGTTCGGGTTCTCGCCGCTGCTGGCGGTGCTGGTGCCGGCTGGTATCTGTGCGCTGGCCGGGGTGTGGTTGCTGCGTCGAGCTGGATGAGTCGTTTGCAAGCATGAAAAAGCCGGTTCATTGAACCGGCTTTTTTGCATCTGCTCTGAGCTATTTTTTATGAATGTTCTTCGGCAACTGCACCATGCGGCTGTCGGAGTAGATGTCGTGCCAGGTGCGGTTCTGCTTGTCCCACAGCAGCCAGAGAAAGCCCAGGCCAGCGAACAGCCAGGAGCCGATGGCGACGACGAAGCGCAACAAGGCCTGCCACAGGTCGATGGCGCTGCCGTCGGCGTTCTGGATACGCAGCCCCCAGGCCTGCATGCCCAGTGTCTGGCCGTTATGCGTCCAGAACTTGGCGAAGAAGGCGAACAGCGACAGCAGCACCAGGCTTGCAAGCACGGGGTCCCGATCCAGGGCGCCGGCTTCGGACATGGCCATCAGCGTATCGCCACCGTGAATCAGGCGCAGAATACCCTGTTGGTAGACCAGGGTGACCACCATGATCAGTGCTACGCAGAGCAAAAAATCATAGAACAGGGCCGCCAGGCGACGAATCAGTCCGGCAGTGGGGAAGTCACCCTGCGGGCGTAACTGGTGTTTCGGCATGATGGGCTCGCTGAGACGAAAGTGCGCGCCATTCTAACCGCGACTTTGCTGTCGACATAAAGATGTGCGTGGGCTAACTGTAACCATGCGCTGCTAAGGCTGGGTTTCAGGAATTACAGGCAAAAAAAACCCCTGACGGTTGTCAGGGGTTCTTCAAGGCAGCGGCGATTAGCCCAGGACTTGAACCTGGTCAGCCTGCATGCCTTTTTGACCTTGCACAGCGATGAAGCTGACTTTCTGGCCTTCTTTCAGGCTCTTGAAGCCGTTACCTTCGATCGCGCGGAAGTGCACGAACAGATCCGGACCGCTTTCAGGAGTGATAAAACCAAAACCTTTTTCGTCGTTAAACCACTTGACGGTACCGTTCTGACGATTCGACATGTCTTTTTCCTTGAAACTAGAGTTGATGACAGCCTCCAGATAATAGAGGGCTGAGACTGGTTGCAAGGAGTAATAGAAGTCGAGCGGGATGTAGCGGATCTGGATGATCTGCTGCACCAGAGTCACGATTCACAGCGACCCATGCAAACAGTTGACTCACTCTACGCTAACTTTTGCGCAATTGCCAACCCCCGCCAGTAAGGTCGCTGGCCAGGTTTTGCGGGGGGTATCCGGGCGCGAGAGTGGTGTCGCAGCTGTCAGCCTGCAAGCGGCGCCTGTGTTGTTCGGGCGCAAACGAAAAAGCCCGTAAGACTAATGTCTTACGGGCTTCGTATACCGTGGTGCCCCGGGGGAGACTCGAACTCCCACTCCTTTCGAAAACGGATTTTGAATCCGCCGCGTCTACCGATTCCGCCACCGGGGCACGATGGCGGCGAAGTATAGGGATGCACCTTGCGCGGGTCAATCGGCGTTGCACTTGTTATTTGGCCGATGGTAAGTCCATCTATATAAAGACCTTTGCGGTCGAACGTGGCGGTACGGTTGCGGCAAGCTTGATCCTTGTCATCAAGTCGGCTGGTATGGCCTGTATAAGTGCGCCTGACCTGCATCAGGCATGGGAGAGGGTGTGATCAGAATTTTGTGCGGCGTGCTTTTCGCCAGTCTGCTACTGGTGCCGGGTGTCCGGGCTGCAACCCTGACCTACGGTGTCACCGACGAGAGCTGGGCGCCTTACTGGATAGTCGAGCAGCAGCATGTGAGCGGTATTTTTCATGACTTCATGCTTGCGCTGGACGAGCGCTTGCCTGAGCAGTTGCAAGCGAGTCCTCCCTTGCCGCCTCTGCGCACTCAGAAGCTGTTTCGCGAGGGTGTTCTGCAGATCGAATGCTGTGTGAGCAGGCACTGGCGCGATGATGGCGTACAGGGTGAAGTCTCGCTCTGGACGATACCGGTGCTGGAGGCCGAGGAGATGCTGATCTTCGCGCCAGGCAGGAGATTTCCCTATCAGCGTCTTGAGGATTTGCGGGGGCGTTCGATCGCGACCGTGCGTGGTTATGGCTATGTCGGCAGCGAGTTTTTTCAGCGCAACGACGGGGCCGACGTGCAGGCGCTTATCTATCTGGTTGCACAAGGGCGAAGCGAGGCCGGCATTCTGGATCGCCTTGAGTGGCGCTATCTGCACCATGAGCATACGCAGTTGCAGGTGTCTGGTGGGCGCGTGCAGGAAGGGCCGACGATCCATCGCTCTCCGTTGCGCCTGCGTCTGCATCGGCTGCAGGCGAGTCGGCTCGCAGCCTTCAATGCCGCGATACGTTCTGTGCAGGCCGATGGCACCCTGGCGCGTATCGTCGCCCGCTACGCCCCGCAGGCTCACGTGGCCGGGCAGGTTGAAATCCGGTAAGCTTTGCCGCCCTGCAGACATCCCTCCCTCCGAATCATGCGTGTTGCCGATTTTCACTTCGACCTTCCTGAATCGCTGATTGCCCGTCATCCGCTGGCCGAGCGTCGTGCCAGTCGCCTGTTACAGCTCGACGGGCCAACGGGCGCTCTGTGCCATGGCCAGTTCACCGACGTGCTGGAGCAACTGCACCCTGGCGATCTGATGGTATTCAACGACACCCGAGTGATTCCGGCGCGTCTGTTCGGCCAGAAGGCATCGGGCGGCAAGCTGGAGGTGTTGGTCGAGCGTGTGCTCGATCAGCATCGGGTGCTGGCGCATGTGCGTTCGAGCAAATCACCCAAGCCGGGTTCGTTGATTCTTATCGACGGTGGTGCTGAGGCCGAGATGGTCGCGCGTCATGATGCATTGTTCGAGCTGCGGTTTGCCGAGCCGGTGCTGCCGCTGCTGGAGCGCGTCGGGCATATGCCGTTGCCTCCTTATATAGATCGGCCGGACGACGAAGCCGACCGCGAGCGTTATCAAACCGTTTATGCGCAGAAAGCCGGTGCCGTTGCGGCGCCGACCGCGGGTCTGCACTTCGACGCTGAACTGCTGGCGGCGATACGTGCCAAGGGCGTGGAGACCGCGTTCGTGACCTTGCACGTCGGCGCTGGCACTTTCCAGCCGGTGCGTGTCGAACGCATTGAAGATCACCACATGCACAGCGAGTGGCTGGAGGTTGGCCAGGATGTGGTCGATGCCGTGGCGGCGTGCCGGGCGCGTGGCGGCCGCGTGGTTGCCGTTGGCACCACCAGTGTACGTTCGCTGGAAACCGCTGCGCGCGACGGTGAGTTGAAGCCTTTCAGTGGCGATACCGACATCTTTATTTACCCGGGCCGTCCGTTTCATGTGGTCGATGCCCTGGTGACCAATTTCCACCTGCCCGAGTCGACCCTGCTGATGCTGGTGTCGGCCTTTGCCGGTTATCCCGAGACGATGGCTGCTTACCGCGAGGCCGTGGCGCAGGGCTATCGCTTCTTCAGTTACGGTGATGCCATGTTCATCACCCGCAATCCCGCCGCGCGCGGGCCCGAGGTTTGAGTATGACGCGCACCTGTCGCATGTCCTTCGAGTTGCTGGCTACCGACGGCAAGGCCCGTCGTGGTCGGCTGACCTTCCCGCGCGGCGTGGTGGAAACCCCGGCGTTCATGCCGGTGGGCACCTATGGCACGGTCAAGGGCATGTTGCCGCGTGATATCGAAGACATCGGCGCGCAGATCATCCTCGGCAACACCTTCCACCTGTGGCTGCGTCCGGGTATGGAGGTGATCAAGAAGCACGGCGATCTGCACGATTTCATGCAGTGGCAAGGGCCGATCCTGACCGACTCCGGCGGCTTCCAGGTGTTCAGCCTGGGGGCGATGCGCAAGATCAAGGAAGAGGGTGTGTACTTCGCCTCGCCAGTCGATGGTGCCAAGGTGTTCATGGGGCCGGAAGAGTCGATGCAGGTGCAGCGTGATCTGGGCTCGGACATCGTGATGATCTTCGATGAATGCACGCCGTACCCGGCGGAGTTCGACGTGGCCAAGCGTTCCATGGAGCTGTCGCTACGCTGGGCCAAGCGCTCCAAGACTGCTCACGGCGAAAGTAGCGCTGCGCTGTTCGGTATCGTCCAGGGGGGTATGCACGAAGAGCTGCGCATGCGCTCGCTCGAAGGGCTCTGCGAGATCGGCTTCGATGGCCTGGCCATTGGCGGGTTGTCGGTCGGTGAGCCGAAGGAAGAGATGATCCGTGTGCTGGACTTCCTGCCGCCGCACATGCCGGCTGACAAGCCGCGCTACCTGATGGGCGTGGGCAAGCCGGAAGACCTGGTCGAGGGCGTGCGTCGTGGCGTGGACATGTTCGACTGCGTGATGCCCACCCGTAATGCGCGCAACGGCCACCTGTTCGTCGATACCGGTGTGGTGAAGATCCGTAATGCCGTCCACAAACATGATGATTCGCCGCTGGATCCAACCTGCGACTGTTACACCTGTAAACATTTCTCACGCGCTTATCTGCACCATCTGGACAAGTGCGGCGAAATGCTCGGTAGCATGCTCAATACCATCCACAACTTGCGGCATTATCAGCGGGTTATGGCTGGTTTGCGTGAGGCTATCGGACAGGGTACATTGGCCGCCTTTGTCGAAGCCTTCTATGCCAAGCGCGGCCTGCCTGTGCCGCCGCTGGACTGATTCCCCGAACGTTTGAAGATCCTTTCCATTAGGAGTGTTACATGAGCTTTTTCATCCCCGCCGCCTACGCTGATACCGCAGCTGCTGGCCCTGCCGGCAGTGGTTTCGAGTGGGTTTTCCTGATCGGTTTCCTGGTCATCTTCTACCTGATGATCTGGCGTCCGCAGGCCAAGCGTGCCAAAGAGCACAAGAATCTGCTTGGCAGCCTGCAGAAAGGCGACGAAGTCGTCACCAGTGGTGGTATCGCCGGCAAGGTGTCCAAGGTTGCCGATGATTTCGTGGTGGTCGAGGTGTCTGACAGCGTCGAGCTGAAATTCCAGAAGCAGGCCATCGCCGCCACCCTGCCCAAGGGCACGCTGAAAGCCATCTGATTCGGTTCTCGGTTTTTCCATTCCACGGGGCGCTTTCAGCGCCCCGCGTCTTAAGCGGGCGGCTCGTTCATGCTCAATAAATACCCTCTGTGGAAGTACCTGCTGATCCTGTCAGTTCTGGCAATCGGCCTGGTGTACTCCATTCCCAACCTCTATCCAGATGACCCTGCGGTGCAGATCAGCGGCGCCAGCTCGGCGTTGAGCATCGAGCAGGCGGACGTCGACCGTGCCAGCAAGGCGCTGACCGATGCAGGCATTGCTGTAAAGGCTGCCAGTATTGACGAGCGTGGCCGTGGCGGTTTGATTCGCCTGACCAGGCAGGATGACCAGTTGCCGGCCAAGGACATCGTCCGCCGTGCCCTGGGTGATGATTACGTCGTGGCGCTGAACCTGGCGCAAACCACCCCCGATTGGCTGCGTAGCCTGGGTGCGAGCCCGATGAAGCTCGGCCTCGACCTGTCCGGCGGTGTGCACTTCCTGCTGGAAGTCGACATGGACAAGGCGCTGGATGTACGCCGCAAGGTCTATGAAGGTGAGATCAAGAGCCTGCTGCGTAAGGAGCGCGTACGCTACCGCAGCATGCCGGAAAGCAATGACCGTATTCAGCTTGGTTTTGCCGACAGCGAGACGCTGGACAATGCGCAGCGACTGATCCGTAAGGATTACAGCGATTTCGAACTGACCACGGTCGAGCGTAATGGCCAACAGGTTCTGCAGCTGGGTCTGACCCAGGCGAAGATCGCCGAAATTCGCGAATACTCCATTCGCCAGAACCTCACTACTGTCCGTAACCGCGTCAACGAACTGGGTGTGGCCGAGCCGCTGGTGCAGCGCCAGGGCGCCAACCGCATTGTGGTGGAGTTGCCGGGTGTGCAGGACACTGCCGAGGCCAAGCGTATTCTCGGCAAGACCGCCAACCTGGAGTTCCGTCTGCAGGCCGACCTCGATGCGCCGCGTGGCGCCACCGAATCCTTCGGTTTCCGTGAGGAAGGT
The DNA here is from genome assembly GCA_964543555.1 of uncultured Pseudomonas sp. Taxonomy (GTDB): domain Bacteria; phylum Pseudomonadota; class Gammaproteobacteria; order Pseudomonadales; family Pseudomonadaceae; genus Aquipseudomonas. The sequence goes on from CAZIZA010000099.1 coordinate 11,231, forward strand.
CGTCCGCAGGTGCAGCTGGAGCGTGAGCTGATCATCACCGGCGACCAGGTGACCGATGCTCAGGCCAGCTTCGACGAGAACGGTCGTCCTCAGGTGAACATCCGTCTCGATGGTCATGGCGGCGACCTGATGAATCGCGCCACGCGTAACAACGTCGGCCGCAGCATGGCGGTGATCTTCATCGAGCAAAAGCCGGTCACCCGCTACGTGCGTCAGACCATCGACGGTGTCGAGCAGGAAGTCGCTGTCTCCTCGTTCGTCGAAGAGAAGAAGATCATCAGCCTGGCCACCATCCAGTCGGCACTGGGCAGCCAGTTCCGTATCACCGGCTTGAACGGTCAGGGCGAGTCCTCCGAGCTCGCGCTGCTGTTGCGCGCAGGTGGTCTGGCGGCTCCGATGTACTTCGCCGAAGAACGCACCATTGGCCCGAGCCTGGGTGCGGAGAATATCGCCAAAGGTATCGCTTCCACCGAGTGGGCGATGCTTTTCGTCGCAGTCTTCATCATCGCCATCTACCGCTTCTTCGGGGTACTGGCGACCATCGCTCTGGGGTTCAACCTGGTGTTGCTGGTGGGCCTGATGTCAGCTATCGGCGCCACCCTGACCTTGCCGGGTATCGCCGGCATCGTGTTGACCCTGGGTATGGCGGTGGATGCCAACGTGCTGATCTTCTCGCGGATACGCGAGGAACTGGCCAATGGCCTGCCGGTGCAGCGTGCCCTGCATGAAGGTTTCGATCGTGCATTCTCGGCGATTCTCGACAGTAACCTGACTACCTTGCTGGTTGGCGGCATCCTGTTCGCCATGGGGACTGGTCCGGTCAAGGGCTTCGCGGTGACCATGTCGCTGGGCATCATTACATCGATGTTCACTGCCATCATGTTTACCCGTGGCCTGGTCAACCTGATCTTCGGTGGCCGTAACTTCAAGAAGCTGTGGATCTGAGGTGCAGCCATGATCAAGTCAACCATTCGTTTCATGGCGATCCGCAATATCGCCTTCTCCATTACGGTC
>CAZIZA010000100.1:0-12242 GCA_964543555.1 uncultured Pseudomonas sp.
GCTCGCGGGCTTCTTGTTCACTTTGCAGGAACTGCCCCACCTGCACCTTGATCTCACTGTTGTCCTGCTCGATGGCCTGTGTCGTTCCTACCTGATTGGCGGCGGCAAGTACACGCGGGAGAACGGCGTGTACGCCTCCAACTACGTCTATGGTGCCGATGGCGCGGCCCGCATCGGCCGCCTGTATTCGCCGCTCGATCAGGAAACCCTGAGCCTGGCCACCGGCCTGCGTGGCGAACTGCAGACCGGCCCGGTCAGCCACAAGGTCAATCTGGCGGCCAACGGTATCTGGCAGGAAAAGCGCAACGCCTTCGAGTCCACCGCCGCTGGTAGCCGTGGCAATGGTAACTTGTACGAAGCGCTGCCGATTGCTGAGCCTCCCGCCACTAGCGTCTCCGGTGATCTGCATGACCCGGATACCACCGCCAAGGTGCAGAACAAGAGCCTGGCTGTCTCCGACACCCTGGGTTTTGTCGATGATCGTGTGCTGCTGACGCTTGGTTTGCGCCGTCAGAATATTCTTGCCGACACTTGGGCTGCTGCCACAGGGATTCGTGCACCTGGTTATGACAAGAGCATCACCACGCCCGCCTATGGTCTGGTGATCAAACCCACCGAGTATCTCTCGCTCTATGCCAACCGCGTGGAGTCGCTGCAGCAGGGGCCAACCGCGCCCAACGCCGCCAACAACCGCGGGACGATGTTCGCCCCATACCGCTCCAAGCAGACCGAGGTGGGGGTGAAGCTCGACTGGGGTCGCTTCGGGGGCAACCTGAGCGTGTTCCGTATCGAGCAGCCGCAAGGTGTGCTCGACGGCAACGGCAACTACGGCGTGGATGCCGAGCAGCGTAACCGCGGTATCGAGCTGAGCCTGTTCGGCGAGCCACTCCGCGGGTTGCGCCTGTTGGGCGGGGCGACCTGGACCGAAGCCGAGCTGCGTGGCACGGCCGGTGGGATCAACGATGGCAACCAGGCCGTCGGGGTGCCCGAATTCCAGTTCAACCTCGGCGCCGACTGGGATGTGCCGGGCGTGCCGGGGCTGAGCCTCAATGGCCTTCTGTTGCGCACAGGTGGTCAGTTCGTCGATATGGGCAACGACTACAGCATTCCCGCCTGGACCCGCGTCGATCTGGGCGCGCGCTACAAGACTCGCCTGGACCAGCGCGCCGTGACCTTCAACGCGGTAGTGGAGAACGTCGCCGACGAGAACTACTGGGCCTCGGCCAATGGCGGCTACCTGACCCAGGGTGCGCCGCGTACCCTCAAGGTCTCGGCCACGGTCGATTTCTGATCGGGAGCGGGACGGCGTCTGGCTTTTGCTTGCCGGTCGGCGGTTGATCCCGGCGCGTGCTTGTTCCCATACTGGCCTCCTTTCGTCGTCAGCCAAGGAGGCCCGATGTTTGCCCTCAGCGATACCCTGCAACGCCGCTTCGCTGCGCTGAAAACCACCGCTGATTTCTGGTCGCTGCGCCATGTCCAGGAAAGCCGGGCGTCCTACTCGGTGCGGCGGCATGTGGCGCAGGCGCCGTCCTTCGTTGAGGATGGCGGCGCCATGCTTACCGTACGCATTGGCGGCGTCGAAGCCTATGCGGCCACCAGCGATATCAGCCAGTCTGGCTTGCAGGCCGCGCTGGAGCGGGCCGAGCAGATGGCGCGCGCGCTGGCCGGGCATAACCTGCTCGATCTCCGCGACCTGCCACACCCAGTCGAGCAAAGCGACGATGTGATGCCCGGTTACCAGCAGCCGCAGGCCAGCGCCGCGCACTGGTTCGAGCTGCTGATGGCCGAGTCGGCGCTGATTCCCCATGATGCGCGTCTGGTCGACAGCCATGTCGGGCTGACCTTCACCGATCACGAGCAGATCTACCTCAACAGTGCCGGCGCCTGCCTGCGTCGTGCCCAGCGTTACGTCTTTCCGCAGGTAGGCGTCACCGCCAGCGACGAACGCGACAGCCAGAGCCGCAGTTTCGGCGGCACCCACCTGGCGCGCCAGGGCGGTGCCGAGGTGTTATCGCAGTTGGGCGTGATCGGCAGCGCAGCGCGTATCGCCGACGAGGCGCTGCAACTGTTGCTGGCGCCCAACACGCCGAGCGGTGCGCGCGATCTGCTGCTGATGCCGGACCAGATGATCCTGCAGATCCACGAGTCCATCGGCCATCCGTTGGAGCTGGACCGCATTCTCGGTGACGAGCGCAATTTCGCTGGCACCAGCTTCATTCGCCAGGACGATTTCGGTCATTACCCATACGGCTCGCCGCTGCTTAACGTGACCTTCGATCCGGGCGTGCCGGGCGAGCTGGCCAGCTACCGCCATGATGACGACGGCACCCCGGCGCAGCGCCACTACCTGATCCGCGATGGCATCCTCCAGCGCCCGCTCGGCGGTGCGCTGTCGCAGTGGCGCAGTGGCCTGCCTGGCGTGGCCAATAGCCGCGCCTGCAGCTGGAACCGCCCGCCCATCGACCGCATGGCCAATCTCAATCTGGAGCCGGGTGACAAGACCCTGGCCGAGCTGATCGGCGGCATCGAACGCGGCATCCTGATGAGCAACAACCGTTCCTGGTCGATCGATGATGCGCGCAACAAATTTCAGTTCGGCTGTGAGTGGGGCCAACTGATCGAAAACGGCGAACTCAAGGGTGTGGTGAAGAACCCCAATTATCGCGGCATCAGCTCAGGCTTCTGGCGCAACCTGCGCGCGGTGGGCGATGCCAGCACCTTCGAGGTGATGGGTACGCCCTATTGCGGCAAGGGCGAACCCAATCAGGTGATCCGCGTCGGGCATGCTTCGCCGGCCTGTGTGTTCACCGATATTGATGTTTTCGGAGGGGCCGCCTGATGGACGCACGTCAGCATTTCAGCGCGTTGCTGGAGCACTTGCAGGGGCAAGTCGTGGGCGAGGAGGGCTTCACCCTGGGCTACAGCGCCGAGGTGTCCAGCTTTATCCGTTTCAACCAGGGGCAGGTGCGCCAGGCTGGCGATGTGCAGCAGGTGTACGCCACCTTGTCGCTGTACCAGGGCCAGCGCCATGCCGAGCGCAAGCTGGCGCTCAGTGGTGTACTCGACGAGGATCTGCCGCGCTTGCAGCAGGCCTTGCTGCACCTGCGAGACGTGCTGCCGACCCTGAGTGACGACCCTTATCTGCGCTTGAATCGCGAGGCCTGGCAAAGTGAGCTAGCGGGCGCCGCAGCGCCGCTGGATAGCGCGACCATGGCGCAGCAGATCGTCGCGGCGGCCGCGGGGCTGGATCTGGTCGGCTTTCTTGCCGTGGGGCCGCAGTACCAGGGTTTCGCCAGCTCCTGGGGCGCGTTCGGCTGGTACGCCGCGAGCAGTTTCAACCTTGAGTTCAGCCTGTTTCACGACAACGGCCAAGCGGTGAAAAGCGCCTATGCCGGCGAGCTGTGGGACGCCCAGGCGTTTGCCCGCAAGCTCGAAAGCGCGCGACAGCAACTGGCATTTCTCGGGCGTCCGGCCAAGGCGCTGCAGCCGGGTGTATATCGCGCCTATCTGACGCCGGCGGCGCTGGAGGAACTGGTCAGCCTGTGCAGCTGGGGCTTCGGTGCCCAGGCACTGGCCTCGGGCGGTAGCCCCTTGCAGCGGTTGTTCAACGGTAAATCCGAACTCAGCTCGCTGGTGACCATGGACGAGCGCATCGAAGGCGGCCTGGCGCCGGCCTTTACTGCCGAAGGGCCGCGCCAGCCGCTGCGGCTGATCGACCGTGGCCAGTTTGGCGAGCGCCTAGTCAGCTCGCGCAGCGCTGCCGAGTACGGGCTGAGTGCCAATGGTGCCGGACGTGGGGAATACCCCCTTTCACTGCACATGCACGGCGGCGATCTGGATGAGCGCGAGGTGCTGCAGCGGCTCGGCACGGGGCTGTATATCGGTAACCTGTGGTACGGCAATTTTTCCGACCTGCCCGCGGCACGCCTGACCGGCATGACCCGTTTCGCCACCTTCTGGGTCGAGGACGGCCACATCCAGGCGCCGGTCAGCACCATGCGTTTCGATGACTCGCTGTTCGACTTCCTCGGCCTGCAGCTGGAAGCCCTGACCCGCGAGCCCGAGCTGCTGCTGCCCTCTGGCACCTATGGCGCCCGGCAAACGGGCTCGATGGCGCTGCCGGGGGCGTTGCTGTCGCGGTTTACCCTGACCTTGTAGAGCGCCTATTTTCTCGCCTTGAGCACCACAAACTTCGGATTGGCCGCCACCTGCTCGACGCCACGGAACAGACGCGCCAGTTTGGCGTGATAGCCCAGGTGGCGGTTGCCGACGATCCACAGTTCGCCGCCGGTCACCAGTGCCGCGCGGGCCTGCTGGAACATGCGCCAGGCGAGAAAATCGCCGACCACCTGCTGCTGGTGGAAGGGCGGGTTGCACAGCACCAGATCCAGCGAGTCGGCGGGCTGTTCGGCCAGGCCGTCGCCTGCACGGATCGTCACCAGGCGCTCGCCCAGAGCAGCATGCCAGTTTTCGGCGGCAGACTGCACGGCCATATAGGACTCGTCCACCAGGGTCAGCTGCGCCTGTGGGCTGCCCAGAGCATAGGCGATGCCGAGCACGCCGTTGCCGCAGCCCAGGTCGGCGACGCGGCGTGCATCGAGGTGGCGTGGCAGATGTGGCAGGAAGGCGCGGGTGCCGATATCCAGACCCTCGCGGCAGAACACGTTGGCGTGGTTGATCAGTTCCAGTGCCGGTTTGTCCAGACGATAGCGGCTCGGGTAGGGCGAGCGTGGGGCGGCTTTGGCCTCAGGCGTGGCACTGAGCAGGCGGGCCTTCTTCACCGCCAGCGAGGCCTGCACCGGGCCGACGTATTGCTCCAGCAGATCACCGGCGGCGCGCGGCAGGTGCTTGATCATCGCCCCGGCGACCACGCGGGCGCCGGGCGCCAACTGGCCGTGCAGACGGATCAGTTGCTCCTCCAGCAGCGCCAGGGTCTTGGGTACGCGAATCAGCACCCAGTCGAATGGTCCCTGCGGTGTTGCGTCGCTCGGCAGAAAAGTCACCGCGTCGGCGCTCAGACCATTGCTGGCGAGGTTTTTCTGCAAGGCAATAAAACCCAGGTGCGAATCGCCACTGCTGATTACCTGGCAGTGTCCGGCCAGCGAGCAGGCGAGGGCGCCGAAACTGTCGTTGAGCAGCAGCACGCGGCTACCGGCTTCGATACCGTGCTCGTGCAGATGCGCGAGCAGGTATTCATCGGCGGCGTCGAAAGCTTGCAGCGGCTCGTTGGCCTGATGCGGCTGGCGTTGCAGGTCGAGGCTGGCGAAGGGAGTCGTGAAAATAGGCATGGAAACCGTCGGTGTTTGCCGGTCGCACAATGAGCGACACTGACAGCAGATTCGGACAAAGGGGGCGATTATGACCGGCAGCGATGACAAGTTCACCCGTCAGACGCTGCTCGAGGTGCACAGCCTGACACCGAGCCTGTTCACCCTGCGTACCACGCGGGATGCGGGCTTTCGTTTTCGCGCCGGGCAGTTCGTGCGTCTGGGGGTGGAGAAAGCCTATGGCAGCCTGGTCTGGCGTGCCTATTCGCTGGTATCCGCGCCGCATGACGAGTCTCTCGCATTCTTCTCCATCGTGGTGCCGGGCGGCGAGTTCACCTGTGAGCTGAGTCGTCTGCGGGTTGGCGACAGCCTGCTGGTGGAGAAGCAGGCCACCGGCTACCTGACCCTGGATCGCTTCGTCGATGGCCGTGACCTGTGGCTGCTGGGCAGTGGCACCGGCATCGCGCCGTTCCTGTCGATTTTGCAGGACTTCGAGGTGTGGCAGCGCTTTGAGCGCATCGTGCTGGTGTACAGCGCAAGAACCTCTGCCGAGCTGGCTTACCAGCCGCTGATCCGGGGGCTTGCCGAGCTGGAGCACCTGGCCGAATTCGCTGACAAGCTCACCTACCTGCCGGTAGTGACCCGCGAGCAAGCGCCGGGCTGCCTGAGCGCGCGTATCACCGATTTGCTCGACAGCGGCGAGCTGGAACATGCCGCTGGCTTGCAACTGACGCCCGAGCATTCGCGAGTGATGATCTGCGGCAACCCGCAGATGATCGACGACATTCGTCAGCGTCTGAAGGTGCGCGGCCTGAATCTGAGCCTGACCCGGCGGCCGGGTCAGGTGGCGGTGGAGAACTACTGGTGATCAGTCTTCGCGGATCGCCTTGATCCGGTGCTCCCAGCGGTGCTTGGCAAAACGGCGCATGTTGGGGATATCGTCGGTCTCGTCGAGAATCGGCTTGCCGATGATGTCTTCCAGTGTCACCAGGCCGTGCCAACTGCCGAACTCGTCGTACACCAGGCACATGTGCTGACGCTCCTGCATCAGCTGGGTCATCAGGCTCTCCACGTTCATGCTGTCCGGCACTACCTTGAGCGGCTTCATGATCTGGGTGATCGGTTCGCCATCGTTTTCGGCGGCCAGGGCGTCGTAGCGGAACACCACGCCCAGCGGCGATTCATCCTCGCCAATCACCGGGTAACGGGAAAACTGGCTCTCGCGGGCACGGGCCTTGAAGGCTGCGATGGATTCATCCGGCGCCGCGGACTCACAGACGATGCGCGCCAACGCCCTTCGCACCAAGGGTATGCGCCACGGTGTTGAGGATCAGGATAGCCGCCAGGGGCTGATCGATATTGTCTTTGAGCTCTTTGTGTCGTTCGTACAACTGAGGTTTCCGGCCTTCTGCTGGGCGATGTAACGGGGGGTGAGGGAAAGCAGGGCGGCTTCGAGGATGGAACCGTAAAACGAAACTAGAATGGAGAGGACAGCGAACGCTATCAGGAGTGTCATGTAAGTGGGCTGGTGACGAACAGCCGACAAACCTAGCGCCAAAACAGGCGATATCGCGGTAAGGCTGCAACATTTCATTCAGAAAGTGTATGGCGACAAAACGCTCTGGCAGTGCTTGTCACCGCAGCACTTGGCCCAGCTTCGACTAGGCTAAGGGAACCCTTACCGGAGCGCCCTCCATGCCACTTGAACATCACCCGCTCAGCCGAGAGTTTCCGCAGCAGCACGATGCGTTGCGCACGTTGATGCACAGTGACCCGCACTTTCCACGTCTGGCCGCCGACTATGAAGCGCTGGACACGCGCATCTATGAAATCGAGGATGGTCGCGAGTCTGCCGATGACCTGACCTTGCAGGGGCTCAAGCTGCAGCGGGTGGGTCTTAAGGACGAGATCGCCGAGCTGCTGAGCAAGGTAGGCAGTGCTTGATCCTGATCAAGTGGGTCGATAACCAGTGGCGTTAGGCTGGAGCCATCTTTCCTGTATGAGGCTCCAACATGCACGTCGACCATCATCCGCTGGTTCATGATTTCCCCGAGCTGCGCAGCGAGCTGCAGCACCTGCGTCAGCATGATGAACACTTCGCGCGCCAGGCCGAGGAATATGAAGCGTTGGACAAGCGTATCTGTCGTGTCGAGGACGGTATCGAACTGCTCGATGATGTCACCCTCGGCGCGCTGAAGCTCAATCGTGTCACCATGAAGGACGCGTTGGCGCGCCAGCTCAAGCGCGCTGCAGGGCAATGCTGTGGTTGCGGTAACGGCTGCAAGGGTTAAGCGTTGAGCGACTCAGTGCACGGGCGGGTTGATCAGATACGTAAGCAATCCGTCCGTCTCTTCTTCTGTCCACACGGGGCGTGCTGATCTGGGCCATTCGCTCAGTAGCTGCTGCCAGAACGCACAGGCCAGTTCATCCTGGCGGTAGTAGCGCAACAGCCAGGGGCTGCCATCGCCCATGATCTGCTGCACCAGTGCGCGACCAATACCCTGGCGGCGATATTTCTTGAGAATGAACAGGTCGGCGAACTCTGGCGCTTCGATACCTGGCAGCTCACTGCGTTCGATCAATATGAAACCGGCAATGAAACCATCGGCCAGTATCAGGCTGGCACTCCAGCCTGGCTCCTGCCAGTAGCGCTGCAGGTGGGGATGGTGGATATAGAAGCGGCCGTCTGTCTCCACGTCCTCCTGCTCCCAGTCGGAGCTTTCATAGGCATAGAACTGGTAAAGGTTGGCCAGCAGTGGGAGCTGTTCGGCGCTGGTGGGCAGCAGTTGGATCTGCATGGAGGTATTCCGCGCGAAGTGGGGTGGTCTGTAAATCTATCCAGTAGTTCGGTATCGTTCCAGCCTTCGCTCAACAGGCAGGACGATTTTCCCATGGCCAAGGCTAAACGCATGTACGGCTGCACCGAGTGCGGCGCCACCTTTCCCAAATGGGCTGGGCAGTGTGGCGAGTGTGGCGCCTGGAACACCCTGGTGGAAACCGTGGTCGAGGGTGCCACGCCCAGCGGGCGCACTGGCTGGGCCGGCGACAAGGCCAATATCAAGACTCTGGCTGAAGTCAGTGTCGAGGAAATTCCGCGTTTTTCCACCGCCTCCAGTGAGCTGGATCGGGTGCTGGGTGGCGGCCTGGTCGATGGCTCGGTGGTGCTGATCGGTGGCGACCCCGGCATCGGCAAGTCGACCATCCTGCTGCAGACCCTGTGCAACATCGCCCAGCGCTTTGCGGCGCTGTACGTCACCGGTGAGGAATCGCAGCAGCAGGTGGCCATGCGTGCACGGCGCCTGGACCTGCCGCAGGACAAGCTCAAGGTCATGACCGAAACCTGCATCGAATCGATCATCGCCACCGCCCGCCAGGAAAAGCCCAAGGTCATGGTCATCGACTCGATCCAGACCATTTTCACCGAGCAATTGCAGTCTGCCCCCGGCGGTGTCGCTCAGGTGCGCGAGAGCGCGGCCCTGCTGGTGCGCTTCGCCAAGCAGAGCGGCACGGCAATCTTCCTCGTCGGCCACGTCACCAAGGAAGGCGCCTTGGCCGGCCCGCGCGTGCTGGAGCACATGGTCGACACCGTGCTGTATTTCGAGGGCGAGTCCGATGGTCGCCTGCGCTTGTTGCGGGCGGTGAAGAACCGTTTCGGCGCGGTCAACGAGCTGGGCGTGTTCGGCATGACCGACAAGGGCCTCAAGGAAGTCTCCAACCCTTCGGCGATCTTCCTCACCCGCGCGCAGGAGGCGGTGCCTGGCAGCGTAGTGATGGCCACCTGGGAAGGTTCGCGGCCGATGCTGGTGGAGGTGCAGGCGCTGGTCGACACCAGTCATCTGGGCAATCCGCGTCGCGTCACCCTGGGCCTCGACCAGAACCGTCTGGCCATGCTGCTGGCGGTATTGCATCGTCATGGCGGTATCCCGACCTATGACCAGGACGTGTTCCTCAACGTGGTCGGTGGGGTCAAGGTGCTGGAAACGGCGTCCGACCTGGCGCTGATGGCGGCGGTGATCTCCAGCCTGCGCAACCGGCCGCTGCAACATGACCTGCTGGTGTTCGGCGAGATTGGTCTGTCCGGCGAAATCCGTCCGGTACCCAGTGGTCAGGAGCGTCTGAAAGAGGCGGCCAAGCACGGTTTCAAACGCGCCATCGTACCCAAGGGCAATGCACCGAAGGAGGCGCCGCCGGGTCTGCAGATCGTCGCCGTTACACGACTGGAGCAGGCGTTGGATGCGCTGTTCGAGTAACTAAAGTCGCGGCCAAAGCCACTCCCACAGGTGCCAGGAGTCCGCTGTGGGAGGGGCTTCAGCCGCGATCCGGGCATGCGGCGTTCTGCCGCAATCAGGGCGGGGCAATGATTGACCCGGATCAATAGGTAGCAGGCTATCGGCGCGCAGCATGAAGGCGTATCCACACAAGGAGACACCCTCATGTTCCTGTTCTTCGATTACTTTTCCCGGGCGTTCAACTTCGACGCCAAGGCAGTCGAGTCACGCGATGCGCGTCGTGAGGCGCAGCGTATCCAGGCGCGTCGTCAGCGCCGGCAACAGGCCGAGGCTGTCTGCCTGCGCCATTGATGAGTCAGTCGTCTTCGCCTAATGCCGCCAGTTCGCGTTCCAGTAATTGCTCATCACCGAGATTGAGCTCGATCAGGCGGCGCAGATGGCTGATCGATTCCAGATCGATATGCCGGCAGACGAAACCGAGCAAATGCGGCTGGGTGCGGGTGAGCACCACTTCCATCGTCACTCGGGCTTCGTTGCCCAGTTCGATCAGTGCCTCGAATGGCAGGTCCGGATCGCCATTCCAATCGCGTGGTGTGCCGATGAGCAGACCCTTGAGTGAAATATCCAGCAGCGCTGCCGACCACTGCCGCTGACCCTGGGTGATCACGGTGGGGGCGTCGAAGGCGACGCGCTGAAAACGCCGACGCTCGTTGGCTGATTCACTCATGCCCATACTCCTGAAGGATTTACATCACTATAGCCAAGGCGGGAGCCCGCGTGGCGTCGCTGTGTCGTGGTGCGCAGCTCTGGTGCATGAGTTTGACAGGTGGCCAAGTCTCGCCAAAGCTCATTATGCGGTTTTTATTACTCGATATTGCGGAGCGACAGATATGAGCAAGCGACTGCTGGGCAAAGGTTTGGTTTTCGGCCTGTTGAGCATGGCCAGTGTTGGCGCATTTGCCGATGCTGCCGGCGGCAATGGGTGCGGCTGGGGCAACATGTTGTTCGAAGGGCAGCGTGGCATGGCGCCACACTTCCTGGCCACCACCACCAACGGCACCTCGGGTAACGCCACCTTCGGCATGACCTCCGGCACCAACGGCTGCGACACCAGTGGCGCGCTGGGGTACAACGGCCGCTCCATGCTGGCGATGAACGGTATGCTCGACTCCATCGCCGAAGACATGGCCATGGGCCAGGGCGAAGCGCTGGATGCCTATGCCACCCTGCTCGGTGTCGAGGCCAAGGATCGCGCCCACTTCGCCAAGGTCACTCACGACAACTTTGGCAGCATCTTCAGCCAAGCCGATGCCACCAGCGAGCAGGTGCTGGCCGCCACCCTCGACGTGATGAGCCGTGACGCGCAGCTGGCGCGCTATGTGAAACAGCCGGCCTGAAGCAAATTGAAGGCAAAAAGAAGCCCGCCAATTTGGCGGGCTTGTTCATTTCATGCAGTGTCTCAGTTGCCGTATACCGGGAACTTCGCGCACAGGGCTTTGACCTGCTCACGCACGCGGCCTTCAACCTCGTCATTGCCGATGTTGGCCAGCACGTCGCAGATCCAGCCCGCCAGTTGACGGCACTCGTCTTCCTTGAAGCCGCGGGTGGTGACGGCCGGGGTGCCGATGCGCAGGCCGGAGGTGACGAACGGCGAACGCGGATCGTTCGGTACGCTGTTCTTGTTGACGGTGATGAAGGCACGACCCAGGGCGGCGTCGGCATCCTTACCGGTGATGTCCTGCTTGATCAGCGAGAGCAGGAACAAGTGGTTCTCGGTGCCGCCGGAAACCACGTCGTAGCCGTTTTCGATGAACACCTGAGCCATGGTCTGGGCGTTCTTGATCACCTGCGCCTGGTAGGTCTTGAACTCAGGCTGCAGGGCTTCCTTGAAGCACACGGCCTTGGCGGCGATGACGTGCTCCAGCGGGCCGCCCTGGCCACCCGGGAATACGGCGGAGTTGAACTTCTTCTCCAGCTCTTCGTTCTTGCGTGCCAGGATCAGGCCGCCGCGCGGGCCGCGCAGGGTTTTGTGGGTGGTGGTGGTGACCACGTCGGCGAACGGCACCGGGTTCGGGTACACGCCAGCTGCGACCAGGCCTGCCACGTGCGCCATGTCGACGAACAGGTAGGCGCCAACCTTGTCAGCGATAGCGCGGAAACGCGGGAAATCCAGCACCTGCGAGTAAGCACTGAAGCCGGCGATGATCATCTTCGGCTTGTGCTCGACGGCCAGACGCTCGACTTCGTCATAGTCGATCAGGCCCTGGTCGTTGATGCCGTACTGCACGGCGTTGTAGATCTTGCCGGAGAAGCTGACGCTGGCGCCGTGGGTCAGATGGCCGCCATGGGCCAGGCTCATGCCCAGTACGGTGTCGCCGGCGTTGAGCAGGGCCATGTACACGGCGCTGTTGGCCTGGCTGCCGGAGTGCGGCTGGACGTTGGCGTAGTCAGCGCCGAACAGCTCCTTGGCGCGGTCGATGGCGAGTTGCTCGACCACGTCGACATACTCGCAACCACCGTAGTAACGCTTGCCCGGATACCCTTCGGCGTACTTGTTGGTGAGCACGCTGCCCTGGGCTTCCATCACCGCGGGGCTGGTGTAGTTTTCCGAGGCGATCAGCTCGATGTGCTCTTCCTGGCGCTGAGCTTCTTGCTCCATCGCGGCAAAGAGTTCGGCGTCATAACGAGCGAGGTTCAAATCACGGCTGAACATGGCAATCCCCTGAAAACCAGTTGGGCGGAAGAA
>CAZIZA010000101.1:0-12240 GCA_964543555.1 uncultured Pseudomonas sp.
TCAGGCCAATTCAAACTTGCCCAATCAAAACGCGGGATAGCGATTACAACGGAAGTAGCTAGGCGCTGGTATGCCCAAACAAGGAAAGGACAATAATTTGAAAAGGATTAAAGGCCCGGGGTATGTCTATGTTTTACAGAACAAAACCTATGCCGATTATACTCTGAAAGTTGGCCTTACTTTGCGTGAGCCAGACGCTCGTGCCAAAGAGATATTTTATGGTGCGACTGGTGTTCCTGAAAAGTTCAATGTTGCGGTCGCTTTCTCTGTTGCCGACTGCGAAAAAGCTGAAAAGGATATTCATAGACTTCTGAAAGCTTATAGATTCAATCGGCGTAGAGAGTTTTTCAGGATTCCCCCATCTGTTGCTGAGCATGTAGTTCACTTATGCTGCAAAAGAGTGAATGAAATACTAGGCGTTGACGAGCCTCAGAAATATGAAATAAGAAAGGGGAAGATGGCGGAGGATTTTCTAGAAAGCGCCAGTCATGGTTGTGAGGGAGCTGATGCAGAGCATGTACATATTAGCAGGATCCGTCAGAGCCCTCTAAATACAAGTGTCTTGACCGCCGAGCAAAAAGATAGAATTGCGATTTTTGGGCGAATTTTTGATGTTGTTCTTCCCGATGCGGATATGAGGTGGATAGAGGATTTTACTCGGGATAGTACACCCGAAAGAGAAATAGCAATATGGGAGCATATGGCGCACGCTTTCATGAGTGTCGATCAATTATACGCGGTGAGTGAGGCCGTCAAGCACGAGGCTTTTAAACTACTTCTTGCGAGATCTCTTTATGGCACTAATGAGACGCTGCAGAGGTATCCGCCCCGAGAGATGAGCTTGGGTAGTGCTAAGAGAATGCTGAGCGAGTATGGGCTTCAACCAATGCCATTAATTGTTGCTCGAAGAGTACTGCCAAGCTAGACGGCTAAGCTGCGGTAGAGTGCAGGGCAATACAAAGTCTAATGGCGAATACTTAATAAGCAATACAATGGCTCCAGGCTGCCGCAGACGGCAGCCTGGATTCTCTAGCGGAATCTGTTGAAGTCATTTGGAAGCATATCTGCCAAGACTTCCCAGCCTAATTCTTCGATATCGTAGGTCAATCCGAGTTGATCAAGAACGGTGGTGAGCCTCCTGGGTGCTCCTGCATCCTTACCGCCGCTACCTCTTTTCAATGCGCTTTTTTCTTCATCGAAATAGAGCTTTGTTACGAGGGTCATGATTCCTGGACTAAGAACAATCCACTTGCGGGCCATCATCTGCTCGAAGACTTCACCCGTCTTGTTTACGGGAATACCTAGAACGGCCTTGAGGCAATCAGGATTGTCTCGATGGGCGCGATAGGCGAGCCACAGCGGAGCCATTTTCTGGCGATAAACCTTACGCCAGTTCCCTGGCTCATAGACCCATAGCGCGGGTTCTCCAACTTGGCCTTTGCTGCCAATAAAATTGTGAGCAAATTTCAGCGTGAGCCAGCTCCAGAATCCTTGGTCGTTTTCCAAGGATTCTTCGTCCAGCCCACTGGCTATGATGGCTTGGTCAATAGCTCGTGCAAGGGTTAGCTTCGTTTCAAATGCTTCCTGACCAAGCGTTTCTGAGGGAATGGGCTGGCCAGTTGCTTTTGTAAAAGCTGCTCCCTCCAATAGTTCAAGGGGGACGGGAGTCGATGAATTCGCTCTAGCCTGCTCGAGCCAAATGTGCATCTGTTCTATCCCGGCCGGATTAAGGGCACGCATCTGCATCATTTCCATTTCAGTCCTCCTGGGTCATTTCCATGGCCATGGTGAGATTGCCGCGCAGCTTTTTCTCTTTACAGAAGCCGGTAACAGCATTTTGAGCCCACTCATCTATATCACTGTGCTCACCTGTCGTTGGGTAAGGGCTGCCAGCCCATTTTTCCCCTTGAATAAGCCACATGTTTGTAGTGTTACCTTCAGCAATATCACTTTCGTCGTCTGCTCCCATACCCTGCTGGCTATGTGCTACGTACGTGAGAACCGCTCTAATCACGCCGGGAAGCAGGGATAGCAGGATGGGACTGGATTTGATTTCCTGCTTGGTGCCGAGCGCACTGTCGAGCACCAAGGTTGGTGTCTCGTCCATGTTCTCAAGCTCCCACACGCCGCCATACAGATCACGCATGACAATCGGAAGCAGGGATCGCTGAGGTGTTTCTCCGTCTTGCGTGTTATGGGCTTCCAAGCCTTCAGCTGTTGCGAGCAGACGGCAAGACTCTGGCTCCACAACGAGGACACGGTAGCGAACATCTTCAGGGTCACCCATGGACGAAATGTCAAACTGGGAGCTAGCACCGCCAGAGACGAACGCATTCCCTGCGCGCCCCCAATCATGCCGGATGCGTAACACCCTTCCTCGCTCGGCCTCTATCACGACAAGTGCATCGGCCCTGAGGTTGTAACTATCCAGCCGAAGTTGGACGTTACAGATCAGTTTGTTGTCATGATTCTCAATGATGATCTTTACATCTTCCCTAGAGATCTTGACGCGACCAGTAAAGTTGAAGCGACGGCTCATTCTTCTGCCTCCTCATCTTCGTCGGAAGAGTCACCAAATGGGGCGGAGCCAACCTTCATGATTAAATCGCGCTTCAGATCTTCTGGCAGAAACGTGATTTCAAAGTCAGGTGAGGTGACATGAAGACGCAGGCTGCAGTAGTCGCCCTCAATGATAGTGACTGCGTTATTCCTTACGACCCTGAAGCCGCTCTTTTCATCGATGCCTTTGGACGCAGCCTTGTACAAGTCGAAATCGAACTTCGAATGAGCCTTGAAGGGGTTCCGACCTCGCAAGTCGTATGCAGCTCTCAGGTGAAGTTCGTAACCTTCGCCGTTTGTGAAGCCCGCAGGATTACCCGAAAGATGTATTTCCCCCGCGGATTGCCTCAATTTCCAGCATCGCGGAGTTGGAGCGGGGATATCGGGAAACTCGGGGCTCGGTGTTTTTGGAGGCTCTTTTTCTCTCTCAACCAGACGTTTGTCCGGTGATGGTTGTGGTGGTGCGTCGAAAGTAGGAAGAGGAAGAATGGCCGCCAACAGATTATGGTCAGGTTTGCCTTCTTCGGTCATCAGCTTGCCAAGCAGCTTTTGAGCACTATCCCGAACAAACGGGATCAATCTGTTTGCAGTGCTGTACCTCTGCTCCTTGAACTTGTCTCGCGTGTTTTTCCAGTCAGTATGCGCAGGGCACTCTGCTCGACGCAGTGCGTCCGCAATAGCGCTATTGGAGGCATGGACTAGGGCGAAGCAGTCGGGTGTCTTGGTACGGCTGGTCAAATTGGGAATTATCAGCTCGTCACGGATGTAGAGAGGGAAGTGACGACCTGGCTTTCGTTTTATCAAAACGTCGAAGTGCGCTAACTCTGCTGCGCTCTTGGCGGGCTTGATAGTCATTGGAACCTTGAAATGCACGATCTTCCCGTACTCAAGCGCTGACTCTATTTCCTGAGCAGGTATGGAGGTCTTGTAACTTGACCAGTCGTAATTCAGCGTTTGAGCACCTGACTCATGAATCACATCTACCAGCACGCAGGGAGATTTTTCGAGTTTCAACAGGCTCCCAGCAAGCTGGATGGCATCCTGGAAATACTCATTTTCGGCGTTCGCCTGCTTGAGGCCTTCATAGCTACTGGCGTCAAAGCGTTGATGCATGCCACTGACGTGATCCACCAATTCAACCACTAGATTGCCAGCCAGGATTGGAATGAAATACTCGCGGGCAATAGCAGATGCCAAGCGGGGTAGTGTTACGTACTCTTCGTAGATCCACGGAATCACCAAGCCAAGACCAGGTTCATCCTTACGGGTCAGGAGAAAGTCGGCGTTCAGCTTTTGAGTTACTTCATCGCTGGTGAACGGGATCTGAAGACCATCCTCATCCAGGCTGAACCAGCCATCAGGCGTGTACTGCGTTCCCTCAATGGTGTGATGCCGCAGAATGGCCTGTCCCATAAGATGGGACTTCAAATCGCTTGCCCGGGTAGTTATTGCAAAGAACGAACGAACGCGGCTTGTGCGAGGGATGACTATCTTGCCGACACCCCAGCTACCACGTTTGCCATCACCCTTGTTAGATAAGCCTTCTGCCCTGAAAAAGTGATAGAAATTGCCACCTGTAGCTGGGTCTGTGGTGTTGGTCTGACCCTCTAGGCCTTTTGTACCGAAATCCTCAATGGTCAGGTATGAGCACGCCTCTCCACTCCAATGGGGCAGGGATGGCAGGCGTATTTCTTTCGCAGAGAAGTGAGCCTGCACCTCTTCAGGAAACCAGAAACTTGCTTTTTCCGGCTGCAGCCTCCCGAGAGAAAAAACGATCCTGACAGGGTCCGTGCCTGCACGGGCGTCGAGGGAGTTTTGCACAGTCTCACGTATCAAGGCGTGCTCGATATCCCCGATGGACTGATCCTGGAAGAACTCATCCTGCATTGGATCCCTTGCTTTTGCACCTTTCGATAATGGCACGAAGCGCCATTGAGGTTGCGTTGCCATTCTGAGCCCCTCCAAGGCCAATTTTTCTGATGAGCAGTGCTTACAGTTTGAAATCGCCTGACGACCCACCATCGGCTTCGGAGAAGCGAGATTTGGCCTGATCCAGCTCTTTCTGAAGCGTCTTGAAGATCTTTTTCACATCATCATCCGTAAATGTGTAGGCATTTCTGTTCGAAAGGTTCCCGATCAGCCTCAGGTCGTTCAGGGCTCTGTTGACGCGTTGCTCTGCAAGGCGGACGAATTTTTCTCTTTTCTCTTCCATAAAGTCCTCGAAATTTTTAGAGCTAATCTCACAATGTTTCGTGAATATTTATGAAATGTTTATTGGTTGTCAAGTGCGGGATGGCGGGATGCCACCAGGCCAGTCATCAGGGATAGCCCGTTTCCGAAGAAATGCAATGCGGCCGTAAGGCGCAGGCCCGAGAGATCAGGCCCTGGATGGCAGAGGTGCTGCTTGAAGATCGGGCCAGGAGAGGCTTTTTTGATTACAATCGCAGATCGCTTCAGAAAGCCAGTCCATGCCGGACTCGGGGCTACGAATACCGCACTCCCACAGCTCAATGACGCGCCAACCAAGGGCCAGCAGTTCCTGCCTTATCCTGGTGTCGCGTGAAACGTTCTGTTCAAATTTGGCCTGCCAGAAATCATGGCGGGTGCGTGGAGTGGTGGCGTAGCGGCACCCCGGATGCCTGTGCCAGAAGCAACCATGAACAAAAATGCAGACCCGATAGCGAGGGAGCACAAGATCAGGCCTTCCTGGAAGATTCTTCTGGTGGAGGCGGTATCTGAAGCCTTGCCGGTGCAGCATGCGTCGTACCTTCATTTCCGGTGACGTGTTGCTGCCCCGGATGCCCGCCATCATGCGAGACCTGACTTCCTTACTGACTATGTCCATGAATCAAGACCAGATGCCGTTGAACCTCACCGAGGGTACACCTGTTGAGCTGCCAGTCGAGCTTGCTCAGCCGATACAGGTTGTTGACCTTTTTGCCGGGCCGGGTGGGCTAGGGGAGGGGTTCACCTCGTTCGGCAAGGGCGAGCGCTTCCAGATAGTCGTATCTGCAGAGAAGGACCCAAAGGCCTGGCAAACCCTTCGCCTCAGGGCGTTCTATCGCTTGCTCAAGAAACACAGGAAAGCGTCTCTGCAGGAGTACTACGACTACTGCAATGATCCCACGAAGGACGGAGAATTCACGCCTTCCGACGAAACCCGTGATCTTTGGAAGGAGGCTGAGCGCGAGGCACGGTGCATTACCCTGGGGAGTCCTGAAGGAAATCAGGAGCTGGATGACGCCTTGAATGACCCGATAACCGGTCTGAATGAAAAGCGTCCCTGGGTTCTGATCGGTGGACCGCCTTGTCAGGCTTACTCGGTTGTCGGCCGTGCGCGTAATCAGGCGAAGGCTGACTACAAGCCGGAAGAGGATCACCGTCATTTTCTCTACAAGGAATATCTGCGGATCATCCGGGAGAAGCAGCCGACCGTTTTCGTAATGGAGAACGTGAAGGGCATCCTGTCTTCGAAGATCAACGGCGAGCTGATTTTCTCCAGCATCCTGAGGGACCTTTCCGACCCTCACAAGGCTTTACACGAGGGAGGGAAAGGCAAGCGCTATCACATCTATTCGCTTGTTACCGGGGCTCATTTCGGCCCTGATGACGAAGTCAGCAAGATCGACCCGAGGGATTTCATCATACGCGCCGAGAAATATGGCATTCCTCAGGCTCGGCATAGGGTGATCCTGCTTGGTATCGCGGAAGACTCCATTCCCGCCGAGTTACAGCAGGTGATGCTTGAGGGGTATGGAGAGACCGTTAACGTGGGACAGATCCTGGATGATTTGCCCAAGTTGCGCAGCGGTCTTACCAAGATGACTGACAGTCGGGATAACTGGATGACTGTGGTTGAAGATGAAGTGAAATATCTGCGTGACCAGATCGAAAAGACTGACAAACTCTGGCAGGCCCTAGGTGACGTCACCAAGGACTTCAATCCGCCCGAGCACTCTGGAAAGCGTCGTGTGGAGAGGGCAGATGACGATGGCAAGACTGGCATTCAACACCTGGATGACTGGTATCGCGATGATGAGCTGAAGTATTGGCTCAATCATGAGGCGCGCGGCCACATGCCTAGCGATCTACGTCGTTATGTCTTTGCTGCCGTTTACGCCAAGCTGCATGGCTTTTCGCCGAAAGGACACAAGGGATTCAATCTGAAAGGGTTGGCACCTGATCACAAGAACTGGGAAACCGGCGTGTTCAGTGATCGTTTCAGGGTGCAGGCAAAGGATCAGCCAGCCACAACAATCACCAGCCACATCTCGAAGGATGGGCATTATTTCATCCACTACGATCCAGCCCAGTGTCGTAGTCTGTCTGTGCGTGAAGCTGCACGCGTGCAGACCTTCCCGGACAATTACTTCTTCCAGGGCAACAGGACGGAGCAGTTTCACCAAGTTGGTAACGCGGTGCCTCCGCTCCTGGCCTACAAGATCGCGCGTGTGGTGTTCCGAATCCTGGCTGAGAAGGTGAGGGCGTTCGATGAAGCGGAGGCGGCTATGAAGAAAGACAGTAAGAGTGCTTATGCTCAACCCGAAGAGTGTCGAATAAGTGTCGAAAAAACTGTGCTGAACTGAGACGAATCGAGAAGGTCAGCAGGCTGGAAACCCCGTATTGAGCGGGTTTGACACGAATTGAGACGCTACCGAAACGGGTTCGAATCTCTTCTTCATCGCCGCTTTCAATAAGCCCTTGATTTTCCTAGAGAATCAGGGGCTTTTTGTTTCAGCTAGACGCCTTTCTGATCCCATAGGTACAGAAGGGTGGTACAGATGCACGTCATGACCAAGCCGTGGAAGCATCCTTGTTCGGGGATTTTTTACCTCCGCCGTGAAGTCCCCGAAGACATCCGTCAGATCATCGACAAGCGCGAATGGAAGGTCTCACTCAGAACCCGAGACTTCGCCAGTGCCCGTCCTCGTTTCGCATCGGAGCTGATCCGTTGTGAGGACATCTTCTTCGCAGCCAGAGAGCTACTCGCTGGCCGTCCACGAGTTCTAGCCTCCGATGCCCCCAAGCTCGCCGACAGGTGGGCGCAAGCCGTGCTTGAGTCATGGGAAGGCAAGCCTGAGGATCTCACCGACTTTCTGATCCAGCCTCTTGATGGTGATGACGTCACCGATGTTCAGCTCGCCTGTGATGTTGTCGATAGCAGCAGCTACAAGGCGCGCCAGAACGCTGTAGAAGGGTTCATGAAGTCGGTGCTGGCTGAGCACCATTTGCCTGTTCCTGATGCCTCTGAGCCCGCCTACAGGTGACTGGCGAGAAGCCATGGAGCTTCCGTTCGTTGAGAAACCACTCGCGGTGGAGCAGAAGGCAGCAGAGAGCAAGCTGGGCGGCCCCAGGCTTTCAGAAGTATTCCGCAAATGGGCGGATGACAAGCGCCTGACCGATGGTGATACCCGCAGCACCAACAAGACCATCTCTGAGTTCGGCGCAACGGCTTCTCCCCACCGGGACCCGTACTCAGGCAGACGCGAGCGATCAGGCCGATTCCTGGGCTGGTCGTGCGGTCATCCAGGGCCTCGAGCAGTTCGGCTATCTGGCAGGTCGAGTGGAAGGATATAGGGCGTTCCTGCAGGCGTAGCGGCAGCGGGTTCGGGTAGTCGATATCGCCCAGGCGGTGCAGTTCGTTGAACAGGGCTTTCAGGTAGCCGAGCCGGTTGTTCATGGTCTTGCCTTGAATGCCAGCCTTGAGCAGCTCGCTGCGTGTTTCCAGAAGGCGTTGCCGGTGAGCTCGATCGCGATAGGGGCGCCCAGGTCTTTGGCCAGGTTCTGCAGGGTGCGGAGAATTGCGGCACCGTCAGCCAACGCATGGCCGTGCAGTTCGTGATACCGGGTGCAGAGTTCGGAGAGGCGGCGACGGTCTTTCGGCTTGGGCGTCCAGGCTGGCGAGTCGATGCAATTGGCCCTGCAGGTCGCTTCAAAGCGCTGGGCTTCACCCTTGGTCTTGAAGGTCTTGCGGAAGCGCCGGCCCTTGACGGGTTCAACGTCGACTTTCCAACGACCGTCAGGCAGTTGCTCTATTGCCATCAGGCAGCACGCCCCCAACGCACATGGCATTCTTCCAAGATGCCTTTGATGTGCTTATACAGCCTGTCTTCATCCATGCCTTTGGCGGCATAGTGGTCGCGGATCACCGGCCAGCATGAATCCCCCCGGGTTTCGTGGAGGCCTTAACTCTTGAGAAGATGAGGCCATGAGAAAGACTACGACCTACTCCCCTGAAGTCCGTGAACGTGCCGTGCGCATGGTTCTGGAGCATTTGAACGACACTCCTTCGAGTGGGTCGCCATTGAAGCCATCGCGCCGAAGATTGGCTGTGCAGCGCAAACGTTGCATGGCTGGATTCGCCGTCATCAGACCGACGCAGGTTAGCGTCCAGGCCTGACCACCGAAGAGCGCGAACGCTTCAAGGCGTTGGAGCGGGAGAACCGGGAATTGCATAAGGCCAATGAAATTCTGCGTCTGGCCACTGCGTATTTTGCCCAGGCGGAGCCCGACGGGCAGGCCTTCCTGCGCCGCACCAGGTCCTGAGGGCTTTTGTCGATCAGTACCGTGACCGTCTCGGGGTCGAGTCGATCTGCCGTGTCTTGCAGATCGCCCCGTCCGCTTACCGCAGGCGTGCGGCCCAACTGCGTAATCCGGCGCTGCGCTGTTGCCGTGCTCAGCGCGATGAGGCGTTGAGCTTGGAGATCCGGCGCGTGTGGGACACCAACATGCAGTGCTATGGCGCGGTGAAGGTTTGGAAGCAGTTACTGCGAGAGAACCTCAAGGTCGCCAGATGTACGGTGGAGCGGCTAATGCGGCGAGCTGGGTTGGGGAATTAGGCGTGGCCAGGTTGTACGGACGACGGTGGCTGGCGACAAGTCGCTGTGTCCGCTGGATCGTGTCCAGCGCCAGTTCCATGCTGAGCGCCCGAACCCGCTGAAGCTATCGGGCTCGCATCTATGCAGCAGGATATGGTCGTCATGCACGAAAACGGCAGCCGCACGCACCTGAAAAATTGATGGAAATCATTCTGTACGCGTTGCTGCTCAAGGCTCGACGCTGATCGTCCCTGTGTCTGGTCAGTGCGGCAGCCCACTGCAAAGCGTGGGCTAAGAGGCGTCTGGGCTGCCGCCTGCGTGGGAGTGACGAAAACGTCCCTAACGCCGAATCAGCTTCAACGTCTCAGCGATCATGAAGGCCAGTTCCAGCGACTGGTCGGCGTTCATGCGCGGGTCGCAGTGGGTGTGATAGCGGTCAGAAAGGCCGTCTTCGGTGATCGGGCGCGAGCCGCCGATGCATTCGGTAACGTTCTGCCCGGTCATCTCGATATGGATGCCGCCCGCATGGGTGCCTTCGGCCTGGTGCACGGCGAAGAACTGCCGCACTTCACTGAGAATCTGCGCGAAATCGCGGGTCTTGTAGCCGCTGCTGGCCTTGATGGTATTGCCGTGCATGGGGTCGGAACTCCACAACACCTGGCGACCTTCTTCCTTGACCTTGCGCAGCAGGCGCGGGAAGTGCGCTTCGACCTTGTCGGCGCCCATGCGCACGATCAGGTTGAGGCGGCCTGGGTCGTTGTCCGGGTTGAGCGTGTCGATCAGACGGATCAGCTCGTCAGGGTCCATGCTCGGGCCGACCTTGACGCCAATGGGGTTCTCGATGCCGCGCATGAATTCGACGTGGGCGCCGTCCAACTGGCGGGTACGGTCGCCGATCCACAGCATGTGCGCGGAACAGTCGTACCAGCGCCCGGTGAGGCTGTCGCGGCGCACGAAGGCTTCTTCATAGTTGAGCAGCAGCGCCTCGTGGGCGGTAAAGAAGCTGGTTTCACGCAGTTGCGGTGCACCGTCCATGCCCACGGCGCGCATGAAGGCCAGGGTTTCGTCGATGCGGCCAGCGAGCTGGTGGTACTTCTCGGCCAGCGCCGAGTTGGCGATGAAATCGAGGTTCCACTGGTGCACCTGATGCAGGTCGGCAAAACCGCCCTGGGCAAAGGCGCGCAGCAGGTTGAGGCTGGCGGTGGCCTGATGGTAGGCCTGCAGCAGGCGATCCGGATCCGGCACGCGGCTGGCAGCGTCGAAGCCGATGCCGTTGACGATATCGCCCCGGTAGGCGGGCAGGGTAACGCCATCGAGGGTTTCACTGCCGGACGAACGCGGCTTGGCGAACTGCCCGGCCATGCGTCCGACCTTGACCACCGGGCAGCCTGCCGCGAACGTCATGACAATAGCCATTTGCAGCAGCACCTTGAAGGTGTCGCGGATCTTCGCGGCGGAAAACTCGGCGAAGCTCTCGGCGCAGTCACCGCCCTGCAGGAGGAAGGCACGGCCCTGGGTGACCTCGGCAAACTGACGACGCAACTCGCGTGCCTCACCAGCGAACACCAGCGGCGGATAGCCAGCCAGGGTTTGCTCGACACGAGCAAGGTGAGCGGCATCAGGGTATTCAGGTTGCTGCTGGATGGGTTTGGCCCTCCAGCTTTCGGGGCTCCAGGCGTGCGACATGCGGCGTCTCTTTATTGGCTATTCGGCAGGCCGGCATCTTAACCGATACGCCCTGACGCCCCCTAGAGCAGCAGTAAGACCCGCACGAGCCGGTGCCACAATTATTGCGTGACCCGCAGCGTCAGCTTCGCTGACAATCACGTCTTTGACCCGCAGCCGATGGCGCGGGCTAGCCAGAGCTGGAGAGATACCCATGCCCGGATTGCCGCCGAGCGAAGACATGCAGACGCTCGATGAGGTAGTGCTGGCCGAGGTGCGTGATGCCTTTGGGGTGATTCGCGTGGTGCAGATTGGCGCCTATCGCTTCCTCGAATTCGGTGATGCCATCGAACAGAGTTGCGTCTTTCCCGCTGATCCGAGCTGGCTCGAATATGACTACACCCGCGCCATGTTGCTGGGCGCGTTGTGCCACGATGCACCGGAAACCGCGCTGTTTCTCGGGCTGGGCGCCGGCAACCTGACTCAGGCCTGCCTGAAATTCCTGGCACTGGAAGACGTCGAGGCCATCGAGCTGCGCCCGGATGTGCCGCGCCTGGCCATGGAATTTCTTGGCCTGGACGACGATCCGCGCCTGACCATTCGTATTGGTGATGCCACCGAGCTGCTGGGTAGCGCGGAAACCGCTGACCTGATTTTCCTCGATCTCTACACCGATCAGGGGCCGGGTGTGGCTCATCTGGCCTGGCGTTTTTTGGAGGATTGCCGCAATAAGCTCAATCCCGGAGGTTGGCTGATCATCAATCAATGGGCCAGCAACGATGGCAAGCCGCTCGGTGCGGCTTTGTTGCGTGGGCTCTATCACCGGCACTACTGGGAGTGCCCGGTAAAGGAGGGTAACGTGGTGCTGCTGATCCCCGCTGACCTCGAACAGAGCCTGGACATGGATCGTCTGCACAGGCGTGCGGACGAGTTGGCGCCGCGCCTGGGGTACTCGCTGCAACCACTGATCGCAGCGCTGCGTCCGGCCAGCTGAAGCGCCGTTGAGCGGTCGGATGCAGATGGATCGATAAAAACCAGCACCCGAGTCAGGATTTTCAGGTATAGTGCGCGCCGGCCAATTTTCTGGCCACGTTCAGGTAGTGCAACTCGCCCGGGAAATTGACCCCCGGCAGCCAGTCCCCAAGCGGACTATCCTTGACGATTCACTTTCATCACGTTTTCGCAAATCCCCGCCGAC
>CAZIZA010000102.1:0-12141 GCA_964543555.1 uncultured Pseudomonas sp.
TGCTGCCGGAAGGCGCGCAACTGGTGTTCGACCCGAAACAGTCCATCCCGATGCAAATGGTCGGCCACGTCACCTCCAGCTACATGAGCGCGGCCATGGGTTATAGCTTCGCCATGGCGGTGGTCAAGGGCGGCCTCAAGCGCATGGGCGAGCGCGTGTTCGCGCCGCTGGCCGACGGCAGCGTGATCGAAGCCGAAATCTGCAGCTCGGTGTTCTATGACCCGAAAGGGGATCGCCAGAATGTCTGAAGTCGAGCTGCAAGCCGCAAGCGTCAAGCCGCAAGAATTCGAGGGTGCCCAGGTGCACCAGGCAGGTAAGAAATGAGCGCAGTCAACATCTATCAGCAACGCCCCGCCGACATCGCCGGGCAGTCGCCGCTGCACCATGCCGGCCTGCCCGAACTGGTCGGCAAGGGCCGCAAGAATGCCGGCATCACCCTGCGTGAGAAGAAGCTGCGCGGGCATCTGGTGATTCGTGGGGAGGCCAGGGACGCCGCCTTCGCCGGTGGCGTGCATAACGCCCTGGGCCTTGAACTGCCCTCGGCGCTGACCCTGGTGGCGGACGGCGACACCTCGCTGCAGTGGCTGGGCCCGGATGAATGGCTGCTGATCGTGCCCGGCGGCACGGAGTTCGAGGTCGAGCGCAAGCTGCGTGCGGCGCTCGATGGCCAGCACTTCTCGGTGGTCAACGTCAGCGGCGGGCAAACCCTGCTGGAGCTGAGCGGGTCGAAGGTGCGCGAGCTGCTGATGAAGTCCACCAGCTACGACGTGCACCCGAGCAACTTCCCGGTGGGCAAGGCAGTGGGCACCGTGTTCGCCAAGTCGCAACTGGTGATCCGCCACACTGGCGAGGACACTTGGGAACTGGTGATCCGCCGCAGCTTCGCCGACTACTTCTGGCTGTGGCTGCAGGATGCCAGCGCCGAGTATGGGTTGGCGGTCGAGGCCTGATATCGAACGGCTCCCTCTCCCCTCTGGGGAGAGGGGAAGGGTGGATCGCGTTGTACCGGCGGCCCTCTCCCCCGGCCCCTCTCCCGCAAGCGGGAGAGGGGTGAAAATCATCGGAGTTTGTTATGAGCCGCACCCCCGACACCTGGATTCTCACCGCCCATTGCCCGAGCGTGCTCGGCACCGTGGATGCGGTGACACGCTTTCTCTTCGAGCAGCGCTGCTATGTCACCGAGCATCACAGCTTCGATGATCGCCTGTCGTCGCGCTTCTTCATTCGTGTCGAGTTCCGCCAGCCGCAGGACTTCGATGAAGCCGCCTTTCGTGCCGGCGTGGCCGAACGCCTGGCGGCATTCGATATGCAGGTCGAGCTGACCCCGCCGGGCTACCGGGCCAAGGTGGTGCTGATGGTGTCCAAGGCCGACCACTGCCTGAATGATCTGCTCTATCGCCAGCGCATCGGTCAGTTGGCCATGGACGTGGTGGCGGTGGTGTCCAACCACCCGGACCTCAAACCACTCGCTGACTGGCACGGCATTCCGTACCACCACTTCCCCCTCGACCCCAACGACAAGCCCGCGCAGGAGCGCCGGGTGATGCAGGTGGTCGAGGAAACCGGCGCCGAACTGGTGGTGCTCGCCCGCTACATGCAGGTGCTGTCCGCCGACCTGTGCCGCAAACTGGACGGCCGGGCGATCAATATCCATCACTCGCTGCTGCCCGGTTTCAAGGGGGCCAAGCCCTACCACCAGGCGTACCAGAAGGGCGTCAAGCTGGTCGGTGCTACCGCTCATTACGTCAACGATCACCTCGACGAGGGGCCGATCATCGCCCAGGGCGTGGAAGCCGTGGATCACGCCCACTACCCCGAAGACCTGATCGCCAAGGGCCGCGACATCGAGTGCCTGACCCTGGCCCGCGCCGTCGGTTATCACATCGACCGCCGGGTGTTTCTCAACGCCAACCGCACGGTGGTGCTCAACGCCTGAGGGGATCGCTAACCCGAATATTGGTGGGCTAAAGCCCACCCTACGGTAACGGTGTCATTTGTAGGGTGGGCTTTAGCCCACCAGTCGCAACGAAGAACTTGGTGGGCCAAAGCGGATCGCAGCCCGGCCCACTCTACGGAACCCGCCCTGCCAGGTTTTTACCGGCGGTATCCGGCAGCAGACGCAACAAGCTCCAGTGCAAGGCCGCGCGGCCGTCGGTCGCGCCTTGTATTCACAACAAGAAAGGAGAGTGACGCATGTCTGGAAATCGTGGTGTGGTTTATCTCGGAACGGGCAAGGTCGAAGTGCAAAAGATCGACTACCCGAAAATGCAGGACCCGCGCGGCAAGAAGATCGAGCACGGGGTCATCCTCAAAGTCGTTTCCACCAATATCTGCGGCTCCGACCAGCACATGGTGCGCGGCCGTACCACCGCACAGGTCGGCCTGGTGCTGGGCCACGAGATCACCGGCGAGGTGATCGAGAAGGGCCGCGATGTCGAGCGTTTGCAGATCGGTGATCTGGTGTCGGTGCCGTTCAACGTCGCCTGCGGCCGCTGCCGCTCCTGCAAGGAGCAGCACACTGGCGTGTGCCTGACGGTCAACCCGGCGCGTGCCGGTGGCGCCTACGGCTACGTCGACATGGGCGACTGGACCGGCGGCCAGGCCGAATACGTGCTGGTTCCGTATGCCGACTTCAATCTGCTCAAACTGCCGGATCGCGACAAGGCCATGGAGAAGATCCGCGACCTGACCTGCCTGTCCGATATTCTGCCCACCGGCTTCCACGGTGCGGTCACCGCGGGCGTTGGCCCAGGTAGCACCGTCTATGTCGCGGGCGCCGGCCCCGTCGGTCTGGCCGCTGCCGCCTCGGCGCGCCTGCTCGGCGCTGCGGTGGTGATCGTCGGCGATGTAAATCCCGTGCGTCTGGCGCATGCCAAGGCCGTGGGCTTCGAGATCGCCGACCTGTCCAAGGACACCCCGCTGCACGAGCAGATCGCCGATCTGCTCGGTGAGCCGGAAGTGGATTGCGCGGTTGATGCCGTGGGCTTCGAGGCCCGTGGCCATGGCCATGCGGGTGCTCAGCAGGAGGCGCCGGCGACCGTGCTCAATTCTCTGATGCAGATCACCCGCGTGGCCGGCAAGATCGGTATTCCCGGCCTGTATGTCACCGAAGATCCGGGCGCGGTGGATGCCGCTGCCAAAATCGGCTCCTTAAGCATTCGCTTCGGCCTCGGCTGGGCCAAGTCGCACAGCTTCCACACCGGCCAGACCCCGGTGATGAAGTACAACCGGGCGCTGATGCAGGCCATCATGTGGGATCGTCTGAATATCGCGGAAATCGTTGGTGTGCAGGTCATCAGCCTGGACGATGCGCCGCGCGGCTATGGCGAGTTCGATGCCGGTGTACCGAAAAAATTCGTCATCGACCCGCACACGATGTTCAGCGCGGCGTAATGTCCGCTCAAGCCCGGGCGCAAGGCCCGGGCTTGCTGGTGCACGTCAACCGGGGCTTGCACAGCCCTGGCGTTTTTAACGCACCAGATGTAGGAACTGCAGGTGCCGCTCGTATTGATCGAGCATGTCATCGATCACCTGCTGTCGGCTGTAGCCCACGAGGTCATAGTCCTGGCTGCCTTCAGCCAGATGTACCTCGGCGCGGTAGTAGCGGCGATTCTGGCGGTTTTTCGCATCCAGGCCGACAACGGCAAACGAGGGGGTGAAATAGCCACGCATCACTACGCTGTAGAGGAAGGGATGTTCCTCGCCGTGGCCCACCTCCAGACTCAGGTTTGCGCCTCCCGCGTCCATGTGGGTTTCGACCGTGAGGCCTCGGGTACGGAATTGCTCGGCCAGGTCTTCCATTGCCGGTCTTATCTGCTCCTCCATGAGGCGATAGACCTCATCCCGCGAAGGAAAATGCACCGCCTGCGCAAGGCGTTGACGCCAGCCGCTGCGGCGTCTGGGCGAGCGCTGATCCACCGGTGAGGTCGCATGCAGACGCGCACGTTGGCGCTGGGACTCCAGGTAAAAAGCCTTGTGCAGTCCCCACATCATCAGCAGCAGGATCAGCGAGAAAGGCAGGGAGGTGAGCACCACCGCCGACTTCAGCGCGTCGATGCTGCCTGCGAACAGCAGGCCAATGGTGATCAGTGCCGTCAGTGCGCCCCAGAACACGCGCAACCAGCGCGGGCCGTCCTCGTCCACCGCGCCACCGCGCGAGGACAGAGTGGAAAGCACCACCGTACCGGAGTCGGCGGACGTGACGAAGAACACGAAGCTGATGAACACCGTCACAGCGATTACCGCTCGGCTCCAGGGGTAGCTTTCCAGCAAATGGTAGATGGCCATGGACGGCTCGCTCACCGCTGCAGTGGCCAGATCGCCGCTGCCATTGAACACCTGCAGCAGGGCGCTGTTACCGAAAATCGACATCCACGCCAGGGTGAAACCAAGCGGAATAAACAGAACGCCAAAAACGAATTCGCGGATCGTCCGCCCCCGGGAAATGCGGGCGATGAACAGGCCGACGAAGGGCGCCCAGGCAATCCACCAGGCCCAATAGAACACCGTCCAGTCACCCAGCCAGCGGGTGCCGCCATCATAGGCGTAGAGGTCGAAGCTTTTGCTCGGCAGTGCGCCCAGGTAGTCGCCCAGGTTCTGTACCAGGCGATTCAGCAGTTCCTGCGTGGGGCCGGCGAACAGTACGAACAGCAATAGGCTGCAGGCCAGCAGCATATTGATGTCGGACATCACCCGCATGCCCTTTTCCACGCCACTGACCGCTACGATGACCGCGGCGCCCATCATCAGCGTGATCAGGGCCACTTGTACCCAGTGGGTGTGAGGAATACCGAACAGGTAATCCAGACCGGCATTGAGGTGCAGTACGCCAAAACCCATGTCGGCGCCCAGGCCGAACACAGTGGCGATGATGGCAAAGGCATCCACGGTGTAACCGATGGGGCCATTGATGCGTTTGCCGATCAGTGGGTACAGCGCCGAGCGCAGCGCCAGCGGCAGGTTATGGCGATAGGCGAAATAGGCCAGGGCCATGGCAACCAGGGCAAACACGCCCCAGCCGTGCAGCCCCCAGTGCAGAAACAGCAACTGCATGGCCTGACGAGCAGCGTCACTGCCGTCGGCCTCGCCGTGCGGCGGCTGGGCGAAGTGGGTCAGCGGTTCCGAAACGCAAAAGAAGAACAGGGTGATGCTGATACCCGCGGCAAACAGCATGCCGGCCCAGGACAGGTAGCTGAACTCGGGTTCGTCGTGGTCGGCACCGAGCTTGATCCGGCCATAGCCGGAGAGCGCGGTGACCACCACGAAGACCAGGTACAGCGTCATCGCCAGCATGTAGTACCAGCCGACGCTACCGGAGGCCCAGGTCTGGGCATGTGCGAGCCATTCCCCGGCTTGCTCGGCGAAGAGCATGGCGGTCAGGCCGAAGATAAGAACGAAGGCCGCTGACCCGATCAGTACCGGAGCGTTCATGCTCCGAGGCGGCGTTGTGGAAGCAGAGGTATTCACGAAATACCCCCTTTTGGGCAAAGAGTGCGTGGTTGCAAGCGGCAACTCCTCATAAGGGCGAATGCAGACAATCGGTGCGGTTGCACGGGTGGGACAGGGCTCCGTTTATATTGAACAGTCGTTCAATATAAACGAGTTGCAGCCCTCAGTGCCACTTGCGGTATGCATTGCAGCCCATGCATAACGGGCTTGAGGCCATAGCTGGCGCGGATTTTACGTTTCGTCAGAATGTTTTGCGGCGCAGGCCTGGCGGGCTAATTGGGCACGCTCTCACGCAGCCGGTCGATGCGTGCGTCCTTGGCTTGCCACAGCGCCGAGACCCAGTCCTGCATCTGCTGCCGAAACCCGGCGTCGTTCTCGTAATCGCCTTGCCACAGGCTCGGGTCGAGGTCGCGGGTCTGGAGATCAATGATCACCTTGGGCACCTGACCGCTGAGCAGATCCCAGAAGCCCGGCACCGAATGGCCGGGATACACCAGCGTGACATCCAGCACGGCATCGATTTGCTCGCCCAGTGCGGCGAGCACGAAGGCTACGCCGCCAGCCTTGGGCTTGAGCAAGTGACGGTACGGCGACTGCTGTTGAGCCTGCTTGGCCGGGGTGAAACGGGTGCCCTCGAGGTAATTGACCACAGTCACTGGCAGGCGCTTGAACTTCTCACAGGCGGCTTTGGTAATCTCCAGATCCTTGCCTTTCATGTGCGGATGCTTGTCCAGGAATGCTTTCGAGTAGCGCTTCATGAAGGGGTAATCAAGCGCCCAGAAGGCCAGGCCAAGGAAGGGCACCCAGATCAACTCCTGCTTGAGGAAGAACTTGAAGTAGGGCGTCTTGCGGTTGAATGCCTGCACCAGCGCGGGAATGTCGACCCACGACTGATGGTTGCTGATCACCAGGTAGGAAGCATCGCGGCGCAGCTCGGCGTTGCCGCGAATGTCCCAGTGCGTCGGCGTCAGCAGCGCGAAGATGCGTTTGCAGTTCTCCGCCCAGAACTCGGCCACCCACATCACCCCGCGTGAGCAGGCGTCACGAGCCCGTTGTCCGGGCAGGACAAACTTGCCCAGCGCGATCAGCAGCAGCGGGAGTATCAGCAGTAGAGTGTTGCTCAGCAGCAGCGCTATATTGAGAAGGCCGGTCAGCAGGGGGCGCATATCAACTCCTTGGCAGGCGTGAAGCATTCATCATAAGCACCTGCAGGATTTGTCTCAAAATTGCGACCGATGGCCTATGGCTATTTCTCGTGAGACTCGTGATGCTGATCAATGTGAAATATCAATGGACTGTCCGACAATGCACAGGCTTTGCCGGATCTTCCTGGCAACCTGTTCTGGATTGACTCGATGTTGAAGCGCATTGCGGTGGCCGATCTGCGTATCGGTATGTATATCCAGGAGTTTTGCGGATCATGGATGGATCACCCGTTCTGGAAGTCTAAGTTCGTTCTCAACTCGGAAAAGGATCTGGCCAGGATTCGCAGCAGTGCGATCACCGAGCTGTGGATCGATGTCAGCAAGGGCGCCGATGTAGCCTCTGGCGTCCAGGCAGCGACCGAAGCCGAAGTTCAGTGCGAGGCTGAAGCGCGCCTGCTGGCTGCCATCGAACCGCCCAAAGTCAAGGCCCTGTCGATGGAGCAGGAGCTGGAATACGCCGTAAAGCTGTGCGCACGTTCCAAGCAGGCCGTCATGGAGATGTTCAACGATGCGCGCATGGGCCAGGCGCTGCAGTTCGAGCAAGCCGAATCGCTGGTCGAAGAAATTTCCGAGTCCGTGCTCCGTCACCCCAATGCCCTGATCAGCCTGGCGCGGCTCAAGCACAGCAACGAATACACCTATATGCACTCCGTCGCGGTGTGCGCGCTGATGATCGCCCTGGCGCGTCAGCTCGGCCTGCCCGAAGCCGCCGTGCGTGAGGCCGGTCTGGCCGGGCTGCTGCACGATATCGGCAAGATGGCCGTGCCCCAGGACTTGCTGGACAAGCCGGGTAAGCTCACCGACAACGAATTCGCCAAGGTGCGCAAGCACCCGGAGGAGGGCGGCAACATTCTGATTGCCAGCAAGCAGGTCAGTGCTCTGATACTCGATGTGTGCCTGCATCATCACGAGAAGGTCGACGGCAGTGGTTATCCTCACCGCCTGCATGGCGAGCAGATCAGCCTGATGGCGAAAATGGGGGCAGTTTGCGATGTCTACGACGCCATCACCTCCAACCGCCCTTATAAGCAGGGCTGGGATCCGGCCGAGTCGATCCGCAAGATGGCCGAGTGGAAGGGCCACTTCGACGAGGTGGTGTTCCAGGCCTTCGTCAAGACGGTCGGCATCTATCCGGTCGGTGCGTTGGTGCGCTTGCAGAGCGGACGCCTGGCGGTGGTCATGGAGCAAAACCCCAAGGCGCTGTTGGCGCCCAGGGTCAAGGTGTTCTTCTCGGCCAAATCGCGTTTGCCGCTGCCGCAGAGCGTCGTCGACCTGAGCAAAATCACCGATCAGGATCGCATCGTCGGGCGTGAATCGGCCGAGGAGTGGGGCTTCGAGCGGCTTGACGAACTGTGGGCCGGGATGGAGCTGGAAGGGCGCGGTCGCTAGTTTGCAGCACGTTGTAACGCTTGTGTTGGAACGCGCCAGGCGCATGGCAGTCCTAGCTTCGGTCACTGCAAACGAGAGGACTGAACCTTGAAATATGCTCTGCTCCTGCTGGCCGCTACCATCAGCCTGCCGTCCATCGCCGATGAGCAACCCGATCTTTACGGCCGTTACGAACTGATCAAGCTTCCTGCGCTGGGCCAGACCCTCAAGGCCAAGATGGATACGGGCGCAATGACCGCTTCGCTGTCGGCCAGGGACATCGAACCCTTCAAGCGTGATGGTGAAGACTGGGTGCGTTTCCGTCTGGCCGTCGATGGCGCCGAGGATACGGTTTACGAACACCCGCTGGTGCGCATCGCCGAGATCAAGAAACGTGCTGAAGAGAGCGACGCCGGGGTCAGGGAGGTTGCCTACTCGCAGCGCCCGGTTATCGAGATGCCGATTTGCCTGGGTGACGAAGAGCGCACCATCGAAGTCAATCTGACCGACCGCAGTACCTTCAGTTATCCGCTCTTGATTGGTGCCAGTGCCATGCGCGATCTTGGTGCGGCCGTCGACCCTGCTGAGCGCTATACCCGCGATCGTCCCCAATGCTGAGTTAATTGTCGCATTTCGGGAAAAGGCTGATGGTCATTGGCCAGTACACTCGTCACGAGAGCCCAGTCACGACCTCCTGTTGGATCTGGCGCCACTCAGTTGAGCCTTGATGCGCCGCACATGCAGGACGGCGCCCCGCTGCGATCCAGGCGGAGCTGCCCCGAGAAGCCCCTTCCCGGGGCATGGCGCCTGCCAACGGCCACTTTGGGAACCTCATCTGATCGGCGTCAGCGTTGGGCCTGCTTTTTGCTAGGTGCAACTCTTTGCCAGGCCAGTAGGCCCCCTGAGGTGGTTGAGGTGTCGCGATGACGGGAGTACTCAAGCCGGGTGTACGGCTGTTACAGCGTTTCAGTTTTGCCCACAAGTTTCAGCTGGTGTTTCTATTGTTCGCGCTGCCGCTCGGTTACGCGTTATGGGTCATCAGCAGTGACTACCTGTCGCGTCTGCAATTTATCGACGACGAAGTGGAAGGTGCGCACGCGCTGGAACGTATGGCGCAGGTGCAGGGCGAGCTGATTGCCCAGCGTACGCTGCTGGCACGCTGGAAGGGCACCGAGAACGCGGCCCAGGCGCTGCTGAAACAGCGTGAGGCGCAGCTCGACGCAGCCCTGCAGGAGGCAGCCGAACCGCTGCAGAGTGAGCTGATCAGTGATCAGGCGCGGCAACATTTTCAGGCACTGCAAGGTGAGCGTGATGGACTGCGTGCCGAGGGGTTGACCCGTGTGCCGCTGCCGGAAGCGCTGGAGCGTTATCAGAAGGCCCTGCTTCACCTGATCGCCCTGCGCGAGCAAGTGGCGACCGACAGCGCCCTGATTCTCGATCCGCGCCTCGACACCTACCTGATGATGGAGCAGGTGACCTACATCATGCCGCGTCTGCTCGAGCAGATCGGCACCTTCGCAGCGCAAGGCCATGGTGCCGTGGTTTCGCAGCACTTCACCTTGCAGAGTCGCGTGCTCATTCGCGATTTGCGGCGTGGCCTGGATGAACAGCGTGCGCAACTGATCAAGGCGCAAACCACCTTGTCCCGCGAGGCGCCGCAGGCAATGCGTCAGTTGAGCGCGCCGTTCGAGGCCTCGCTCAAGGCGTTCGATGATTTCCTCGCACAGATCGACCGTGACATGTTCGAGTCCAGCCCCATGGCGCTTACGCCCGAGCAGTTCGTGCAGCGTGTCGCAGCGCTGGAGCAGCAGTTGCAGGCGCTGCAGCAGGCGATCTATCAGCAGTTCAGCGCCAGCCTGGGTGATTACCGGCAGCAAGCGTTGCAGTCGATGATGGAGGTTATCGGCGCGTTCACCCTCCTCACCCTGCTGGCGATGTATGTGCTGATGTGCCTGAACGCCTCGATCCGCATCAGTACCAGCAACATCATCGATGCTGCGCGTGGGCTGCGTGACGGCGACCTGCGTGTGCGTATGCAGGTCAACGGCCGTGATGATCTGGCTGCCATCGCCCAGGCGCTGAACACCGCTGTTGAGCAGATGCGCGATTCGCTGCGAGGCGTCAATCACGAAAGCCAGCAGTTGGACAGCACCGTGCAACTGCTCGGTGGTCAGGCGCGTGACGCCCTGGATGCTGTCGAGCAGCAACAGGCGCAGATGAGTCAGATCGCCACCGCCGCAACGCAAATGGCCGCCACCGCGCAGAGCGTTGCACACAGTTGTGAGCAGGCCGCGCAGGAGGCACAACAGACCCGTGAAGTGGCACTGAGCAGCAATCAGCGTAGCGAGCGCACCAGTGCCAGCATGCGCCACCTCAGCAGTCGTCTCGGCGACAGCGCTGCGGCGCTGCAGCAACTGCGTGA
Source organism: uncultured Pseudomonas sp. (assembly GCA_964543555.1). Lineage (GTDB taxonomy): Bacteria > Pseudomonadota > Gammaproteobacteria > Pseudomonadales > Pseudomonadaceae > Aquipseudomonas. The sequence continues at coordinate 10,444 of CAZIZA010000102.1, forward strand.
GCAGACCGTGCAGATCAACCGTGTGGTTGAGGTGATCAAGGGCATAGCCGAGCAGACCAACCTGCTGGCGCTCAATGCGGCGATCGAGGCGGCGCGTGCGGGTGATGCCGGCCGTGGCTTCGCCGTGGTCGCCGATGAAGTGCGCTCGCTGTCCAGGCGTACCCAGGAGTCCACCCAGGAAATAGCCCAGACCGTTGAAAGCCTGCAGCGTGTGGTCGGCCAGTCGGTCACCCTCATGGAAGAAGCCTGCGGCCAGGCCGATGGTGATATCGGCAGCGTATTGGCCATGGGCGACGAACTACAGAACATTGTCGACTCTGTGCAGCGTGTCAGCGACCGTCTGGCGCAGATCGCCACGGCTGCCGAACAGCAAGCCGCCACTGCCGATGAAGTCAGCGGCAATATTCAGCGAGTCGACCAGGCCACCGGGCTATTGCTCGATGGCGCCCAGGCGGTTAGTCGTGCCGCTGAGCAACTGCGTCAAGGCAGCGATGGGCTGGCGCAGAATACCGGGCGGTTCACCCTCGGCTGAAACCAGGGAAAGATTGCAGAGGTCGTCATGATCCACGCAGGCGGGCACCCGGAATATCCGGGTTGCTGTCGCCGATAAACGGCTTGTAGAACATTACCGGGCTGACCTGGCTGGCCAACTCTGCTAAAAACACTGTAAACAATGCGGAGCCCCCAGCATGAAAACGGTTGCCGAACTGCTCAGAACCAAGTCCAACACCTTTCTCTACAGCGTCGACGCGGACGACTCCCTGCTCGATGGGCTGCGCATCATGGCGGAAAAGGGCGTTGGTGCGCTCGTGGTGCTCTCCGGCGGACGCATGGTCGGCATCGTCAGTGAGCGCGATTACGTGCGTAAGGTGGCACTGGCCGACCGCTCGATGCTGGACGCCAAGGTCAACACGATCATGACCCGTGAGGTGATCAGCGTCAGCCCGCGTGACAACCTGCAATATTGCATGCAACTGATGACCGAGCGGCGCCTGCGTCACCTGCCGGTGCTGGCCGAAGGCGAGCTGATCGGCCTGCTGTCGATTGGTGACCTGGTCAAGGAAACCATCGCCGAACAGGCTGAGCTGATCCGCCAACTGGAACAGTACATTCGTGGCGAAACTCCATGAACGAGTAGCCCGGATGCAATCCGGGAAGCCGTGCCGTTCGTTCCCCGGATTGCATCCGGGCTACGGGTGAGCGACAGGCCTTCGTTCAACCTCCTGCATCCATGCGATCGCCGCAGCGCTTGTCGCGTAGGGCGGATGTAACCCGCCATCCCACTTTGGCGGCTTGCCCCAGCCCTACGCTGATCGCCTGCTTGACGCTTGAGCCAGCCCCCGGCAGTCTGCCGCCGTCGCCTCACAGGTGCAGGACGCCCAATGCCGCAGATACTCATCGTCGAAGACGAAGCCGCGATTGCCGATACGCTGGTCTATGCCTTGCAGGCCGAAGGCTTCGTCACCCACTGGTCGAGCCTGGGGGGCGAGGCGCTGACGCGGCTGGAAAACGGCGCCTTCGACCTGGCCATTCTCGACGTTGGTCTGCCCGATATCAGTGGTTTCGAAGTATGCAAGCGCCTGCGTCGTTTCTCCGAGGTGCCGGTGATCTTCCTCACCGCGCGCAGTGAAGAGATCGACCGCGTGGTGGGCCTGGAAATCGGCGCCGACGACTACGTGGTCAAACCCTTCAGCCCGC
>CAZIZA010000103.1:0-12052 GCA_964543555.1 uncultured Pseudomonas sp.
TCACCAACGCGCACCGCGATTCGCTGTCGCTGAAACTGGAACGCGTCGAGCTGGCGCCCTGGTTCGAGCGCCTGATCAGCTCCCACGACTATGGCTTTCCCAAGGAAGACCAACAGTTCTGGTTCGCCCTGCGCCAGGACGTCGACTTCGACCCGGCACGCAGCCTGTTCATCGACGACAGCCTGCCGATCCTGCGCAGTGCAGGTCGCTTCGGCGTCGCTCACCTGCTCGCGGTACGCCAGCCTGATAGCCAGGCAGGCCCGAAAGACACGGAAGAATTTGCCGCAGTCGAAGATTACCGTACCCTGATCGCAGACCTCTGAGGACGCCCATGGACATCAAGCAACTGAAGTTCCTCGTCGCCCTCGACGAGACCCGCCACTTCGGTCAGGCCGCCGCACGCTGCCACGTCACTCAGCCGACGCTGTCCATGCGCTTGCGCCAGCTGGAAGATGAACTGGGCCTGGAGCTGGTGCGCCGTGGCCAGCGCTTCGAGGGGTTCAGCGCTGAAGGCGAACGCATTCTCGCCTGGGCGCGCAGCCTGCTGGCGGCGCAGGATGGCCTGCTTGCCGAAGCCGCCGCCTGCCGTGGGCATCTGGTGGGCACCTTGCGCCTGGGTGTGGTGCCGCTGGCCAGTTTCGACCCGATGCGCCTGATCAGCCTGTTCGCCGAACGTCATCCAGGGCTGCGTTTTCAGTTGCACGCGCTGAGCAGCGACCAGATTCTCGAAGGACTGGTACGTAACCAGCTCGATCTTGGCCTGTCCTACCTCGACCGCCTCGACCGCGAGCACTTCGCCAGCCTGGAGCTGGCCGAAGCGCGCATGGGCCTGCTCTACGATCAACGTCACTTCCACTTCGTCAGCAGCAGTCTGCGCTGGGAACAGCTGGTCAACCTGCCCCTGGGCCTGCTCTCCACCGGCATGCACTTTCGCCAGTCCATCGATCACAGCTTCCGCGCGCGCGGCCTGACGCCACAAGTACGCCTGGAAGCCGATGCTGTGCACCATCTCACCCTGGCAGTGAGTGCCGGGCTGTGTTGCAGTGTCATGCCGATACCCGCCGACGCTACCCCGACCGACGGTCATCTGCGCTTGTTACCGATAGAAGGCGCTCATACGTTGGCCGCACAAGGGTTGATCATGCGCCGCAGCGCGCCGGCCTCACCCTTGGCGCTGGCCTGCTTCGAAGAGGCACGGGAATGGCTCGCCAGCCATCGATAGACAGCGTCGATCAGAGTATCAAAGCCAACGATTAGACGCTCCCCCGCCATGGGCCTAGGCTTAGCTGTGTCAATCTGTCACAGAGCATGCCTCGATGGCCAAGCCAGCCGCACAGCCGCACATCGCCAGTGCTTATGCCTACGCCGAACTCGGCGACGGTCGCGCGCAGCACGCAGCGCTGGCCGAAGAATGCGCCCTGGCGATCAGTTATAACGACCTGAACCAGGCCGTGATGATGGTTTCACCCCATCATCTGGAAGATTTTGCCGTCGGCTTCAGTCTCGGCAACGACCTGATCCAGTCCATCGACGACATCTATGACATTCAGTTACGCGGCCTCGGTGATCGCCGTGAAGCACGCCTGCAGGTCAGCAGTCGTGCCTTTTGGGCGCTCAAGCAACAACGCCGGCACATGGCCGGCACCAGCGGTTGCGGCCTGTGCGGTGTCGATGCGCTGGAGCAGGCGCTGCCAGCGCTCCCCGCTCTACCCGGTGCAGCCTTGCCGCCATTGGCACACCTGACCGGCCTGCGTGAGCGCATCGGTGAGCAACAACAACTGGCACGCCACAGCGGCGCGCTGCATGCCGCCCTGTTCATCGACGCCAACGGTGCGATTCGCCTGTGCCGCGAAGACATCGGCCGTCATAACGCGCTGGACAAGCTGATCGGCGCCATCATCCGCGAGCGCATCGACACCCTGGGCGGCTTCGCCCTGGTCACCAGCCGCTGCAGCCTGGAACTGCTGCACAAGGCGGTACGCGCCGGCCTCGGCACCCTGGTGAGCCTGTCAGCGCCCACCGCCCTGACCGTGGAATGGGCGCGGCGCCATCGCCTCAACCTTATCCACCTGCCCCATCACAGCACGCCGCGGGTCTACAGCCCCGCGCCTGAAGAAGAAGAACGACCATGAGCCTGCAACCCGTCAATCCCCGTTATAAGCCCTACAAAGGCCCGGCCGCCGGCTGGGGCGCCCTGAACGCCGTTACCCGCTTCTGGCTGGACAGCAAACAGCCGTTCAAGAACCTGCGCGCGCTGCTCAAGACCAATCAGAATGGCGGCTTCGACTGCCCCGGCTGCGCCTGGGGCGACTCCCCCGAAGACGGCCACATCAAGTTCTGCGAGAACGGTGCCAAAGCGGTCAACTGGGAAGCCACCAAGCGACGTGTCGACCCGGCCTTCTTCGCCCGCTACACGGTCAGCCAACTGCGCGAGCAGAGTGACTACTGGCTCGAGTACCAGGGTCGCCTGACGCACCCAATGCGCTACGACACCAGCACCGATCGCTACGTGCAGACCAGTTGGGATGACGCCTTCGCCCTGATTGCCAAGCACCTCAAGGCACTGCCAAGCCCGGATCAGGCCGAGTTCTACACCTCGGGCCGCGCCAGCAACGAGGCCGCATTTCTCTACCAGTTGTTCGTCCGGGCCTACGGCACCAACAACTTCCCCGACTGCTCGAACATGTGCCACGAGGCCAGCGGCGTCGCCCTCGGCCAGAGTGTGGGTATCGGCAAGGGCAGCGTGACCTTCAATGATTTCGAGCATGCTGACGCCATCTTCGTCCTCGGTCAGAACCCGGGCACCAATCACCCGCGCATGCTCGAGCCGCTGCGTGAAGCGGTCAAACGCGGCGCTCAGGTGGTCTGCTTCAACCCGCTGAAGGAGCGTGGCCTGGAGCGCTTCCAGCATCCGCAGCACGCGCTGGAGATGCTCACCAACGGTTCCGAGCCGCTGAATACCGCATTCTTCCGCCCAGCGCTGGGCGGCGACATGGCCGCCCTGCGCGGCATCGCCAAGTTCCTCCTGCAGTGGGAGCGCGAGGCGCAGGCCAAGGGCGAAGCGGCCGTCTTCGATCATGCCTTCATCGCCGAGCACACTGACGGCGTCGAGGCCTATCTGCAGTTGCTCGATGACTGCAGCTGGGAGGCTCTGCAAGCCCAGTCAGGCCTCAGCCTGCAGGAGATCGAACAGGCTGCGCGCATGTACCGCCGCGCCGAGCGCGTGATCATCTGCTGGGCCATGGGCATCACCCAACACCACCACTCGGTGGCCACCATCCAGGAAATCGTCAACCTGCAACTGCTGCGCGGCAACCTCGGCCGCCCCGGCGCAGGCCTGTGCCCGGTACGCGGCCACAGCAACGTGCAGGGCGACCGCACCATGGGCATCAATGACCGCCCGCCGGTCACACTGCTCGATGCCATCGAAAAGCGCTTCCAGTTCAAGGTACCGCGCGAGAATGGCCACAACACCGTCGAGGCGATCAACGCCATGATCGCCGGCCAGGCCAAGGTGTTCATCGGCCTCGGCGGCAACTTCGCCCAGGCCACCCCGGACAGCCCGCGCACGCACAAGGCGCTGCAGAGCTGCGACCTCACCGTACAGATCAGCACCAAGCTCAACCGCAGTCACCTCACGGTCGGCCGTGACGCACTGATCCTGCCATGCCTCGGCCGTACCGATATCGACCTACAGGCCAACGGTCCGCAGGCGGTGACGGTGGAGGATTCGTTCAGCATGATCCACGCGTCCTACGGCCAGCTTGAACCGTTGCGCGGCAGCGAAATGCGCTCGGAGCCGGCTATCGTCGCCGGCATCGCCAAGGCCACACTGGGCAACCATCCGGTGGACTGGGACGCGCTGATCGCCGACTACGACCGTATCCGCGAGCTGATCGCCGATACCATCCCCGGCTTCCATGACTTCAACCAGCGTGTCGCTCATCCCGGCGGTTTCTACCTCGGCAATTCGGCTGGCGCGCGGCAGTGGAAGACCGCGTCCGGCAAGGCCAACTTCAAATCCAATGCCCTGCTCGCCGACCTGTTGCCCCCACAGGTACGCGAAAGTGGCGAAACACCGGATCTGATCCTGCAGACCCTGCGCTCGCACGACCAGTACAACACCACGGTGTATGGCCTCGACGACCGCTACCGGGGCGTACGCGGCCAGCGTGACGTGCTCTTCGCCAACGAGGCGGACATCCTGCGCCTGGGCTTCAAGCCCGGTCAGAAGGTGGATATTCGCTCGTTATGGAATGACGGCATCGAGCGCCGAGTGAGCGGTTTCACCCTGCTCGCCTTCGACATCCCGGCCGGCCAGGCTGCCGCCTACTTCCCCGAAGCCAACCCACTGGTACCGTTGGAAAGCGCCGGTGTCGGCAGCAGTACACCGACCTCGAAGTTCGTCGCCATTCGCTTGCAGGCCGCCAGCACGGGCAATCTGCTGGGCAGCAGCGCGACGAGCTGACAGGCGGCTCGGAACCTCGTACCGACGTCGTAGGTCAATGGCATAACGTCGATCCAGCGACTCCTGTACGAGGTTCTCATGAAGTCACTGCAACTGTTGTTTCTTTCCCTTGGCCTGAGCAGCGGCGGCTTCGCCTTTGCCGGCAACACCGAAGCCGGCCTGGGCGGCGCGCTGGGTGGCGCGGTGGGTGCCATGGTTGGCCAGCAGGTCGGCGGTAATACGGGCGCTGCAGTCGGCGCAGGTCTCGGTGGCGCTGCCGGTAGCATGGTCGGTGCTGACCGCCGCAGCCGGACCGAAGCTGCCATAGGGGGAGCCCTGGGCGCAGCGGGTGGCAACGTCGTCGGCCAGCAGGTCGGTGGCAATACGGGCGGCATCCTGGGCGCAGCCGTAGGTGGCGGCGCGGGTGGCGCGCTGGGTAACCACATGGGCAACGCCAGCTACGACGATGATCGTCGCAGCAAAGGCAAGCACCATCGTCATCATGGCAAGAAACATCATCACGGCAAGAAACACTGGCATCGCCGCTGAATCTCGCTAGCGGGCCTGTCTGCAGGCCCGCTCACACCCCCCGCAAATACTCAAGCGCCGTGCGTAAGCGGCCAGGTATGGTCACCGGCCGGTTAGTCGCCCGGTCGACGAATACGTGGACGAATTGCCCTGCCGCACGGGCCTGCTCTTCGCCGACCTTGAAGATCGCCACCTCATACTGCACGGAACTGTTGCCCAGCTTGCCGACACGCAGCCCCACCTCGATGACATCGGGAAAGGCGATGGAGGCAAAGTAATCGCAGTTTGAGCTGACCACGAAGCCGACCACTGCGCCGTCTTGAATATCCAACCCGCCCTCGGTAATCAGGTAGGCATTCACGGCACTGTCGAAGTAGCTGTAGCAGGTCACGTTGTTGACGTGACCATAGATGTCGTTGTCGTGCCAACGCGTGGTGATCGGCTGGAAGTGGCGGTAATCGTCACGCAGGTGTTGGGGTTGGCTCATGATGATCCTTGAGTGGGTCGCGGCTAAAGCCCTTCTCACAGAACCGGAACCTGAGTGGAGGGGCGTTAGCAGGCCGTTGAAAAACCTAGGCGAGGCAGCCAGTGCAATACCGCTGGCGGCCCCGCAAACGCTCGGAGTCGCGTTCGACTTTACGAGCTGTAAATGTGCATTTGACCGGGCTGGCGTTCCAGCCTGTTTTAACCCAGCAATGGCAACGCAGGTAGTGTTTCAACAGCCTGCCAGCCGCGACCTGAATCAATAGGCAGCCTGGTAAATGGCCAGCGCCTGCTGCTCGTTCATCTCACGTGGATTGTTCACCAGCAGACGCTGCTGCAGCATGGCGTCCGCCGCCAGCATCGGCAACATGGACTCGCTCACACCGGCATCGCGCAAGCGCGTCGGTAATCCGCTGCGCAGGCTGAAGCCGGCCAACGCCTCGATCAACTGCTCGGTGCGCGCCGCCGCACTGCCTGCACGTAGACGCTCACCCAGCACCAGTGGCGCCAGCTCGGCATATAGCGGCGCGGCGACCGGCGCATTGAAGGCCAGCACCTGTGGCAGCACCAGCGCGTTGGACAGCCCATGTGGGATATGCAAATGCCCGCCCAGCGGGTAAGCCAGCGCATGCACCGCCGCCACGGGGGCGTTGGCGAACGCCTGACCGGCAAGACAGGCGCCGAGCAGCATGGCCTGACGCGCCTCGCGGTTGCGGCCGTTGCGTACCACCTCGTCGAGGTTGGCTGCCAGCAAGCGCAAGGCCTCGCGCGCCAGCAAGTCGGAAAGCGGGTTCTTCTTCAACGCGCTGGTGTAAGCCTCGATGGCATGCACCATGGCATCAATACCCGTAGCGGCGGTGACTGCTCCGGGTAGGCCAAGGGTCAGGTCGGCGTCCAACAGGGCCAGATCCGGCAGCAGCAACGGCGACACCACACCCATCTTGGTGGTCTCACCGGTGGTGACGATGGCAATCGGCGTCACCTCGGAGCCGGTACCCGCCGTAGTCGGCACCTGGATCAGCGGCAGGCGCCGCCCCCATGCCTGGCCTACGCCATAGATATCGCTCAATGCCTGGACGCAGTCGGGATGCGCCAGCAAGGCCACCAGCTTGGCCACATCCATCGAACTGCCGCCCCCGAAACCGACCACCAGCTCGGCCTGTAAATCGCGAGCCTGGGCCACGGCGGCCAGCACCACAGCCTCGGGCGGGTCAGCCAGCACCTGATCGAACACCTGCACGCCCATACCGGCACGGGTAAAGCCCGGCAGCAAGGGGGCCAACATACCCAGCCGAGTGATACCAGGGTCTGTCACGATCAGTACGCGCCGTGCACCGCGCTCTCGGCACAATTCGGCCAGACGCAGGCTGGCGCCGGATTCGCAGAGGATCTGCGCAGTGGTGGCGAAGCTGAAAGCGTTCATGCACCTCCCGGATGCGTCTTGAGCCCGACAGGAAAACCGTCGAAAAAACGTCAGATCAGGCGAAATGGCAGAACAGCCTGAACCATCGTGCTTGAGTCCCGGTTCACCTTAAGCGAGCCACTGACATTTTTGAAATGGTGTCTCGTGATCACTGCCATTCAGCGCTTGAATGCAACTGCCGTCCTGAGTCAGTCGATCAGTGCACCTATCCCGCCACCAGCCAAGTCCACCCTCCAGCGCACTGGCCATCACCACGAGTCAGGCAACAGGTGAGCGTCTGCATTGCACGCGAACAGCTCACTGATGCACCGCGGGCCCGAGGAGATCGGAATCAGGGCGGCCACTGCCGAGAATCGCTCGCTTATGGATGACACCGGAGGCGAAAGCCGATGGCGGTAGCAGGGGCAATCCATGCGGCCAGACCGGCATTACCCTGCAGGGCTGGTGACTGGGCATGACGTGACTGCTCTGACAGTGACCCAGCGTTTGCAGGTTCTACCCACACACAGCCCCAGACACTTGCGATGATTTGCTGCGCACCACACAGGACAAGGGAGACTAGTGTAGACGTTGACCCGGACAGAACGGGAACAGCGGAAAACACAGGTGATCAGAAGGACAGGATCCGCTCAGCACAAACACTGCGACGCCTGGCAGGGATTCAGGCGCGGCCAACGACGAAGCGCTCAGGCAGCGCGCGAAGAGGAATCGCTGATCAGCATGCCGTGGGAAACCAGGTAGCAGCGATGGCCGTTCTGCAGGGTCAGCGGGCAGCGATTGGAAATGACCCAGCCTTTGCTAAGCAGTTGCTCGATATGAGCGCGCAATGCGGGCAGATGACGTTGTTCCTTCATGGCCGACCTCTGATCGACTTGATGTGGGGCGCTTTATTGTTGATTCGTGATGTTGTCATCAGGATTTTGGTGCTGGTAGCAGGGATTTTAGTGCGCGACGCCAGATATGTATGCCTCAGGGTTGTACATTTTTGTGTAAGCCATTCGCTATGTGCAGCGCGCAGCGAGTCATCAGGAATCCCTGAACGGTATCCATCGGCCTCGCTCATGCGCCTGACAGCCGATCTCTACGGGACACTGACGACCGACACATCACCCTCATATCTGCTGACCGCTATGACTGGCCTGAGGCGCCCCTGCAGCGCTAAGCTGTGCCGATGACCACACCCTACCTGACACCGCCACCGCCCCGCAGCACGGACGCCGCCAGCGACCTGCGGCTGGGTGGTGACTGGACGCTGGCCCACTACAGCGTCCTCGAACCGCAGGTACTGGCACTGCGGGAGCGCCTGCACGGCGAAGAATACGTCGACCTCGGCAACCTGGCCGCACTGGATACCGCCGGAGCAGCGCTGCTGGTCGAATTGCTGGGCAGCAAACGCCTGCGCCACCTCGTAGAGCAGAGTGCCTTGAGCGAGCAGCACCGCGCACTGCTGCTGGCAGTGGCCGATGCCATGATGGACCGCACGCAGATGCAGGTCACACATGAGGCTTCGGTACTGCGTGAAGTGCTGGGTCACATCGGCGAAGTGGTCGAAGGCATGTGGCACCAGAGCCGGGCACTGCTTGGTTTCATGGGGCTGACCCTGGCCAGCATGCTGACACTGGTGCTGCGTCCTGCGCGCTGGCGCCTGACATCGCTGGCTGCGCATCTGGAACAATGCGGGCTCAACGCCGTGCCCATCGTCGCCCTGCTGACCTTTCTGGTCGGCGCCGTCGTGGCGTTTCTCGGCGCCACTATCCTTGCCGACTTCGGCGCCAGCATTTACACGGTAAATCTGGTGGCCTTCTCCTTTCTGCGCGAGTTCGGTGTGCTGCTCACCGCCATTCTCATGGCCGGGCGCACCGCCAGCGCCTTCACCGCACAGATCGGCTCGATGAAGGCCAACGAGGAAATCGACGCCATTCGTACCCTGGGTCTGAGTCCCATTGAGTTGCTGGTATTGCCCAGGGTGTTCGCCATGCTCATCGCCCTGCCGATCCTGACCTTCATCGCCATGCTCAGCGGTATGCTCGGCGGCGCTCTGGTTTGCATCGTGGCATTGGACATCCCGCTGGTCATGTACCTGTCGATCCTGCAGGACAGCGACCTGCTGCGGCACTTCATGGTCGGCCTGCTCAAGGCACCGATTTTTGCCTTCCTGATCGCCCTGATCGGCTGCCTGGAAGGCTTCAAGGTCAGCGGCAGTGCACAATCCGTCGGCGAACACACCACGTCGGCGGTGGTGCAGTCGATCTTCGTGGTCATTCTGCTCGACGCCCTGGCGGCGCTGTTCCTGATGGAGATGGGCTGGTGAGCCGCGATCCCATCATCGCCGTTCGCGACCTGTGCAACCGTTTCGGTAGTCAGGTGGTCCACGAGCACCTGGACTTCGACCTCTTGCGTGGCGAAATTCTCGGCGTGGTTGGCGGCTCGGGAACCGGCAAGTCGGTGCTGCTGCGCAGCATCGTCGGGCTGCGTCGCCCCGATGCCGGCACCGTGCGGGTGTTCGGTGAGGATCTGCTGAGCCTGCCGGCAGAACGCCGCTCGCAACTGGAGCGGCGCTTCGGCGTGCTCTATCAGCGCGGCGCCTTGTTCTCTTCACTGACGGTCAGCGAGAACATCGCCCTGCCACTGATCGAACACGCCGGCCTGTCGCGCGCTGCTGCAGAGCGCCTGGCGCGGGTCAAGATCGCCCTCGCCGGCCTGCCGAGCAATGCCGCCGACAAATACCCCAGCTCGCTGTCAGGCGGCATGGTCAAACGTGCCGCCCTGGCCCGCGCCCTGGCGTTGGACCCGGATATTCTGTTTCTCGACGAACCTACTGCCGGCCTCGACCCGATTGGCGCAGCCGCCTTCGACCAGTTGATCCGCACCCTCAGCGACAGCCTGGGCCTCAGCGTATTTCTGGTCACCCACGATCTGGACACGCTCTACAGCATCTGCGACCGGGTCGCGGTGCTGGCGCAGAAGAAGGTGCTGGTGGCCGACCGCCTGGACGTGGTGGCCGCCACCAACAACGCCTGGATTCAGGAATATTTTCACGGCCCGCGTGGACGCGCGGCTGCACAGGCCGCAGCAGCGGTAGGGAGTCAATGAATGGAACCCAGAGCCCATCATGTGCTGATCGGCCTGTTTACCGTGCTCACGGTGGGCGCCGCGCTGCTGTTCGGCCTGTGGCTGAACAAGGCCGGCGCTGACCGCGCCGTTACCGACTACGAGGTGATCTTCAACGAAGCGGTTACCGGCCTGTCGCAGGGCAGCGCCGTGCAGTACAGTGGGATCAAGGTCGGCGACGTGATCAGCCTGGGGCTCGACCCGAACGATCCGCGTACCGTGCGGGCGCGGATTCGCATCGTCGGCCACACGCCGATCAAGCAGGACACCCGTGCCCGCCTGGCGATCACCGGCATCACCGGCCTGGCGGTGATCCAGCTGCATGGCGGCAGCCCGGAAAGCCCACCGCTGGAAAGCACGAATGGCGAACCCGGCATCATCATCGCCGACCGTTCGCCGCTGTCGCGGCTGATGGCCAACGGCGAAGACCTGGTGGTCAACATCACCCGCCTGCTCAACCGCGCCAACCGCATGCTGTCACGCGAGAACGCCGAGCGCGTGTCGCGCACGCTGGAAAATCTGGAGCAGGCCACCGCCGGCATCGCCGAGCAGCGTGATGAGCTGGGCGAAACCCTGCGCCAGACCAGTGCCGCCACCCGCGAAGCGGCCGAACTGATGCGCACGGCCAATCGCCTGCTCGATGGCCAGGGCAGCCAGGTGCTGGAGAACGCCGAGCGCCTGATGGCCTCGCTGGAACGCAGCAGCCGCAATATCGAGGAGCTGCTGCAAAACAACCGCAGCGCGCTGGACAACGGTATGCAGAGTCTCGGTGAGCTGGGCCCGGCAGTTAGCGAACTGCGTGACACCCTCGGCGCCCTGCGCAGCTTCTCTCGCCGCCTGGAGCAGGACCCCACCGGCTACCTGCTGCGCAACGACAGCATCAAGGAGTTCCAACCATGAAGCGCCTGTCCCTGCTGCTGGCCGCCGGCCTGCTCAGCGCCTGCTCGATCCTGCCACAGAGCGAGCCCCTGGATATCTATCTGCTGCCAGGCGCCACCCTGCCGGCACAAACCCAGCGCGTCGACTGGTCGCTGCGAGTGAACAGCCCGGTCAGCAACCAGTTGCTAGACGGCACACGCATCGTCGTGCTGCCCGTGCCCGGCCGGGTCAACACCTACCAGGGCGTGCGCTGGAGCGAGCGCACGCCGCAGTTGCTGCGCGGCCGTCTGCTCGACGCGTTTCAGGATGACGGCAGAGTTCAGGCATTGAGCAACGAAGAGCAACGTCTGCAGGCCGACCTGGAGCTGGTCAGCGACCTTCGCAGCTTCCATAGCCAGTATCGCGATGGCGTTGCCGAGGCACTGATCCAGCTCGACGTGCGTCTGGTCGACGCGCGCGATCAGCGCATCCTCGCCAGCCGCCGCTTCAGCGTCAGTCAGCCGGCGAGTGATACGTCGATTGCTGCAGTAGTGAAAGCCTTCGGCCAGGCTGGCGATCGGCTGTCCCGCGAGCTGGTGGACTGGACGCTGGCCGAAGGGCAACGCGCTAACCCGTAGGGTGCGCCGCGCGCACCGAATCCCGAGCGCCCATGGTGTATACAAGCTGGCCAGGTAGCCCGGATGCAATCCGGGGCCTCGCGACCCGTATTCCCCGGATTGCATCCGGGCTACGGGATTTACCTTTGTAGGAGTGAGCTCTGCTCGCGAAGCCCTTTGCCGCAGCAATATTCGCGAGCAGAGCTCGCTCCTACAGACCCGTCAACCACTCACGCACCTCGGCGTAGGGGTAATCCTCCAGCGCGGCGAAGCCGGCCAGCTGCCGTGCCTTGAGCTTGGTGAGCAGGGGCGTGGTCACGCCACAGAGAAAGCGCGTCAGACATTCGTGGCTCGGCCTGTAGCCGGCGTGCTGCTGGTGCTTCTCGATGAAGGCGGCGCATAGCGCCTCGGCATCACGTCCGCTCAAGGTCGGTAGTTCCGGCGGCTGCGGCAAGGTCGCGACCTGGCCCCGGCACACCGAACAATGTCCGCAATGCTCGGGCGCCTGTTCGTCACCAAAGTACAAGGCGAGGCGCCGGCTCAGGCATTCGCGGCTCTCGAACAGACCGAGCATGGCCTGGATAC
>CAZIZA010000104.1:0-11955 GCA_964543555.1 uncultured Pseudomonas sp.
AGGCCGGCTTTGCGTTCGCTGGCGTTCTGCCGTTGCTGGTCGCCGCCCAGGCTCAGGCGGTGGAGTTCAGCTTCGCCGACAACGAAATCACTGGTTCGATCGACACCACCGTGTCCTACGGTCAGCTGTGGCGCGTCCAGGGTCAGGACAAGACCAACAACGACATCAATACCAACGACGGCAACCGTAATTTCGATACCGGCCTGGTTTCCGAAGTATTCAAGATCACCTCGGACCTCGAGGTGTCCTATCAGAATTACGGTGCCTTCGTGCGTGGCACGGCGTTCTATGACACTCAGATCATGGATAAGCGTAACGACTACTACGACGCCAACTCGCCAGTTCAGCCGAGCCAGAGCTTTCCTCGCGACAACAGCTTCACTCGCGAGACCCGCAACAAGGCTGGTCGCGATGCGCAGATTCTCGATGCCTACGTCTATGGCAACTGGGACGTCGCCGATATGCCGGTCTCTGGTCGTTTTGGTAAGCAGGTGTTCAACTGGGGCGAGGGTTTGTTCTATCGCGGTGGGGTGAACACCACCAACCCGGTCGATGCTGCCAAGTTCCGTTTGCCAGGTTCGGAAGTGAAGGAAGTGCTGGTTCCGGTCGAGGCGCTTAGTTTCAACATCGGTTTGACCGATAACCTTTCGATGGAGACCTTCTATCAGTTCAACTGGAAAGAGAGTGCTATCGATCCGGTCGGTACCTATTTCTCTGAGACCGACTTGTTTGCTGACGGCGGTCATACCGCTTATAACCAAAGTGGTGCGCTAGCTGGGGCCCTGACACCGAACCCGCTGCTCGGTGGTCTTTCGCTTTATCAAGCCTCCGTTTTGAACCCTGCTTATGGGCTGAATGGGAGTTCATTTGCCACGTCTGACGCTTTCAAAGTTGCATCTATCAAGAATGACCTGAATGCAAAGAACGATGGCCAGTTCGGCGTTGCGTTTCGCTATATTGCAGAAGAGTTGAACTCAACGGAGTTCGGCTTCTACTTCGTGAACTACCACGCCAAGGAGCCGTCGATTTATGCGCAGCTCGATGATGCCTATGGCGGTATGACGGCAGGACAATTTGGTGCTCTCGTCGGTAGTGCTCCTGTTCAGGGCGCGGCTCTGCAGGCCGCAGCTGCCGCAGGTGTGGCAGGTAACCCCGTTGCTGTTGCGGCTATTGCACAGCAAATTGCTGGTGGTCTGGTTTCAGTTGATCTGGCCGATCAGATCCAGGCTAGTCGCCAATATGCTGAAGATGTCCGTATGATGGGTTTGAGCTTCAACACCACTGTGGGTAATGCCTCGGTGTTTGGTGAATTCTCTTACCGCCCGAATCTTCCGATTGGTATTGCAACTACCAACGACCTGTTGGGGCAAGTGCTCCAGCAAGCGCCGCAGATCGCTCTGGGTCAACAGGTACAGGTTGGAGGCCAGACGGTGAGTCTTGATAATCGCCGCTTGAGCAACTACGAGCGCGTTGAGGCCTTCAACACTTCCATTGGCACCATATACAACTTCGGCCCGTCTCTGGGCTTTGATTCTCTTTTTGGTGTGGCTGAGCTCGGCTCTGAGCATATTCGCGGCAGCAGTCTGAAATACACGGACTTCCAGGGGAACGTGCGTTACTACTCTGGTCGTGCAAATGGATCCTACATCTCCGGCTACGACCGCGACGACCAGGTCAACAAGAACGCCTACGGCTATACCCTGGTGCTCTCCGGCACCTGGAACGACGTCTATGCCGGCGTGAACCTGTCGCCGTTCGCCGTGTTCAAGCATGACTTCGAAGGTAACTCGCACCAGACCGGTAACTTCATCGAAGGGCGAATGGCTTACACCGTTGGTATGCGCGCCAGCTACCTGAACAGCCTGGAAGCCGAGATCCAGTACACCGAGTTCTATGGCGCGGGCCAGAACAACGGTGCGCGTGACCGCGACAATATCGGTCTGAACGTTAAGTACTCCTTCTAATACCTATAACCAGAAATACGTCGGGCGCCCTCGGGCGCCCGTCATGACTCTTCATGGAGAATTACCCATGCTGAACAAACACAGGCTGATGGCTGTCGCGGTTGCGCTGGCATTTTCCGCCGGCTCCGCGCTGGCTGCCGTTTCCCCGCAGGAGGCCGCCAAACTCGGCGATACCCTGACGCCCTTCGGCGCCGAAAAAGCCGGCAACGCAGCCGGCACCATTCCGGCCTGGACCGGTGGCATCACTCAGGCGCCGGCTGGCTATACCCGTTCGGGCCAGCACCACGTCAATCCGTTCCCGGACGACAAGCCGCTGTTCACCATCACCGCGGCCAACCTGAGCCAGTACGAGGCCAACCTGACCCCGGGTCAGATCGCCATGTTCAAGGCTTATCCGGAAACCTACCAGATGCCGGTGTACCAGACCCGTCGTTCCGGCTCGGCGCCGCAGTGGGTCTATGACAACACCATCAAGAACGCCACCAGCGCCAAGCTGGCTGATGGTGGTAATGGTTTTTCCGACGCCTACGGCGGTATTCCGTTCCCGATTCCGCAAAGCGGTGTCGAGGCGCTGTGGAACCACATCGCCCGCTACCGTGGCACCTACATCGTGCGTCGTGCCTCGGAAGTGGCGGTGCAGCGCAACGGTTCCTACTCGCTGGTCACTTCGCAGCAGGAAGCGTTGTTCAAGTACTACCTGCAGAATGGCTCCTTCGCCGATCTGAACAACATCATGTTCTATTACCTGTCGTTCACCACCAGTCCGGCGCGTCTGGCCGGTGGCGCGACGCTGGTTCATGAAACCCTCGATCAGGTGAAGGAACCGCGTCAGGCCTGGGGTTACAACGCCGGTCAGCGTCGCGTGCGTCGTGCGCCGAACCTGGCTTACGACACCCCGATCGCCGCTGCTGACGGCCTGCGTACTGCCGATGACACCGACATGTTCAACGGTGCCCCGGATCGCTATGACTGGAAGCTCATCGGCAAGAAGGAAATCTACATCCCCTACAACAACTATCAGGTCACCAGCCCTGAGGTGAAGTACAAGGATCTGCTGCAGGTCGGTCACCTGAATCCGGCGCTGACCCGCAATGAGCTGCACCGCGTATGGGTAGTCGAGGGCACGCTGAAGTCCGGCGCTCGCCACATCTATTCCAAGCGTACCCTGTTCCTCGATGAGGACAGCTGGCAGGCTGCGGTTGTGGATCAGTACGATGGCCGTGGTGAGTTGTGGCGTGTCTCCATTGCCTACCTGAAGAACTACTACGACCTGCCGACCACCTGGTCCGCGCTCGATGTGTTCCATGATCTGCAGGCGCGTCGTTACCACGTACAGAACCTGGATAACGAAGAGAACAACACCATCGATTTCACCCAGGCGGTTCCGGACGACGGTTATTTCAAGCCGGCTGCCCTGCGTCGTCGCGGTACTCGATAATAGTCGTGTAGTCTCGCGCCAAGGCCGCTACAGTAGTAGCGGCCTTTTTGTATCAGCGCGGCGAATGGGCCTCTATAACGCGGGTTCTGCCTTAACAAAACATAACGTCGCGCCAATTGTCAGGGCTTTCCTAAGCCCGATAGGATGAGTGGCCTGCTAATCGGCAGCACCGCCTATAACAAGAAAGGGGGAAGGTATATGAGTGAGCCCGTCATGCGGCGCACCCAGTCCGGTTTGGCGTTCAAACTGGCGAACTGTGTCCATTCGCCGCTGGCTAAAGCGCTCTCGCTGTGCAGTGTGCTTTCCATTCTGGCTTTCGCGTCTGCACCCTTGCAGGCAGATACCTCGGCAGCAGCGGAGGGCACCTACGCCATTGAGTCGCCCAAGGCCGTTCACAGCCTGTTGCTCGATGTAGTCAACACCGGTGAGCGTCTGGTTGCCGTTGGTGACCGTGGCCATATTCTTTACTCCAACGATCAGGGTCAAAGCTGGCAGCAGGCCAAGGTACCGACCCGGCAGATGCTGACTTCACTGTTTTTCGTCGACGCCCAGCATGGCTGGGCGGTAGGCCACGATGCGCAGATTCTTGCCACCACGGATGGTGGCCTGACCTGGACCAGGCAGTACGAGGATCTTGAGCTCGAAGCGCCGCTGCTGGATGTCTGGTTCAAGGATCTTCAGACCGGTTACGCGGTGGGGGCCTATGGCGCACTGCTGGAAACCACTGATGGTGGCGAGAGCTGGGAGGACGTCAGTGATCGGCTCGATAACGAGGATGCCTACCACCTCAATGGTATTGCGGCAGTCAAGGACAGCGGTCTGTTCATCGTTGGCGAAATGGGCGTGATGTTCCGCTCGGCTGACTGGGGGCAGAGCTGGGAAACCATCGCCGAGCCTCCCTATGAGGGGTCGCTGTTCGGTGTGACCGGCACCGATCAGTCTGGCGTTTTGTTGGCCTATGGTTTGCGAGGTCACTTGTTCCGCTCCGGCGATTTCGGTGATAGCTGGCAGCAAATCCAGATCGATACGGCCAACAATGGCTCGCTTGAATTCGGTTTGTCCGGTGCAGCGATGCTGGCTGACGGCTCCATCGTAGTCGTTGGTCATGGTGGCACGGTTCTGAGAAGTGAGGACGCCGGGCGCAGTTTCAGTCTGTTTAATCGTCCAGATCGTCAGTCGCTGGCAGCGGTGGCTGCAAGTGACCAGGGCCAACTGGTACTGGTCGGGCAGGGTGGCGTTCGTCTGGCCACACCGACTGGCGCCACGCCGACCGCACAATAATAAGGGGTAGTCTTCGATGACCGATCATCACCAGGACAAGGCGAGCTTTCTCGAGCGCCTGATCTTCAACAATCGGCCGGCGGTCATTCTGCTCTGCCTGCTGACCACTGTCTTTCTGCTGTACCAGGCAACGCAGATCCGCCCCTCGACCAGCTTCGAGAAAATGATTCCGTTGTCGCACCCCTTCATCGAAAAAATGATGGAGCACCGCAATGACCTGGCCAACCTGGGCAACACCGTGCGCATCTCGGTGGAGGCCAGGGAAGGTGACATCTTCTCCAAGGAGTACATGGAAACGTTGCGGAAGATCCATGATGAGGTCTTCTACATCAACGGTGTGGATCGCTCCAACCTGAAGTCACTGTGGAGTCCCAGCGTACGCTGGACTGAAGTGACCGAGGAAGGCTTCGCCGGCGGCGAAGTGATTCCGCAAAGCTATGACGGTAGCCCGCAGAGCCTCGAAGAGTTGCGTAACAACGTACTCAAGTCCGGGCAGATCGGCCGCCTGGTGGCCAATAACTTCAAATCCAGCATCATCGACGTGCCGCTGCTGGAGTCCTATCCGGATCCGAATGACCAGGGCACCCTGATCAAGCTCGATTACCAGAAGTTTTCCCACGAGCTGGAAGAGAAGATCCGCGGCAAGTACCAGTTGCAGGATCCCAATGTTCAGATCCACATCGTCGGTTTTGCCAAGAAGGTAGGCGACCTGATCGATGGTCTGATAATGGTGGTTGGCTTCTTCGCCATCGTGTTGCTGATCACTTTCGTGCTGCTGTACTGGTTCAGCTGGTGTATCCGCAGCACCATCGGCGTGCTGGTCACCACCCTGATCGCGGTGGTCTGGCAGTTGGGCCTGATGAACCTGGTTGGTTTCGGTCTCGATCCTTACTCGATGCTGGTGCCGTTCCTGATCTTCGCCATTGGTGTGTCCCACGGTGTGCAGAAGATCAACGGTATCGCTCTGCAATCCAGTGGCGCCGAGAACTCGCTGATGGCTGCGCGGCGCACCTTCCGCCAGTTGTTCCTGCCCGGCATGATCGCCATTCTGGCTGATGCCGTGGGCTTCATCGCGTTGTTGATCATCGATATCGGTGTGATTCATGAGCTGGCCATCGGTGCTTCGATCGGTGTGTTGGTGATCGTGTTCACCAACCTGATTCTGTTGCCAGTGGCGATCTCCTATCTGGGCATCAGCAAGAAGGCGATCGAGCGCAGCAAGAAGGATGAAGTGACCGAGAAGCCGATGTGGCGAGTGCTGGCCAAGGTCGCTCATCCCAATGTTGCACCGTTCATGGTGGTGCTGGGGTTGCTGGCCGGGGTTAGCTGCTTCTTCTATCAGAAGGCCAACCTGCAGATCGGTGATCTCGATCAGGGGGCGCCGGAGCTGCGACCTGATTCGCGCTACAACCTGGACAATGACTTCATCATCCAGAACTACTCGACCAGCTCCGACGTGCTGGTGGTGATGGTCAAGAGTGCGCCGGAAGGCTGCTCGACCTACGAAGCGATGTCCGCCATGGACGAGCTGATGTGGAAGATGGAGAACACTGCAGGTGTGCAGTCCGCCATTTCCATGGTCACGGTGTCCAAGCAGCTGATCAAGGGCATGAACGAGGGCAACCTGAAATGGGAAACCCTGTCGCGTAACCAGGACGTGCTGAACAACTCCATCGCCCGTGCCGATGGTCTGTACAACGCCGACTGCTCGCTGGCCCCGGTATTGCTGTTCCTCGAGGATCACAAGGCCGAGACGCTCAAGCGTACCGTTGCCGCCGTGCAGGAGTTTGCCGACGAGCATAATCGCGAAGGCCTGGAGTTCCTCCTGGCTGCCGGTAACGCCGGTATCGAGGCGGCCACCAATGAAGTCATTTCCAGCTCCGAGCTGCTGATGCTGACGCTGGTCTACCTGTGGGTAGCGATCATGTGTCTGATCACCTTCCGCTCGATCCCGGCGATGATCTGTATCGTGCTGCCGCTGATTCTCACCTCGATCCTCGGTAATGCGCTGATGGCTTTCCTCGGCATCGGCATGAAGGTCGCAACCCTGCCGGTTATCGCGCTGGGTGTGGGTATCGGTGTGGACTACGGCATCTATATCTACAGCCGCCTGGAAAGCTTCCTGCGTGCTGGCCTGCCGCTGCAGGAGGCCTATTATCAGACGCTGAAATCCACTGGTAAGGCGGTATTGTTCACTGGTCTGTGCCTGGCCATTGGCGTAGCGACCTGGATGTTCTCGGCGATCAAGTTCCAGGCCGATATGGGGCTGATGCTGACCTTCATGTTCATCGTCAACATGTTCGGTGCCATGCTGCTGCTGCCGGCGCTGGCGCGCTTCCTGATCAAGCCCGAGAAGCTGGTGGGCAAGAAGGGTGGCTCGCTGCTGGCTCACTAAGGCTGGCGATGTGCAAGGAAAAACCGCAGCCCTCGGGCTGCGGTTTTTTTTGATCGTTCCCACGCTCCGCGTGGTAACGCAGCCCAGGAAGCTCCGCGTCCGCTATGGTCTTTACAACGTTCGGCGCTGGCGAGTGCAGCGCGTAGGGTGGGGCGGGCGGTGCTCCGCTTCAGCTCACCAAGGTCAGCCGCTGTTGGTGGGCTGAAGCCCACCCTACTACTGGGCTGAAGTCCGTAGCGCGTAGGGTGGGCTTCATCACTTAGGGTGGGCTTCAGCCCACCAGGGGCAGTCTGTAGTCCGGATGACATCCGGGGCTTCGTCCCGACGCCTGAATGCGCGGCTACCTGATCGGTTGCCGAGCATGGCAGAGCGCGGACAGTGCAGGCATGGCCGATTGGGCGGTACGCGGTCTTGTTCCCTACGTCGCTACCAGTTGCTGCATTCATCGCACGTCTAGCGCGGATACAGCGGCGGCAGCGCGCTGCTGTCCTGCGGCGTAGCGCTCGGCTCCTGCGCGGCTGGCAGGTTGCGGATCGCTTTCCACAGCTCCTCGCCTTGCCATTGCTGGCCCGTTTCGCTGTACAGCGCGCCATTGAGGCCATCAAGGGCATCCGACAGCGGCACAAAGCGTGCGGCCATATCGGCGAGTGTCTCCGGCTGTTGCCGGGCCCAGGCATCGAGGGCATGGCGGGTCGCCTGGGCGTCGCCAGCCTGGCAGGCGCGTTTCAGATCGTCGAGCAGTGTGCGCGGGCTGGGGCCGACCTGAGCTGCGCGCTGAATCGCCGGTTGCCGGCGCGCATGCCACCACAGGCCGAAGCCGAGCAGGGTGGTCAGGCTGAGCAGGGCGCAGGCCAATTGCCAGGGCCACAGTGCCGGCCCTTCGATCACCTGAGTGGTCACCATGGGCACATTGGGTAACTCGTCATTCTGCAGTTGCGGATTTTCCGCGACCTGCAGGGTACGGGCTGACAGTATCGTGCGCTCCAGGGTATCGGTCTGGGTGTTCCACCACACAATCTCCAGCGGCGGCAGTTCGAAATTGCCGGCGCGGCTGGGTACCAGCGCTTCGCGCTCCTCGCGGGTGCCGACGATGCCGTTCTCGCTTTTCTGATCGTTCATCTGCGGCTGATCCGGGTAACGCCGCAGGCCGTCGACCTGGGTCGCCGGCAGTGGCGGCAGTTGCGCGCTGGACAGACCGTCGACCTTGAGAATCAGACGGCGAGTCAGTGAGTCGCCGACCTGGCTGGTTTCTGGTTGCGGGTTCCAGGTTTCCGCCAGCCCCAGGGCGCGCGCCGGTAGCCAGGGAGCGTCAGGCGGGTAGTCAGCCGGCTTGGGTTTGACCTGCAGCGGAATGTCCGGCGATTTGACCCGCGAGACCTTGCCGCTGCGCGGCCCGAAAGGCAGGAAGTCGCTGTTGCGCGAGCGGTCGACCAGGGTAGCGCTGAAGGTCTGTCCGGGTATCGTCAATTCACCGCTGCGTTGCGGGTAGATGGCGTACTGCAGTTCGATCACGCCATGCAGTACACCGCCGATGCTTTTTTCATAGGTGCGGGGTTCGCCCAGCTGTTCGACCCGGGCGTCGGCGATACGCAGTGGCGTCAGGTTGCTGTCGTCGTACATCGAAACTGAATGGTAGATGCGCAGGGTCAGCACGGCCTGAGCCTGAACGTAGACGCTTGGCTGATCGAGGCTGGCGTCGATGAATACGGGGGCGAGCGTATCGCCAGCGCCAGCGCTGACAGCCTCTTCGACATTGAGCGTGATCGGCAGGGTTTCGGCGTCTTCCAGGCTAATTGCCGGGATGATCACTTCGCCGCTGCGGCGTGGTTGCAGGGTAAGTATCCAGCGGGTGCTGGCGCGTGGCGCATCGCCGATACTGCTCAGGCGATTGACCTGACGGCTGCCGAGTACCTCGAAGTCCTGCTCCAGCGGCTTGAGGTCGGGGCGACCGAAGCGGGTTGGGTCGGTTGACTCCAGCGTCAATACCACGGTTTCGCCTTCGCTCAGGCGAGT
Source organism: uncultured Pseudomonas sp. (assembly GCA_964543555.1). GTDB lineage: Bacteria > Pseudomonadota > Gammaproteobacteria > Pseudomonadales > Pseudomonadaceae > Aquipseudomonas. The sequence continues at coordinate 9,092 of CAZIZA010000104.1, forward strand.
GCGGTCGACGCTGGCGAAAAAGGCATCGGCGCAGGCCTGCCCGGCGAGCAGTAGAAGAAGCAGGAAGACCAGAGGCTTCATCGGTTGATGTCCTGACGCTGTTGCTGTTCATACCAGAATTTACGCCGCAGCAATTCTGCCGGGTCATCCGGGATTTGCCGTAGCCATTGTTCCAGCGCTTGCTGGCGTTCGGCCGCAGTACCCAGATCGGCTGCCGTGCGGGGTGGCTCGACGGGCTCGGCATCATCCGTTGCTTCACGGCCAGTGCCAGGCTGTACATCATCTTCGCCAGCGCCGTTGGCGTTGCCCGGCGTCTGATCATTCTCGCTGTCCTGGCCCGTGCTGTCTGGTTTGGCCGGTTGCGCGGGATTGCTTTCGGCCGGCTGAGCGGGCGCCGATTCATTGGCCTGCGATGGCGCGTTGGCGGGCTCTTGCTGCTCATCGGCTGCACCATCGCCGGGTTGCTGCTGAGTCTCACGCTGACGCAGCGCATCTTCCACCAGGGCCTTGTTTTGCTGCGCGGCGAGCAGTTCCGGTTGACGCTCCAGTGCCTGATCGTAGGCGTCCAGGGCGGCCTCCAGTTCGCCGGCCTTGGCCAGGGCATTGCCGCGATTATAGTGATCGGCGGCGCTGTCACCGGTGGCGAAACGTTCGGCGGCGGCAGCATAGTCCCCGGCCTCATAGAGCGCCTTGCCTTGCCATTGTGGATCGACGAAACGCTGTGCGGCCTCGTCCGGGCGTTGTGCCTGAAGCAGGCGCTGACCCTGCTGGTCAGGGCGCAACCAGAGGTCATCGAACTCGAAGGCCTGGCTGCTTTGCGGTGGTAGCATCAGCAGTAGCGGCAGGCAGAACAGCCAGCCGCGGCGGCCTGCGCAGGCCGCGAGCAACAGCAGGGGCAACAGCAGCCAATAGCCCTGGTCGACATAGCTGTCGAGTTGCGTCGGTTCGCCTGCTGCACGCATGGCCTGGGGGCTGTCGAACAGGCCGAGGCGACGCAGGTCTTCGTCATCCAGGCGGATAGGGGCATAGCCACCACCGTGGTATTCGGCTGTCGCCTGCAGGCCGCGTGCATCGAGGCGCGGAATCAGGATGGCGCCACGCGAGTCCTTGAGGAAGCTGCCATCCTCCAGGACCACGGGTGCGCCCTCGCGGCTGCCTACGCCGAGGATCAGCAGGGGGATCGAGCGCTTTTGCAGCGCTTGCTCGATGCCGCTGCGTTCCTCTTCATCCAGGGCGCTGGTGATCAGCAGCAGGCGACCCTGCCCCAGTTGTGCCTGGTCGAGCAGTTGCAGTGCCCGGAATACGGCCAGATCGGCGCGTCGGCCCGGCTCCGGCATCAGTGAGGGTTTCAGTGCTTCGAGCAGGTTACGGCTGGTGGCCAGGTCATCGGACAGCGGCACCAGGCTATGTGCGCTACCGGCGTAGACGATGATTGCCGTTTGCGCATCACGACGCGCCTCAAGCAGGTCGAGCAGCTTGCGCCGGGTCTGTTCCAGGCGGTTGGGGCGGCCATCGGTGGCGAGCATCTGTGGCGTCAGTTCGAGCAGAACCACCAATGGATCGGCAGGCTTCTGGTTGCTTTGCTCGACGCGCTGCCAACTGGGGCCGAGCAGCGCCAGCACGGCCAGTAGCCAGGCCAGGCCGAGCACCATCCAGGGCAGTTTGCTGGAGCGGCCGCTGCCGCCTTTCAGGAGCGCCTGATGAAAGGCGGGCGGCAGCAGCAATTGCCAGCGTCCGCTCTGCCGTTCGCGATGCCACAGGCGCCAGAGTAACCAGGCCAGCAAGGGCACGGCCAGCAACCAAAACGGACGCAGCCATTCCGTCCAGAGCAGGCTCATGTACGCCTCCGCAGCCGTTGCAGCAGGTCGGGCCAGAGCACCTGGCAGACCAGTAGCAGCGAGCCCAGCAGCGCCAGTGCCAGTGGCCAGGCATAGAGCGCTTGCGCAGGTCGGGCGAGGGTCGGTTGCTGGGCGACGGGTTCGAGGCGGTCGAGCGTCAGCTCGATCTGCTCCAGCTCGGCCTGATCACGTGCGCGGAAATATTCGCCGCCCGTGATATCGGTGATCGCGCGCAGACTGGTTTCGTCCAGATCCAGGGCACTGAAACCCATTGTGCCGAAGGCGCCGCTTTGTTGCGGGTCGGCACCGATGCCGATGGCATAGATGCGCACGCCTTCATCGGCAGCCAACTGCGCGGCCACCATGGGATCGATCTCACCGCCGTTGTTGGCACCGTCGGTGATCAGCACCAGCACGCGGCTTTGCGCCGGACGCTGGCGCAGGCGCTTGACTGCCAGGCCGATGGCGTCGCCGATGGCGGTATTCTTGCCGGCGATGCCGATCACGGCTTCATCCAACCAGGTGCGCACGGTGTGGCGGTCGAACGTCAGCGGCGCCTGCAGATAGGCCTGGCTGCCGAACAGGATCAGGCCAACGCGATCCCCCTGGCGTCCCTCGATGAAATCGCCGAGCAGACGCTTGACCAGCTCCAGGCGGCTGATCGGCGCGTCGTCCCATTGCATATCGGCATAATCCATGGAACCGGAGACGTCCACCGCGAGCAGCAGGTCGCGACCGCTGGCGGGCAGCGGTAGTGGCTCGCCGAGCCATTGCGGCCGCGCAGCGGCACACAGCAACAGTGCCCAGAGCAGCACCAGCGGCGCCTGTTGACGCCAACTGGGCAGGGCCGCGCGGGCACGGCGCCCGCTCATGGCCTGCAATTCGTCGAGAAAGCCGACGCGCAGCGCCGCATCGCCGCTGTCGGCGGGCGGCAGCAGCAGACGCAGGAGCCAGGGCAGCGGCGCAAGCACAAAGACCCAGGGCCAGGCGAACTCAAACATGCTTGCGAATCCAGGTGGCGATGGC
>CAZIZA010000105.1:0-11814 GCA_964543555.1 uncultured Pseudomonas sp.
CTATCCGCCTCCTCCAACTGTCTACCCTGGACCTGCAACAGGAAATCCAGGAGGCACTGGAATCCAATCCCATGCTCGAGCGCCAGGAAGATGGCGACGACTTCGACAACAGTGACCCGATGGCTGACGGCGCCGAGAGCGCCACCCCCGCTCCGAGCAAGGAAGAAAGCTATCAGGAAACCACCACCACGGTGGACAATCTGGAAGAAGGTGAGTGGGGAGAACGTATCCCCAACGAGCTGCCGGTCGATACAGCCTGGGAAGATGTTTACCAGACCAGCGCCAGTAGCCTGCCCAGCAACGACGATGATGAGTGGGACTTCACCACCCGCACCTCCAGCGGCGAGAGCCTGCACAGTCATTTGCTCTGGCAACTGAACCTCGCCCCCATGTCGGACAAGGATCGGCTGATCGCCGCTACCCTGATCGACTGCATCAATAACGACGGCTACCTCGAAGAAACTCTCGAGGAAGTAACCGAATCCTTCGACCCTGAACTGGATATCGAACTCGACGAAGTGGAAGTCGTGCTGCACCGCATCCAGCAGTTCGAGCCTGCCGGTATCGGGGCCCGCGACCTGCGCGAATGCCTGCTGCTGCAACTGCGCCAGCTCCCTGCCAGCACACCCTGGCTGAACGAAACCCAGCGCGTGGTCAGTGACCATCTGGAACTGCTCGGCAGCCGCGATTACGCACAGCTGATGCGCCGCAGCAAGCTCAAGGAAGACGAACTGCGCCAGGTCATCGACCTGATCCAACGCCTCAATCCGCGCCCGGGCTCGCAGATCGAATCCAGCGAGCCGGAATACGTCGTTCCTGACGTCATCGTGCGCAAGCACAACGACCGCTGGCTGGTGGAGCTTAACCAGGAAGCCATGCCGCGCCTGCGCGTCAACCCGCAGTACGCAGGCTTCGTCAAACGTGCCGACTCCAGTGCCGACAACACCTTCATGCGCAATCAGCTGCAGGAAGCCCGCTGGTTCATCAAGAGTCTGCAAAGCCGCAACGAGACACTGATGAAGGTGGCTACGCAGATCGTCGAACATCAACGCGGCTTTCTCGACTATGGCGATGAGGCAATGAAACCTCTGGTGCTGCATGACATCGCAGAAGCCGTGGGCATGCACGAGTCGACCATTTCCCGCGTTACCACGCAGAAATTCATGCACACCCCGCGTGGGATTTACGAGCTGAAATATTTCTTCTCCAGCCACGTCAGCACCTCCGAAGGCGGCGAATGCTCGTCCACTGCGATCCGCGCGATCATCAAAAAACTGGTTGCCGCCGAAAACGCGAAAAAGCCATTGAGCGACAGCAAGATCGCTGGTTTACTGGAGGCACAAGGCATTCAGGTCGCACGTCGTACAGTGGCCAAGTACCGTGAGTCTCTCGGTATTGCCCCCTCGAGCGAACGCAAGCGACTGATGTAAGCAAGTTCGACTGATCGCTCCGGCGACCAGGCCACAGTGTTCCGGTGGTGGGTCTTACCCAGACCCATCTCTTACACAAGGCAACAAGGAGAAAGCGGTATGCAAGTCAACATCAGTGGACATCAGCTGGATGTGACCGACGCCCTGCGTGACTACATCGGCGAGAAACTCGGCCGACTGGAACGCCACTTCGACAAAATCACCAACGTACAGGTGACCATGGAGGTCGAAAAACTCAAGCAGAAGATCGAAGCCACCCTGCATATCGCAGGTGGTGAAGTGGTCGCCAATGCCGAACACCAGGACATGTACGCAGCCATCGACCTGCTGGCCGATAAACTTGACCGTCAACTCATCAAGCACAAGGAAAAGCAGCTCGAACGCCTGCAAGGCGCCACGGCCCGCTAACATTCCCCATCCATGATCCGACTTGAAAATATCCTGACCCCCGGCCGTTCCCTGGTGAACGTGCCGGGCGGCAGCAAGAAACGCGTGCTCGAACAGATCGCCAACCTGGTTGCGCGCGATCTGCCCAACCTGGATACCCAGGACATCTTCGAAAGTCTCATCGCCCGCGAGAAGCTCGGCTCTACCGGCTTCGGTAACGGCATCGCCATTCCCCACTGCCGCCTGGCCGGCTGCAGTGATCCGATCAGCGCCGTATTGCATCTCGATACCGCTGTTGATTTCGACGCCATCGACGGCGCACCAGTGGACCTCTTGTTTGTTCTGCTGGTACCGGAAGCAGCCACTGATGCGCACCTCGAGTTGCTACGCCAGATCGCCAGCATGCTCGATCGTCAGGATGTGCGCGAACGTCTACGCCAGGCCAGTAGCGGCGAAGATCTCTATCAGGTCGTTGTAGACATTCAGAACGGTCACTGAACATGCGCCTGATCATCGTCAGCGGTCGCTCCGGCTCGGGCAAGAGCACCGCCCTCGATGTACTGGAAGACAACGGTTTCTACTGCATCGATAACCTGCCAGCCGGCCTGCTGCCGGACCTGGCCGAACGTTTCCTGCCACACAGCGATATGCTGTTGCCACAAGTGGCTGTTTCCATCGATGCGCGCAACCTGCTGAGCCAGCTCAAGCGCTTTCCGGAACTGCTCGAAGAGGTACGCAAACGCAACATTCGCTGCGACGTGCTCTACCTCGACGCCGAAGACGAAACACTGCTCAAGCGCTTCTCCGAAACCCGTAGGCGCCATCCGCTGACCAATGATAATCGCTCGCTGGCAGAGGCCATCGCCTATGAAAAACAATTGCTCGCGCCAATCACGGACCGGGCAGACCTGAAAATCGACACCACCCGGCTGAATCTCTATCAACTGCGCGATACGCTCAAGCTGCGTCTGCTCGGCCAGACGCAGAGCGGTACAGCCTTTCTCGTCGAGTCCTTCGGCTTTAAACGTGGCATGCCGGTCGATGCCGACCTGGTATTCGATGCGCGCTGCTTGCCCAATCCCTACTGGAAGCCAGAACTGCGCGACCATTCAGGCCTGGACCAACCCGTGGTTGACTACCTGGCTGCACAGCCGGAGGTCGAGGACATGTACCAGGACATCCTCGCCTACCTGGAAAAATGGTTGCCCCGCTTTGCCGCCAGCAACCGCGCCTATGTCACCATCGCCATTGGTTGCACCGGCGGCCATCACCGCTCGGTGTATCTGGCCAATCGTCTGAGCCAGGCACTCAAAGCCACGCTGAAGAACGTCCAGGTACGTCACCGCGATCTCAGCTAAGGAAGCCATCCGCGATGCACGCACGCGAAATCACCATCATCAACAAGCTCGGCCTGCACGCACGTGCGGCGGCAAAATTCGTCGGACTGGCGAGCACCTTTCCCTGCCAGATTCGCATTGGCCGCAGCGCTGACAGCCTGGTGGACGGCAAGAGCATCATGGCGGTGATGATGCTGGCTGCCGGCAAGGGCACCAACCTGTATTTGCAGACCGAAGGCGAACAGGATGAACCCGCGATGGACGCACTGGTGGCGCTGATCAACAATTACTTCGACGAAGGCGAGTAATCCTCTTCTGAAAAACAACAAGGCCACCCGCAGGTGGCCTTGTCGTTTCTGCCAACTCAACTGCCGGCAACAGTCATCTTCTCGATCAGTACCGAGCCGGTGCAGATATTGCCGCGCCGCTCCAGGTCACGACCGACCGCGACGACCTGACGGAACATGTCACGCAGGTTGCCGGCAATGGTCACCTCCTGCACCGGGAACTGGATTTCGCCGTTCTCGACCCAGAAGCCCGCCGCACCACGGGAGTAGTCGCCGGTGACCAGATTCAACCCCTGCCCCATCAGCTCAGTCACCAATAAGCCGCGCCCCATACGGCGAATCAGCGCCTGCTGATCCTCATCGCCATGGGTGACGAACAGGTTGTGCACACCGCCGGAGTTGGCGGTGCTTGGCAACCCCAGCTTGCGCCCGGAATAGGTGCCAAGCACATAGGACACCAGCTCGCCCTTTTCCACGAACGGTTTGGCATAGGTAGCCAGGCCGTCACCGTCGAAGGTCGCGCTGCCCAGCGCACGCGGCAGATGCGGACGTTCGTCGAGGGTCAGCCATTCAGGGAACAGACGCTGGCCGAGGGCACCCTCAAGGAAGGAGGACTGGCGATACAGGTTGCCCCCCGAAATCGCCGCCAGCAGGTGGCTGAACAGCCCACCGGCCAGCTCGGCGGCGAACAGCACCGGCACTTCGCAGGTCGGCACCGGGCGCGCGCCCAGACGGCTGACCGCACGCTCGGCGGCGCGCCGGCCGATACCCGTAGCATCAGCCAGCAGTTCACCCTGACGATTGACGTCGTACCAGTAGTCGCGCTGCATCTGCCCTTCCCCTTCGGCAATCATCACGCAACTCAGGCTGTGGCGGGTGCTGGCATAACCGCCGACGAAGCCGTGGCTGTTGCCGTATACGCGGCAGCCTTGGTGGGTATTGAGGCTGGTGCCATCGGCGTTCTTGATCCGCTGGTCAGCCGCGAAAGCCGCAGCTTCACAGGCCAGCGCCTGCTCCACCGCCTGCTCCGGGGTGATCGACCAGGGGTGATAGAGATCGAGTTCAGGCAGCTCGCGCGCCATCAGCGCAGCATCGGCCAGGCCGGCGCACTCGTCTTCGCTGGTATGTTTGGCAATCGCCAGGGCTGCCGCCACGGTCTCGCGAATGGCTTCGCTACCGGTGGCCGAGGTGCTGGCCGAGCCCTTGCGCTGGCCCACATACAGGGTGATGCCGAAACCCTGGTCGCGATTGAATTCGACAGTTTCCACCTCGCCCTGGCGTACCGTGGTGGACAGCCCCTGACCAGCCGATACCGCCACCTCGCAGGCACTGGCACCCTGGCGCCTGGCTTCGGCGAGAATGGCCTCAACCTGCTCTTGCAACACTGGCAAGGCCTGCGGCCCGATGCGTTCTACTTCACTCATAACCACTCCTGATTCTCTAGGCGCAGGCGCTGTGCATACACAACCCAAGGCCTGCTCTCGACTGCCCGCTCACAGGCCGACAGTCACGGTTACTGCTATCATGGCGGCGTTTCCCTCTGGACCCACCTCATGTCTGATTCCTACGACGACTTCTCCCTGGAGAAGAGCAAATCCCAGGTCAAACGCGAACTGCATGCCCTGCAGGAGCTTGGCGAGCGACTGACCACGCTCAAGGCCGATCTGCTGGCCAAGATGCCGCTGACCGATGCCCTACGCCGTGCCCTCGCCGAAGCGCCGAAACATACCGCCAATGCCGCGCGCAAACGCCACATCCAGTTCATCGGCAAGCTGATGCGCGAACAGGATGTCGACGCCATCGTCGCCATGCTCGACCAGGTGGACAGCTCAAGCCGCGAATACAACGAGCGCTTCCATGCCCTCGAGCGCTGGCGCGACCGCCTGATCGCCGAAGGCGACAGCGCGCTGGAAAGCTTCGTCGAGCTCTACCCCGACGCTGACGTCCAGCACCTGCGCGGCCTGGTTCGTCACGCGCAGCACGAAGCCGCGCGCAACAAACCGCCAGCCGCCGCGCGCAAGGTGTTCAAGTACATCCGCGAGCTGGACGAAATACAGCGCGGTTTGCGTTGAACCTGCTTCGCTCTAGGCACCGGTGCCGCCAACAGTGATCGCGTCGATCTTCAGCGTCGGCTGGCCAACGCCTACCGGCACCGACTGACCGTCTTTGCCACAGGTGCCGACGCCGCTGTCCAGGGCCAGGTCATTGCCGACCATGGACACCCGACTCATGGCCTCCGGGCCATTGCCGATCAAGGTGGCGCCCTTGACCGGCGCAGTGATCTTGCCATCCTCGATCAGGTAGGCCTCGCTGGTGGAAAAGACGAACTTGCCACTGGTGATGTCCACCTGGCCGCCACCCAGGTTGGCACAGTAGATACCCTTCTTCACCGAACGGATGATTTCTTCCGGGTCGCTCTCGCCGGCCAGCATGTAAGTGTTGGTCATGCGCGGCATCGGCAGGTGCGCGTAGGATTCGCGACGGCCGTTGCCGGTGGCGGCCACGCCCATCAGGCGCGCGTTGAGCTTGTCCTGCATGTAACCCTTGAGCACGCCGTTCTCGATCAGCGTAGTGCATTGGGTCGGCGTGCCTTCGTCGTCGACGCTGAGCGAGCCGCGACGCCCGGCCAGGGTGCCGTCGTCGACGATGGTGCACAGGCTGGACGCGACCTTCTGCCCGACCTGGCCGCTGTAAGCCGAACTGCCCTTGCGGTTGAAGTCGCCTTCCAGGCCATGGCCGACCGCTTCATGCAACAGGACGCCGGACCAGCCAGCGCCCATCACCACCGGCATGCTGCCAGCGGGTGCAGCGATGGCTTCAAGGTTGACCAGCGCCTGGCGCAGCGCCTCACGGGCATAACCCATGGCGCGGTCTTCTTCCAGAAAATAGCGGTAGTCGGTGCGCCCGCCACCGCCATGCCCACCGCGCTCGCGGCGCCCGTTCTGCTCGACGATGACACTGACATTGAAGCGCACCAGCGGGCGGATATCGGCGCTCAGGCTGCCATCATGCGCCGCCACCAGAATACGATCCCAGACCCCGGCCAGGCTCACGGTGACCTGCTTGATGCGCGGGTCGAGCGCACGCGTGGCGCGGTCGATACGCTGCAGCAGCTCGACCTTCTCGGCGCGGCCCATGACGTCCAGCGGGTTGCCCTCGGCATACAGCTGGATCACCTGCGGGCTGACGAACGCCTGCACGCGACCCTGCTGGCCGGCACGCGAGATCGAACGCGCGGCCTGGGCGGCTTGCGTCAGCGCATCAAGGCTGATGGCATTGCTGTAGGCGAAACCGGTTTTCTCACCGGACTGGGCACGCACCCCAACCCCTTGATCGAGGTTGAAACTGCCTTCCTTGACGATGCCATCCTCCAGCACCCAGGTTTCCGAGACCTGGCTTTGAAAGTACAGATCGGCGGCATCGATACCGGGACCTGCGACCTCGCCCAGCACGCTGCTGAGGCTGTCGAGCGTCAGGTTACCAGGCGCAAGCAGGTGCTCGCTGACGGATTGCAACATCGTATTCATGGTCACTCCACAACGATCGGACGCGGTACGTCCGATGGAAAGAATCGGCGGTGCTGCTGCACCGGCATGCGTTGGCGGATGTTGGCCTGCTCAGCGGCATCGCGGGCAGCCAGCAGAGCGCCCTCCCCCTGATCCTGCTCGGCCAACACCTTACCCCAGGGATCGATGATCGCCGAATGGCCGAACGTCAGACGCTGACCAGGGTGCTCGCCACCCTGTCCGGCCGCCAGTAGATAGCACTGGGTTTCGATGGCGCGGGCACGGGTCAAGACCTGCCAGTGTGCAGCCCCCGTCACGGCAGTGAAGGCGGCCGGCACACTGATCAACTCGGCACCGGCTTCACGCAGCGCACTGAATAGCTCAGGAAAGCGCAGGTCGTAGCATACCGTCAGCCCCAGACGCCCTACCGGCGTATCCGCCACGACCACGCGCTGACCATGGACAAAATCATCGGACTCGCGATAACGGCCACGGTTGTCGCTGACATCAACATCGAACAGGTGCAGCTTGTCGTAGCGGGCCACACGCTCACCCTGGTCGTCGATCAGCAGTGAACAGGCGTGCGGTTTGCCCTCGGCATCATCGTCCGGGGGCAGCGGCACGGTGCCGGCCACGATCCATAAACTGAGGTCACGCGCCGCGCGTTTCAACCAGGGCAGAATCGGTCCCTCGCCCAACGCCTCGGCACGACCGATGGCAGCCAGATCGCGGCGCCCCATGGCCGCGAAGTTCTCGGGCAACACAACAAGACGCGCCCCGCCCTGTGCGGCACGCTCCAGCATTCGCCGCGCCAGGCGCAAATTGGTTTGCACGTCGTCCTGACTGACCATCTGAATTACAGCGAGATTCATGGCGACACTCTTTAGCACGGGGTGCAACAGCCTACGCCAAGACGTACCCTCATTGCGGTTTTTCGAAAGGCTTGTCGAAGCTGATTTCCGGATCCTGCAACGATCCCCTGACGTCGTACTGCACGCTGGCGAATCGGGCAACCTTGTCACCCAGCAGCTTGTCCGCCACGAACAAGGCGCCACCGATCGCCGGCGCACCGACGATCAGCGCCGCCAGCGGCAGGTTGTTGGTCACTGGCAGGGTCACCAATAGCTTGGCGTCGATTTGATCATTACGCATGTCCAGATTACCGCCCAATTCCAGATTGCTCGACGGTCCGGTCAGGGTGATGGGCTCCTGCGTGACGAACACGCCATTGGTCGCCTGCAGGTTACCCTTGACCCGGTCATAACTCAGCCCCTTGCCTAGCAAGTCGGAGAAGTCCAGACGCAAACGGCGACCGATGGAGTTGAAGTTGAGCAGGCCGAATACACGCAGCGCCTGAGCAGACCCCTGTACTTCGACGAACTGGCCGTTGCGCAGCGAAGGATCGAGATTGCCGGAGAAACGCTTGAGCGAGAACCAGGCTGGCGAACCCGGCCAGGAAGCATCAGCGTCTACCCGGAAACTTTCGCTGGTAACGCTGGGCGCATAATCCCAGGCTTGCAGAATTTCACCGAGATCCTTGCCTTGCAGGCGGCCTTTGTACCAGCTCCGGGTATTGCCGGGCGTGCCCTGCCAGCCACCACTACCACCGATCTTCAGGCCTTGCAGATCAAGATCAAGTTCCTCGAAGCGCACGCCCTGCGGCTCCGGTCGCACCTTCAGCGACCATGCTCCCAATACCTTGTCGCCACGCTGCACGCGCTGGATGCTGATATCCATGGCCGGCAGCGTGCTGGGGTCGAAGTTGGCCAGGGGATCAGGTGCATCGACGACCTTCACCGCCTCAGAATCCGGTGCAGGCAGGCGCACATGCTGCAAGTCGATACGAATCGGCGTGCCTGCACTGTCGGCCAGTTGCACACGACCCGTTGCAAGCTCGCTGTCGAGCAGCACAGCCCAGGCTTGATCTTCTCGTTCCACACCCAGGGTCAACTGATCGACCACCTGACCGAAACCTCGGAAACGTCCGATCTCCAGTCGCGCACTGCGCAGCAGACGCTGGCTGTCGGCATCCACCTCCAGCGGGTGACTGCTGCCAAGTTGCTTCCAGGCATCAAGATCCAGCTCGTCCAGGCGCCCACGCACACGCAAGCCCTGGCCCGGAGGCAGCCCGGCAGGAGCACCGCCGAGCACCAACTCCCCGCGGCCATCGACCAGCGCAGCGGGAGGTGCGGCCAGGTTAAGGCTGGCCAGATCGCCATATTCAGCCCAATAGCGGCGCTCACGTCCGGCCAGCGTCATGCGCCAGCTGGCATCGCGCTCCTGTTGCGCGGTCTTGGCAAAAGGTGCGGGTAACTCCACCGCGACACCACGCAGGTTGGAGTCGACACGCAACTGACTGTCTTCGCCGTCGAGCGTCAGACGCAAGCGATAGGGCAGCACACCGCTGACTGGCAGTTTCTGCGGCCCGCCCAACCACTGACTGAGCGTATTGACCGGAACCTGACCACGCAAATCGAAACGCGTGAGCGCCTTGCCACGGGCACCTTCGGCACTGATGCTGCCGCGCACCTGACGACCGAACACCTCGGCACGAACGTCAGGTGAACTCAAGCCGGCGGCACTGTTGAAACGAAACGCGCCTTGAAGATTGCTCAATTGCACATCGGGATTGGCCAGCTTGAGACGCGCGCCCTCGGTGGCGAAATCCACCACGACACCGGGGGTCTGGCCTTTATGCAACGGGATATCCAATTGCAAGCGACCGGCCAACGGGCCTTCGCCCTGCCAGCCTGCAAAAAGCTCCGACGTCCCCAGCGGAGCCTCCTGCAACAGCTTGATGGCATCGGGCAGACTGCTCTGCACGTCACCCACAAGTTGCAGACGCGGCGGCTTGCCATCGTGCAACAGGGGAATATTGGCGATAACGTCGCTGACCTGGCTTTCCAGCAGACGACCGCTCTGCAAGCGCACGCGTACCGCATCGTCTTCGATCAATACTTCACCCACGCCCTCATGGAGCGCAGGCCAACCCGGCTGGAAGGCCAGTTCGGTATCCTTGACCTTGAAGAACAGACTGAGGCTGCGCGCGCCCAATGGCGCCCCCTTGTTCAGCGAGCCCTGGTATTGAAAGTAGCCTTCCTCGACATGGCCGGCGCGAATCGCTGTTTTCAGCCAGCGATCGAGCTCCGCACTCATTCCGGGTGAGCGGCTTGGCAGGTACTTCTCGGTGTATGCCGCGTCGCCATCGCGCAGCCCGACACGCAAATCCATGTAATCCTCTGCCTCAGGATCACGCAGCAGGCGGATCAGCATATCCCCTGCGACCTGCCCTTCCTCGCCATCAAGCCGCATGTAGGGGCTGTACAGCGTCAGGCCGGTTTCGCTCCAGTCCCAGCTCAGCCGCGCCTGTGCATGACGATAACGCCAGGGCTTGGGAAACAGCTGATCCAGGTGCAGGGCGAAGTCTTCGGTGTTGAGGCGCAGTTCGCCTTTGAACAGGTTGCCCGAGGCACTGCCACTGACGTTCTCGGCAGCTGGCGCTCCGTGGTAAGCCTGGATGCCCACTCTGTCCAGATTGGCAGCGAACTGCAGACGCTCGGCGCCTTGACGTTGCGGGTAATAGTCGAGCAACAGGTTGTTGACCGCCCCCACGGGCGCCAGCGCGACCAGCACATCGCGGGCCGAGTCGGGCATCGGCATCAACGCCTGCACCAGCGGCGCCCAGGCCGCCAGATCGAGGCGGTCGGCGCTCAGCGCCCAACGCTCGTCAGCCTCGCCCACGTCCTGCTGATTCAGGTTCAGGTGCAGCTCGCCAATGCGTTGCTCGGCATGGGTCAAGGCCAGGGAGTCGATCTGCGCCCGCACGCCCTGCTCACCTTGTTCGAAGAAGGCATTGAAGGCCAGGTCATTGAGCGTCACAACCTCATGCCTGGCCTGACCGCCGACCAGCTCGGGGGCATGCAGACGCAAGGCGCCCTTGTCCAGGGCCAGGCCACGCCCCTCCAGCCACAGCTCACCGCCGGCCTGCAGACGCTGTAGCTGCCAGTCACCAAGTAGCGATTTCGGCAGCCAGGCGGCCCAGTCGCTCTGCGGCAGGCTCAGATAAAGCTCGGACTGCGCCTCGCGCCAGGTTCTGGGCTGCATGCGCGTACGCAGTCGCAGTGCCACCGGCTGACCATCAGGCAGTAGCAGGCGACCATCGAGGCGCTGGCTGTTGCTGCCGTAACGCAGGCTCAGGTTGACGTAGCTGAGCAGCAGCGGCTCCTGATCGAGAGGCTGCAGCACCACACGGCTGTCGAGCAGGCTGATGCGATGGACGACGTCCAGATCTCTGAGCAGTTGCTCGACATTCAGTTCGGGGCCATCGCGCTGCGGTAAGCCTTGTACCTGCCAGCCGCCCTGGGCGTTCTGCTGCACATTGAGCTGCAGCCCATCGAATTGCAGGTGGGCGATACGCGGCTGGCGTGCCAACAGGCTGCCACCTACATCCGGCACCAGTTGCACACGCTCCAGGCTCAGCCCTTGATCGTCATCACCCAGGCGCACATCATGCGCCACCAGCACCGGGGCAAAGCCCTGCCATCGCCCCTGGAGACGGCCAATGCGCACCGGCACACCCAACTGCGCGGTGGCACGATCCTCCAGTTCGAGGCGGTATTCAGCCACCAGCGGCACCAGCTCGCGTCCCAGGCTGACATACAGCGCAGCCAGCACGAGCGCGGCCGCGCAGAAACCCAGCCCCCAGCGCAGCAAGGCCGAGAACAGGCGTGCCACGGCGTTCACCTGCGTGCTAGCGGCGCTCAGAGCAGCACCACGTCGTACTGTTCCTGGGAATACATGGTCTCCACCTGGAACTTGATGGTACGTCCGATAAAGGCTTCCAGATCGGCGACGTTGCCCGACTCTT
>CAZIZA010000106.1:0-11796 GCA_964543555.1 uncultured Pseudomonas sp.
GCCGAAACCAATGCCACCGGCGCCTGAGTCATGGCCCAGATAACGATGGTGTAGGCCGCCATCGACATCGCCCCGCCGGCCAACCCGCCGCGCCAGTGCGGGCCCAACTGCAGAAAGGCGCGCGGCCCACGGCTGATGGCCAACACCGCCGCCATCACCACACCGTTGATGCTGAACAGCCATAGCGAATAACTCAGCGCGTCGCCATTGCTGCGCGCACCCATGGCATCGCTCAAGGTGTAGCCGGCGATGAACAGTGCCGTCATCAACGCACAGACCAGCATCGCTCCCTGTCGCGCCTTGTGCTGGCCGCCGCGCAGGGCCATCAACCAGATGCCTGTGACCAGCACCAGCAACCCCAGTAATTGCAGAGCGCTCAGCCCGTCGTGCAAGAACAGGAGCGAGAGCAGGGCGACCATCAGCGGCGAGCTGCCCCGCGCAATCGGGTAGACCTGGCCCAGGTCGCCGTACTGATAAGCGCGGGCGAGAAAGAAGTTGTAGCCGATATGCAGCACTGCAGAGAGTGCGATCCACGGCCAGGCCGAAGCCTGCGGCAGCGCCACCAATGGCAAGGCGCAAAGCGCCACCAGCCCTGCACCTATCTGAATCAACGTGGCGGTGAGGAAGCGATCCAGACCAATCTTGAGCAAAGCATTCCAGCCGGCATGCAGGGCAGCGGCGGCGATGACGGCGAGAAAGACCGTGGTTTCCAAAACGGGCCTCGGGGGCAGCTTGAAGGGGGCGGACGTGGCCAATAGACGCAAGCGAGGCATCCGAACGAATGGGCGCCGCAGCCAGGCGGCGATCATCCGCGCAAACTGTGACGAAAATAAGTCCACCCCTACCACGCCGCCAAGCCCTGTCAGCACGATTGTGTAGGAGCGGCGCCCCGCCGCGAACCTGGGCGACATGGGCGCGGAGTTCTCCTACGACGCGGCGCTTCAAGCCTTGGCCAGCGTTCGCAGCACTGCACAAGCCATTGACCGTCATACCCGCGAAGGTGGGAGCCAAGGTAATTTGTTGGTTCTGCAATGGCTTTTTCAGTGTGTTCCTGATGCGCGGTGCTGATTGGCCAGCAGAAAAAGCAGAGTGAAGACAATCACCAGCACATCCAGCGCGAGTGCCGGCGCTGCCTGGGGCAGATACGCCTGGCCGTGGATCAACACCAGCACAACGAATATGGCCTTGCTGCTCGCCGCGATGGCCGCACAGCACACTCGGTTCTGCGGGCTGAACGCGCCGTAGATCAGCAACACGCCGATCAGCCCGACCAGCCCCGACCAACTGCGCACGACCAAGGCCTCCAACTGCCCGTTGAACGAAGCACCAAACATCCACTCCAGCGCAGCCTGCGGGGCGAACAGGCCGAAGAACATGGTCGCCGTGAGAACGCCGGATAGCAGCATCAGCCATCTGAAATTGCGTGCAATGAAGTCCATCACTGTTTACGTCCTTGTTGGGGTGAGCGGGGGAGAGCATAGCGGCAAAACGAAGACGTTGGGCGCAGTTAGAGTGGGAATTCGCGGCTCCTGGGCAACCCTGTCGGTGGCCTGCACAGCCCCTTGCGAATCGTGAAGCGCTACTTAAAGCTCCACTAGCCCCGACCCGCCTGACAGCCCAGGCTAATCAGCAAGGCGTGTTGGTTTTCTTGTGGTGGTGGTGAGCAGCAGCACTGTCGGAACGGGCGAGTCCTGCAGCGGAGCAAGGCCGATAACAATGATGATCTTCGTGATCGATTGAACGCTTGGCCCCCGCTGCGCGAACTACAGAATGACCAGGGTGTGAACGCCCCCAACAGGCCGGATATACGAATGCAACCGCGCTGACGACAGGTGCAAAAGCAAGCCTTTGCTCACTACTTGTGGGGAGAGTCCATATACATGTGTTAGGGGAAGATTTGGGCAAGGCCACAAACATGCCTATTGAGTTCAAATCTTGCGATTTCAATACTGTCATTACCGCTGTAGGTATAAACATAAGTACCGCCATATTGGAGCGATAGTTTCATCTCCTTGCTTCCACATACGGCCTTTTTTACTTCAGGTTGAAGATTTGCAAGTAACCAGTCGCGTTTTATATCAAGAGAAGAGTACTTCGGAAAAGAATAGTAATAGGTCAAGCGTGCTCCGGGCCCCGCTATTGATTTATCCCATCTTGTATCTTGATCTACCATAACAGGCCCACGCTTATTCGCTTGTTCGGCTGCCTTATTAAAGCCTTCGTACAGTTTCGCTTCAACCTGCTGCTGAGTCGGCTTTGAAGGAGAAAAGGCTGCCTTGCCGACCTCTTTACCGATACCGCCTCCAATAGCCGCAGCAATAAGAACTGCGATGAATCCAAAAATAGAAAGAATTTTTTTCATATTTATCATCCCTAACGCTTGGTTAAAGGGCGGGCTTTAGCCCGTCCCAGTGAGCGAAGCGAGCGGTTTGAATGCTGTAATGGACTCTCCCTGCGCCACTGTTCTATACCGAAACCGGTGTTGACTGAGATTGGGAGAGCCGCGATGAAGCGTATTGCCGTTGATCTGGCCAAGTCCGTTTACCAAGTTGCCGAGAGTGTCCGTTTCGGCCAGGTGGTGCAGCGCAAGCGGCTGAACCGAGAGGCGTTCCGGCGATATATACAGGAGCAGGCCGAGCCGGTCGAGTGGGTGATGGAGGCCTGTGGCACCGCGCACTATTGGGGGCGGCTGGCGCAATCGCTCGGTCATCAGGTGAAGCTGCTGCATCCGCGCTACGTGCGGCCCTATCGCCGCCGTAACAAAACCGACCGCAATGATTGCGATGCCATGCTGGAAGCGGCGCGCTGCACCGACATTCATCCCGTGCCGGTGAAGAGCCACGAGCAGCAACAGCTTCAGCAATTGCACGGGCTACGTGAAACCTGGAAGAAGAGTCGCACCCAGCGCATCAACCTGCTGCGCGGCATGCTGCGTGAAGCAGGTATCGAAGCCCCGGCTTCGACCGCCGCCTTTATCCGGGCAGCCAGTGAGTTGGTAGACCAACCTGAACTCGCTTCCTTGAGCCGTCTGCTGCATATCGTCCTGGCCGAGATCAACTTGTACGAACAGTGCATGGCTGAATGCTAACAGCAACTCAAGCGCTGGCACGCTGACGATAACATCGTGCGCAAACTGGACGAGGTCAGTGGCATTGGCCTGCTAACCGCCAGCGCCCTGACCGCCGCTGTCGGCAAGCCCGAACGCTTTGCCAGCGGTCGCCAGCTCAGCGCCTGGCTGGGCATGACGCCGCGCGAGTTCAGCAGTGGCAACAGTCGGAAGCTCGGCCATATCAGCCGGCAGGGCAACGTCTATGTGCGCACGCTGTTGATCCATGGTTCACGAGCGGCCTTGCTGGCGGCACAACGCTGCCAGGCGCGTACACCAGAGAAGCTGACGCAGTTGCAGCGCTGTGCCGTGGAAACGGCGGCGCGGATCGGGCATAACAAAGCAGCGGTGGCCCTGGCCAACAAATTGGTCAGGATCTGCTGGGCGGTGTGGTGCCACGAGCGGCGGTTCAATGGCAATTGGCAAAGCGTTAGGCCCGCCTGACGGCGGGGGTAATCAGTAAAGGGGTGATGGTTTTCGTGTGGTTGTGGTGAGCAGCAGCACTGTCGGAACAGGCGAGTCCTGCAGCGGAACAAGGCCGATAACAATGATGATCTTCGTGATCGATTGAACGCTTGGCCCCCGCTGCGCGAACTACAGAATGGCCAGGGCGTGAACGTCCACAACAGGCCGGATATACGAATGCAACCGCGCTGACGACAGGTGCAAAAGCAAGGCTTTGCTCACTGCTTGTGGGGAGAGTCCATATACATTTGTTAGGCTTCTGGCAGGTTATTGACTATTTCTGAATAGGTGTACGCAATCATGTTGCTTGCCATAGCAATCGCTTGCATATCAGAAATGACATGCAGTATTCCAAAAACATCAGGTGATTTTTCTTGCAAATGAAATGAGTCAATCGGGATCACCTCCCCGTTTCTTAATGTATTGCCGCCATTTAAGGCTCGAATGATATTGTATTTTCCGCAAACATGAATAAAGTTAGGTCGATTGTGTGGCGGTATATTAGGGTTTTTCAGGTAGAAGTTTTTTAAGTGCTCAAGTATGGTTTTTGCTGAAAGGCCATCTGAGGCAAATATTACTTTATACGGCCAGTCATCGTAATTTAATATCTCTCTATTGGTTAGCGCTCGATCGTCAATGGGGAGTTTTTGAGGAAGATTTGCAAGGTTTTCAAGAGAGTCAAACAATTGCTGCTTGTCGAGTGTTGACTTGACTGACACGACCCCGATACAACCATCAATACAGGAGAAAGATTTCCCGGCATCATCTCTGTTTAAAAAATTAAACTGAATAGATTTGTCATTGGTTATTATTATGTCTATTTGCTTCGATTCATTTCCTGAAGCGCCAAAGACAAAGCCTCCGAGCTTGACATTGCAATTAGAGGGGAGGTGAGATCTAAGTACTTCAGCGTATATCCGTTCTCGTGAAACTCCAATGTCAGTAGTGTTGGGGAAAATAGAAGATGCCTTTGATTCTCCTCTCAAAATGCTGCCAATATCTTCAAAGTATTTATGAAGCCTAGTGTGAAAGTTTTGCGCCATCGGGCTACTCCTTTGGCCTAACGTTTGGTTAAGGGGCGGGCTTTAGCCCGTCCCGAGTGAGCGAAGCGAACGGCTTGAACCACTAGTTAGGTGTGCGTTTACGCCGACCATATTTGTTCTGCAGACTTTTCCATTGCATGTGTTCGTGCCACTGCAACCAGAGGCAAATGGAAATAGCGATGGTGCAAGCCATTATGAAAGCAAGAAAGCCATACCAATTGAACTGTACAAGCCAGAAAGTTCGATAAGTTTCTAGCCCTTTTCCAGCGATAATCATATTGATCGCTGTATAGGTCATGTGGAATAGCCATAAGGTGCCACCTAGGCCACAAATGGAAATGCCATATGTGATCAAGTTACTACTGGTGTTTGCTTGGGTAGGTTTCGCAGGTTCTTCCATGAGTGCACCTAACGTTTGGTTAAGGGGCGGGCTTTAGCCCGTCCCAGTGAGCGAAGCGAACGGCTTGAACCACTTGTTAGGCATTTTTTATTCATATGAAAAATACGCAATAATTGTGGAAAGCCAATAAGTTAATATGCTTAATGCTATTAAAAAAACGTTTTACGGGTCTGCATGTGAGTAATATTGATATTCAACGAGGCTGCCAACCTCAAGCGTAATAAAGGCCGATATGAATGATAGTGCTTTTCTTTCAGCGTGCAATGTTGCGGAAGCGATGAAAATTAGCGGCAATATGTAAAATAATAATAGGACTAAAAATTCTTTAATTGATTCGTGTCGGCTCGTATCAAACGCGGTGTGAACGCACGCAGCAATGAGTACAAGCATCGCGAAAAATACAATTATTCTGGATATGTCTAAAGGTTTTTTCACGGTTTGCCTAACTATAAATAGACACCAAATGGTGTATAACCTGCGGGCGATTTTGGTGGATAACCTTCCTTGCCATCGTTCGCTTTCCTGTCTAGGCTGGTGCTTTCCGGGTCAGGACGACCATTTTGGAAGGTTATGCACCATGGATGATAAGCCTCGTTTGCTCGATCAGATGCGTGATCGAATTCGCCTTAAACACTACTCCATCCGGACTGAGCGCGTCTATTGCGAGTGGGTGAAGCGTTTTATCCGCTTTCACCGTTACAGGCATCCTCAGGATATGGGCGCTGCCGAGATTGAGGCCTTTCTCACAGATCTTGCCGTGCGGCGAAATGTATCGGCATCTACGCAAAATCAGGCGCTGGCTGCGTTGTTGTTTCTCTATAAGGAAGTATTGGCGCTGGATTTGCCCTGGTTGGCCGATATTGTTCGGGCGAAGAAGCCGCAGCGATTGCCAGTGGTATTGGCTGTCGATGAAGTGCATCGCGTGCTGGGGCAGCTCGATGGTGAGATCTGGCTGGTATGTAGCCTGCTTTATGGCACAGGGATGCGCTTGATGGAGGCAGTGCGTTTACGTATCAAGGATGTGGATTTCTCCCGACGTGAAATTCTCATTCGTGACGGTAAGGGTATGAAAGATCGCGTCACTATGCTGCCGCAGCGTTTGGAGCAGCCATTGCGCAATCATCTTGCGGTAGTGAGGGCGTTACACCAGGCAGAGTTGGCGCAGGGGCGTGGTGATGTCTGGCTGCCTTTTGCCCTGGCGCGTAAATATCCCAACGCGCCTCATGAATTGGGCTGGCAATACGTCTTTCCGGCTGCCGGGCTTTCGGTCGACCCGCGTTCCGGGGCCTTAAGGCGTCATCATCTGGACGAGAAGCGGGTGCAGCGCAACCTCAAGCGTGCTGCTGGGGAGGCAGGTATCGTAAAGCCCATTTCACCGCATACCCTGCGCCACTGTTTCGCGACTCATTTGTTGGAAGCAGGCCGGGATATTCGCACCGTGCAAGAGTTACTCGGTCATGCGGACATCAGAACCACGCAGATCTACACCCATGTGCTCAACCGAGGTGGCCTGGCGGTGTTGAGCCCTCTGGATCGCTGAACACATATTCCATTTACCACTTGTTTCGGCCTGCTGACTGAACTTTTCAGTTTTGCTACGGTCTTGCCCTCGTCCGGGCCGGTGGTGTTTCGCGCCCGGCGTTCTTGCGGCCTGCGCTTTAGCGATGGTTTCGCTGAGCGTAGGTCTTTCGCGACGGTGAGAGGCCATGATCGATATAAGAAACCTGACCAAGCGTTTTGCGCAGCACACGGCAGTCGATGACTTGTCGTTCCAGGTCCAGCCAGGGGAAGTGCTGGGCTTTCTCGGCCCCAACGGGGCCGGCAAATCCACCACCATGAAGATGCTCACCGGCTTTCTCGCGCCGACGTCCGGTACGGCGAGCATCCTCGGTTGCGATATCCAGACTCAGACGCTCAAGGCCCAGCGGCAGATCGGTTATCTGCCGGAAGGCGCGCCGTGCTACGGCGATATGACGGTGCGCGGTTTTCTTGAATTTATCGCCGAGGTGCGCGGCTTTCGTGGCGCCGAGAAGAAGTTGCGCATGCAGAATGCAGTGGAGCAGGTGGAGCTTCAGGCGGTGCTGGAGCAGAGCATCGAGACACTGTCCAAGGGCTTCAAGCGCCGCGTCGGCCTGGCTCAGGCGATTCTGCATGACCCGCGTGTGCTGATTCTCGACGAGCCCACCGATGGCCTCGACCCCAATCAGAAGCATCAGGTGCGCCAGCTTATCCAAGGCCTGGCGCGCGACAAGATCGTGATCATCTCCACCCATATCCTCGAAGAGGTCACGGCGCTGTGCACCCGCGCGGTGGTGATCGCCCAGGGCCGCCTGCTGGCCGATGGCACGCCGCTGGAGTTGGAAAGCCGCTCGCGCTACCACCAGTCGGTGACGCTGGTAGCGGATGAGGCGTTGGATCAGGCAGCTCTTGCGGCGCTGCCGGGCGTCGCCGGTGTCGAGGAGAACGCCCGCGAGCACAGCCTGAGCGTGCTGGCGCAGCCGGGCGCGGTGATCTTCCCGCAGGTCAATGCGTTGATCGCCGAGCGCGGCTGGAAGGTGCGTGAGCTCAATGTGGAACGCGGTCGCCTCGATGAGGTGTTCCGCACGCTGACCCGGGGAGAGCAGTGATGACCCAGTTGCCCGTGATCTTCAAGCGCGAACTGGCGAGCTATTTCGCCACGCCGCTGGCTTATGTGTTCATCGTGATCTTTCTGGTGCTGTCCGGGGTGTTCACCTTCTATCTGGGCGGTTTCTTCGAGGGCGGCCAGGCCAATCTTTCCGCCTTCTTCAACTTCCACCCGTGGCTCTATCTGTTCCTGGTGCCGGCGATCGCCATGCGCCTGTGGGCGGAGGAGCGCAAGTCCGGTTCCATCGAGTTGCTGATGACCCTGCCGATCACCCGCTTCGAGGCGGTCACCGGCAAGTTTCTGGCGGCCTGGGTGTTCGCCGGCATCGCGCTGCTGTTGACCTTCCCGATGATCATCACCGTCAACTACCTGGGCGAGCCGGACAACGGCGCCGTCGTCACCGGCTATATCGGCAGCTGGCTGCTGGCCGGGGCCTATCTGGCCATCGGCTCGTGCATGTCGGCGCTGAGCAAGAATCAGGTGATCGCCTTCATCCTCGCGGTCAGTGCCTGCTTTTTGTTCATCGTCAGCGGCTTTCCCATGGTGCTCGACGCCTTCGCCTGGGCGCCGCAGTGGCTGGTGGACGCCATCGCCTCGCTGAGCTTTCTGGTGCGCTTCGATGCCATCAGCAAGGGCGTGATCGATGTGCGCGACCTTTTGTATTTCCTCTCGTTGATCGCCGCCTGGCTGACCGCCACTGCCGTGGTCATCGATCTGAAGAAAGCTGACTGAAGGAATGCGCCCATGAAAAAGCTGATCTATTCCGGCGCCGGGCTGCTGCTGATCGCGGTCGCCTTCATCGCCTTCAACCTGCTGGCCGGCCTGGGCCTGGGCGGTGCGCGCCTGGACCTGACCGAGCAGAAGCTCTACACCATCTCCGACGGCACCCAGCAGATCCTTGGCGAGCTGGACGAGCCGATCAACCTGTACTTCTTCTACTCGGACAAGGTGGCCAAGAACCTGCCGGCGCTGCGCACCTACGCCCAGCGCGTGGAGGAGATGCTCAAGGCCTACCAGGCGCAGGCCGGCGGCAAGATTCGCCTGCATATCATCGACCCCGAGCCGTTCTCCGAGGACGAGGACAAGGCCGCGCAGTATGGCCTGCAGGGCATCCCGTTGCAGCAGGGTGGCGACTCGATCTACTTCGGCCTGGCTGGCACCAACGGCCTGGACGACACCCAGGTGATTCCGTTCTTCGCCCTGGATCAGGAGGAGCATCTGGAATACGAGCTGAGCCGCCTGGTGCAGACCCTGACCAAGCCGGAACTGCCGGTGGTTGGCGTGCTCTCCGGGCTGCCGATGACCGGCGGTTTCGACATGATGGCGCGGCAGCCGACGCCACCGTGGATGGTGCTGGAGCAGGTGCGCCAGTTGTTCCAGATCGAGCAGCTCAAGAGCGATGTCGACCAGATTCCCGAGAGCGTCTCGGTGCTGTGGCTGGTGCATCCGAAGAATCTGCCCGAGCAGACCCTGTATGCCATCGACCAGTTCGTGCTGCGCGGCGGCAAGCTGATGGTGTTCGTCGACCCTTATGCCGAGGCTGACACCGGCGATATGCTGGGCGAGGTGGCGGTGGACAGGGCCTCCAATATCGAGCCGCTGTTCAAGGCCTGGGGCCTGCGCATGGTGCCGGACAAGGTGCTGGGCGATGGCTCCTACGCCATGTCGGTCAACCGTGGTCAGGGCCAGCGCCCGGTGCGCCATGCCGCCTGGCTGAGCTTGCCGCGCAAGGCGCTGGATCAGACCGATATCGCCACGGCCGGGCTGGAGAGCGTCACCGTTGCCACCGCCGGCATGCTCGAGCCGCTGGAAGGGGCGAAGACGCGCTTCACCCCGCTGATGCAAAGCTCCGAATACGCCATGCCCTTCGACGCCCAGCGCTTCGCCATGCTCAGCAACCCCGAGGAACTGATCCGCGAACTGGAGCCGACCGGCGAGCGCTACACCATCGCCGCGCGCATCGATGGCCCGGCGCAGAGCGCCTTCCCTGATGGCATCGAAGGACGCAAGGACGGCCTCAAGCAGGCGGACACCATCAACGTCATCGCCGTGGCCGATACCGACATCCTCAGTGACCGCATGTGGGTGCAGGTGCAGGACTTCTTCGGCCAGCGCATGCCGCAGCCCTGGGCGGACAACGGCAGCTTCACCATCAACGCGCTGGACAACCTGACTGGCTCCGAGGCGCTGATCAGCGTGCGTTCGCGTGGCCGTTTCAGCCGGCCGTTCGTGGTGGTCGAGGAGCTGCAGCGCGCTGCCGAACAGCGTTTCCGCGACAAGGAGCAGGCACTGCAGGCGCGCCTGGCCGAGACCGAGCAGCAACTGGCGGCGCTGCAGCAAAGCGACGATCCAAACCTGGAGCTGACACCGGAGCAGCAGGGCGCGCTGCAGCGTTTCATCCAGCAGAAGCTGGAGATTCGCAAGGAACTGCGCGAGGTGCGTTACCAGCTCAATGCCGATATCGAGGCGCTGGGCCGCACGCTGAAGATCATCAACATCGCCCTGGTGCCGGCGCTGCTGACCCTGGGCGTGTTGGCGCTGTGGTTGTGGCGCCGCCGCCGTCGCGTTTGACGGTCACCTGTGGGAGGGGCTTCAGCGGCGACAGTCGCGGCTAAAGCCCCTCCCACGAACCGTGCGTAGGGTGGAGGTCGCTGTTTACATCCACCGCAACGGTGGATCGGTGAAGCGTGATCCACCCTACGTCGCTTTCGAGTCATCAACAGTGAGATGGGTATGGGACGCAAAGGTCTGATCGCATTGATCATCATCGTGCTGCTCTGTGTGCTGGGTTACCTGATCGTGCAGCGCGGCCAGCAGCAGAGCACGGCGCAAATCGAGTCGGCGCCCTGGCTGGCAGCCGAACAGGGCTATCTGAATACGCTGCAGGCACTGGAGATCGAACAGCCGGGGCAGCCCTCGGTACGTATCGAGCGGCGAGAGGATGGTTGGGTGGTGCCGGCCAAGGCCGATTATGCGGCGGCGCCGCAAGCGCTGGCCGAACTGCTGCGGGCATTGCGCGAGGCGCGCACGCAGGAGGCCAAGACCGCCAACCCGCAGTGGCATGCGCGTCTGGGCTTGGCCGAGGAGGGCGGGGCTGATGAGCAGGCGCTGCGTCTGACGCTGCACTTCGAGGGGCATCCCGACCTTGGGCTGCGCTTGGGCAATCCGTCTCAGCAAGGCAGTGGGCAACTGGTGCGCCGTGCCGGCGAGGATCAGGTGTGGCTGATCGATCAGCAGTTGCAGGTGCCGACGCGTGAGCTGGACTGGCTGGATCGGCGTGTCACCGACATTCCCTTTACACGCATCGCCCGCCTTGAGCTGCGCTACGCCGATGGTGAGCAACTTACGCTGACGCGTGCCGATGCCCAGCAGTACAACTTCGCTGTCGCAGAGCTGCGCAAGGAGCAGAAACTCAGCTTCGAGGGGGCAGCCAATAGCGTCGCGCTAGTCTTCTCCAACCTGCAGTTTGCCGATGCCGCGCCATTGGCGCAGATAGGTTTCAGGCAGGCGCCGATGCTGCAGTTGAGCCTCACCGGTTTTGCCGGGGAGACGCTCAAGGGCGCGCTGTACAAGCAGGGGGAGCAGTATTGGTTGGTGCTGGGCGAGCGTGAAGGTTTCAACGTCGCCGAGGTGAGTGGGCGCAGTGACTGGGCTTACCGACTGGAGCCTGATCAGGTGCAGCGGCTGGCGAAGAAGTTGCGCGATCTGTTGGCCAAAAGCCCATAAAACAAGCTGTAACCCGCATATCTTCTGGTTTCGTGGCGGTTTTTAAAAAGTGCTTTTCAGTCACAATCCATGCTTTATACTCGGCCTTCGGCTGCAGTAAGAACACGAATCGCTTGATCTGCTCCGGGCTCGGCTGCCGGGGGAGTGAATGCTGAGAAGAAGGTTTTACCGCGCCGTCGAAGCGTCTTCGGGACAATAAAAACATAGCGAGTTTGGAGAAGTGGGTAATGGCAGATCGTGAGAGCGGAACCGTCAAATGGTTCAATGATTCCAAGGGTTACGGGTTCATTCAGCGCGAAAGCGGCCCGGATGTGTTCGTTCACTTCCGCGCCATCCGTGGCGAAGGTCACCGCACCCTGGTCGAAGGCCAGAAGGTCGAGTTCGGCGTGACCCAGGGCCAGAAAGGCCTGCAGGCGGAAGACGTCTCCGC
>CAZIZA010000107.1:0-6436 GCA_964543555.1 uncultured Pseudomonas sp.
GGCATTTGCTTGTTCAGAAGTCATAGACGCCTCCGGTTATTGTTATTCTGATGCACCTTCAAGCTAGCAGCAGGCCAGTACCGGCCGACAGCTAGACATTGGTATTAGCCGCAGCGCAGCGTGCGCCTGGAGCGTCGGGGATTGCCTGACGCAAGACTTGCGGACTAAACCGGGCTACGACATCTCACGCCTCAGGCACGGTTTCTGCCGCACCTCAGTACATTCCTTTCGATCTCTCTGCCTCGCCTGCACTCGAAGAAACAACCCAGTAATCCGCCTAGCCAGTAACTGCCCGGCACGCGCCTCCTCGCGCAGACCGATATACCCGCTCATGAGCGATACCACAGGCGCATGAAGCCCAACGCCAACACCAGGCCAACCTGCCCCAACGCCGCACACAGGGACAAAAAGGAACGCAACGTGCTGTTTTGTGCCGCATCCTGAATGCCGGTCAGGGCACTCCAGAAGCCCTCCGGCAGCAACAGCAGGCTCAGGCTGGCCAACGGCTTGCCGGTCAGCAGCAGGCCGTCGAGCAGGTTGAACCAGCCGCAGAACATCAGGCCGATCAGGATCATCACCGCCACCACCAGGCCGAGGCCCAGGCAGGCGGAAAATGGCATGAGAAGACGCATGGGATCACCTCCAGACAAGGGGCGCGGCGTGGCCGCGCCATGAGTTTCAGGCACTGCGGCCAACGCCATACCAGTCGAGTTTGCGGGTCAGCACCATCACGCTGCCGAGCACGCCGAACACCAGCAACGAGCCCATCAGCAAGGCGTAGTCCTCGGCATTGAGCAGGCCGTAGAGCATGGCGTACAGCGCCGCCAGCAAAGCGCCGAAGCCCAGGCCGCGCCGCCAACTGTGCAGCACGAAGCTGACGTAGAAACCGATCAATCCAACGCAGGCGCTGGCCGACAGCCCATAAGCCAGGGCGAACTCCAGATGTTCGGACAACGACAGCAGCAGCAGGTAAAACAACGCCAGCGACAGACCGACCAGGGTGTACTGCACCGGATGCACGGCCAGGCGTTTGAGCACTTCGAAGAGGAAGAACGTGGCGAAGGTCAGGGCGATGAACAGCAGCGCATATTTGATTGCGCGATCGGTCTTCAGGTATTGATCCACCGGGTCGACGAAACTCACCCCGAAGTGGCGCCCGAACAGATCCTGGCAACGGTCAGCACCCACGCAGCCCTGCAATGCCTCTTCCAGATTGGTGGCAAAGAAGCTGGTCTGCCATTCGGCGCTGAAGCCCTGGTCAGAGATTTCGCGGCGGCTCGGCAGGTACTCACCAACGAAGCTCGGGTGCGGCCAGTCGGAGGTCAAGTTGACCCGGCTATCACGCCCCACCGGCACGATCGACAATTGCTCGGTGCCCTGCAATTTGAGGTCGAAGGCGAAATCGAGGGTCTGCCCACCCTGCGCGTCCAGAGCGGGGAGCGGCGCATGTACACCGGCGCCGAAGTTATCGTCGCCGCTGCCCGGCGCGAAGCTCAGGGTGTGGCCATTCAGACGCAGTTGCAGGTCATTGCTGATGCCACGGATATCGCTGATGCCGACCGAGAGAAAGGGCTTCTCGAAGCGGTAGAAACCCAGATCGTCGCCCAGCCCCAGGCGTACCGGCAGACGAAACTGACCACTGACCTGGCTGTCACTGCGGTACAGCCGCGCCTTATAGATGCCACGGGCTCGCAGCTCGGTGCCCACCTGCCCGTCGAGCACGAAGCGCTCCGGCAGGAAGTACAGGCGCCCGCGACGCTGACGCTCTTCGGTGTAACGCTCACCCGTTTTCTCGTTGGTTTTCCACTCGTGGGTGGTCTTGATGTAAGGCAACACCAGGATTGGTCCGGTGATCTGCTGGCTGTAGCTGGAACTGCGGGCAATGCCCTGCATCACCTCATACCGCAGCCCCTGGCGCTCATCGACCAGGCCATCGATCATCAACAGGGGAATCATCAGTAGCAAAATCAACAGGGCAATGGCGCCCAGCTTGAAGCTCAGGGAACGGCTCATGGTACGGCTCTCCGTAGCGAGTGAAAGTACGGCAGAGTCTGGGCAGCGATGATGGGAGGCGTGTGAGGCGCAGGTGGAGATTGTGTGGAGAATGTGAGAGCGCTCGGTACGGGTTCGCCACCCAGCAGCTCGGCGGCACTGGAATCTGTATAAAAAACCAGTAAAACTTCGCCCCATGCTCAGCCTCGACGCTCCCGAACTCTATTACCTGGCGAACTTCCGCAAGGCCCTCGCCTGGCTCGACGCCCATCACCGAGACCTGATGGACGACGCCGAGCGCGCCTTCGTCGCGGATTTCCCCACGCTCCCCCTGCCCGCCCAGGCGCTGCTGGTGCGCCTGGTGATGCGCAAGGGCGTGCACTTTCGCGTGAGCAAACTGCGCTATGCCGAGATCGGCGATATCCCGAGCGCTGCCTTACCGCTGCTGGCACTGGGCTGGCTGATCGATTGCGCCGTGCTGAGCTTCGACGAACTGGGCGCCCTGCTGCTCAAGGACGAACTGGCCGTGCACTTCGCCAACGACCTGCCGCGCGGGGCGCTGAAGAAAAGCGAAGTGCTCGACCATCTGCGCGGGCTACACACAGAGCCGCGCAGCCTGGCCGATTGGTGCCCGCAACTGGACGAGCGCCTGCTTAGCCTGGCCATCGGCCCGCTATGCGACCGCCTGCGCCTGATGTTCTTCGGTAACCTGGCGCAGGACTGGTCGGAATTCGTGCTGGCCGACCTGGGGATATTCCGCTACGAGCAGGTACCCATCACCCCCGGTTCGCGCGGTTTTCGCCACCGCCGGGATGTGGACGACTACCTGCACCTGCGCGCCTGCCGTGAGGCCTTCGAGGCCGGCATGGCGGTCACCGAGGTGCTGCAGCAGCTCGGCGATTTCAGCAGCGACAGCGCCCATATCGGCGACCGTCACCAGCGCCTGCTGCTGCAACTGGCGCAGCATCTGGAACGCGCTGGCGAGCTGGACTCGGCGCTGGCGCTGTACCGCGATACTCGCGCGGTCGGCTCGCGACAACGGCAGATCCGCGTGCTGGAACGCCTGGGCCAGGATGGCGAAGCGCTGACACTCGCCGAACAGGTGATCGCGGCGCCGCACAATGCCGAAGAAGCGCAACTGGCCGAACGCGCACGCACACGCCTGCGCAAACGCCTTGGCCTGCCCCCCGCAGCCAAGGCGGCAAAGCTGAGCGAGGATCGCCTCGACCTGCGCCTGCCGCGCGCCGCCAGCGTCGAACGGGCTGTGGCCATGCACCTGGCCGAGCCCGATGCGCCGGTGCATTACATGGAGAACACGCTGATCTGCGGGTTGTTCGGCCTGCTCTGCTGGGAGGCGATCTTCGCCCCGCTGCCTGGCGCCTTCTTCCACCCCTTCCACACTGGCCCGGTGGATCTGCACCGCGCCGACTTCCACGCCCGCCGCGCTGAGTTGTTCGCCGCCTGCCTGGCACGCCTGGAAGACGGCAGTTACATCGAGGCCATGCGCCGCACCCATGCCGAGAAATTCGGCATCCAGTCGCCCTTCGTGGTCTGGGAGCTGCTCGATGCCGAGCGCCTGGAACAGGCGCTGGCCTGCCTGCCGCCCGCGCACCTGGCTGCCTGGTTCCGCCGCCTGCTGGCCGATATCCGCGAGAACCGTGCCGGCATGCCTGATCTGATCCAGTTCTGGCCCAGTGAGGCGCGCTACCGGATGATCGAGGTGAAAGGCCCCGGCGACCGCCTGCAGGACAACCAGAAGCGCTGGCTGGCCTTCTGCGCCGAGCACGGCATGCCGGTCAGCGTCTGTTACGTGGAATGGGACGAGTGAACCTGCGCGTCGCCGTGCGCGAGCTGTGCGAGTTCACCGCCAAGGAGGGTGACCTCGACCTGCGCTTCACCCCCTCGCCCACCGCCGCCGAAGGCATGGCCGGGCACGCCACAGTCGTGGCCCGGCGTGGGCCGGATTACGTGAGCGAGCTGCCACTGATCGGCCAGTTCGAGGGGCTGACGGTCAGTGGCCGCGCCGATGGCTTCGACCCCGAGTTTCGCCTGCTGGAAGAGATCAAGACCCACCGTGGCGACATCTCGCGCATCCCCGCCAACCACCGCCTGCTGCACTGGGCGCAGGTGAAAATCTACGGCTGGCTGCTGTGCCAGGAACTGGGCTTCGATGAACTGGATCTGGCGGTGGTGTACTTCAACGTCATCACCCAGCAGGAAACGGTGTTCCGCGAGCGCCACAGCGCCGCCTCGCTGGGTGAGTTCTTCGCCCTGCACTGCCGCCGTTATATCGAATGGGCGCGGCAGGAACAGACGCATCAGCACGCACGCAATCAGGCATTGGAAGCACTGCAGTTCCCCTACGGCGACTTTCGTCATGGCCAGCGGCAACTGGCCGAAGCCGTCTACCGCGCCGCACGCGACGGCCATTACCTGCTGGCGCAGGCCACCACCGGCATCGGCAAGACCCTCGGCACCCTGTTCCCGCAGCTCAAGGCCATGCCCGGCCAGCAGCTCGACCGCCTGTTCTTCCTCAGCGCCAAAACGCCCGGCCGGCGCCTGGCGCTGGATGCCCTGCAACGCCTGCGCGAGCCGGACACGCCGCTGCGCGTGCTGGAACACGTCGCCCGCGACAAGGCCTGCGAACACCCGAGCAAGGCCTGTCATGGCGACTCCTGCCCGCTGGCCAAGGGCTTCTACGACCGCCTGCCGGCAGCCCGCAGTGCGGCGCTGAAGGAACGCTGGCTGGATCAACAAGCCGTGCGCAACATCGCCATCGCCCACGGCGTGTGCCCCTATTACCTGAGCCAGGAGCTGTGTCGCTGGAGCGACGTGGTGGTGGGCGACTACAACTACTACTTCGACCTCGGCGCCCTGCTGCACAGCCTGACGGTGATCAACCAGTGGCGCGTGTGCCTGCTGGTGGACGAGGCACACAACCTGGTGGAGCGCGGGCGCGGCATGTACAGCGCCGAGCTGGATCAGGCGCGCTTCAAGGCCATGTGCCGCGACGCGCCGAAACGCCTGAAAAGCGTGCTGGAACGGGTCGACCGCCATTGGGATCAACTGCACCGCGAGCAAGCGGTGCCCTATCAGGTCTACCCACTCGCGCCGGACTTGCTGCTCGCCGCGCTGGGCAAGGCCGTCAGCGCCATCACCGACCTGCTCACCGACCAGCCCGAAGGCAATGGCGGCGAACTGCTCAGTTTTTACCTGGACGCCATGCTGTTCTGCCGCCTGGCGGAAAGCTTCGGCCCGCACTCGCTGTTCGATATCAATCGCGACGAGGCTGGCAACGGGCGCAGTTACTCCACACTGTGCATCCGCAATATCCTCCCGGCGCCCTTCCTCGGCCCGCGCTTCGAGGACGCGCACAGCGCCACGCTGTTCTCCGCCACCCTCAGCCCCAGTCACTACTACCTCGACCTGCTCGGCTTGCCGGAGGAGACCCAGTGCCTGGACGTCGCCTCGCCGTTCAGCGCCGAACAACTGCACGTACAGGTGGTGCGCAACCTGTCGACCCGCTACCAGCACCGCGACGCCTCGCTGGCGCCGATCTGCCAGTTGATGGCGCGCCAATACGCCGAACGTCCCGGCAACTACCTGGCCTTCTTCAGCAGCTATCAGTATCTGGAACAGGTACTGCAGGCGCTGCGCCGCGAGCATCCGCAAATTCCGGTGTGGACACAATCGCGACAGATGGACGAAGCCGCGCGCCAGGGTTTTATCGAGCGCTTCCAGATTGGCGGGCGTGGCATCGGCTTCGCCGTGCTTGGCGGTGTATTCGGCGAAGGGGTGGACCTGCCCGGCGAACGCCTGATCGGCGCCTTCGTCGCCACCCTCGGCCTGGCCCAGCTCAACCCGATCAACGAAGAAATCCGCCAGCGCATGGATACCCTGTTCGGCAATGGCTACAACTACACCTACCTCTACCCCGGCCTGCAAAAGGTCGTGCAGGCCGCTGGCCGGGTCATCCGCACACCGGAAGATCAAGGCGTGCTCTACCTGATCGACGACCGCTTCGCTCGCCCCGAAGTGCGCCGTCTGCTGCCAACCTGGTGGCAAGTGGAATTGCTGCGGTTGCCGCAACCAGCCCTCACACCCGAGCCACAACCCGACCTATAGAAACGGACTTATCCGCGATCATGCGGCCTAAAGTCGTTGAGCCGTAGCCTGGGTAGAGCGAAGCGAAACCCGGGAACCACAGACGATGGGTTTCACGGGGTTCCACCCATCCCAAGCATTTGCCTCGCCGAAACGACGAAGGCGCCCCTGTGGGCGCCTACAGCTGGGAATTACAAAGGCAGTCAGGCGATGCGATTAACACCAACACGATCTGCACCATCTGCTGCCACACGGTTGGCACCAACACGGTCTGCACCATCTGCAGCCACACGGTTGGCACCAACACGGTCTGCACCATCTGCAGCCACACGGTTGGCAC
>CAZIZA010000107.1:6536-11661 GCA_964543555.1 uncultured Pseudomonas sp.
CACCAACACGATCCGCACCGTCTGCAGCTACACGGTTGGCACCAACACGGTCTGCGCCATCTGCCGCCACACGGTTGGCACCAACACGGTCTGCGCCATCTGCCGCCACACGGTTGGCACCAACACGATCTGCACCGTCTGCAGCGACGACAGGGGCGGCGGTGAATTGGGTGGTGACCTGCTCAGCGGCGAAAACGCTAGTGGACAGGGCGACGATAACAAGGCTTGCGAGGATTTGCTTTTTCATGATCAGGCTCCTGGGTGAGGCTGGTAAGTGGCTACGGAACCTATGCTAATCGAAACAAATTGATTAAAAAGCGCAAATAAATAAACAAAACAATCGAATAAATAGATGATTAAAACGTTCTTCCGGATTACAGCGCTCGACAACGCAAGTAGCCCGGACAACCATGCCCAACGGTGGATGAAAAAGCGTCATCCACCCTACGGAGGAATCATCGCGTGGGCTGGACAACGTGAAGCTTGTCCACCGTGGCTGGGCAGAGCACAGCGAAACTCGGGCCCCACAGACAATGGGGTTCGTGGTGCTCTACCCAGCAGAGTAGATACGCGGTCGCCGGGCGCTACCTAGTACGTGCGGCCGGCTGCGCGGGCGTTCTTTTGCTGCAGGATCACGGAGGCTTCGTTATAGGCCGCCTGGAAGGCTTCGCTGCCGATCCAGGCCACTGCCGTGTCTTCATCTTCGTTGTGGTAGATCGCGCGATAGACGATCAGCAGGCCCATCATGAAGTCGGTGGCCGGATCTTCCTCTTCCTCGGAGACGACCAGTTCCAGTACCGGGTATTGCAGGAATACCAGGCACATCGCCAGCAGGCTGATGGCTTCGCCCATTTTCATCGCCTGGAACAGGTCGTCGAAGTCCGCCGGGTCGAAGCCGTTCTCTTCGATGTCCCTGAAGTCGAAGGTGCTCAGGTCGATGGCGACATCATCGAAGGGCTCATCGATCAGCGGGTTGGCCAGCAGCGGATGCAGTGCATGGCTTTTGGGTTTGCCCATGCGGTTCTGCTTGGCCTTGGCTTTGGCCCGCTGAGCGCGCTTTTTCTGTTTATCCGGGGAGGCCATGGGCAGATTCCTTGTTCGATACAGCCGTATGCGTGGCGGGCTATTGTATGCGGCCATGCGCAAAGAGGCGTCGGTAAGCAGGCATTTTAATGCGCAAGGATATGCCCCACCTGCCTCGGGCACTCGCCGCAAGGCAACATGGCCAGTGCCGAACAGCTTGGCCGTGCGCTATTACACCCAACAGGCCAGCCCCCCAGCGCAGCACCTGGCCTGTCACGGCGTGATCAGTTTTCGATGCGTACCAGCAGCTTGGCCAGTTCTTCGATCTTGCTCACGGTTTCCTTCACCAATTGGTCAATTTCGTTGCTGGAGACGCGTGAGCGCCCAGCCAATGCCCTGACTTCGTCGGCGACCACGGCGAAGCCACGGCCCATTTCGCCGGCGCGCGCCGCTTCGATGGCAGCGTTGAGCGCCAGCAGGTTGGTTTGTTCGGAAATACTGTTGATGGTGGCGATGATCTGGCTGATGGTCTGGCTGGCGGTGAGCACGGAGTCCATCGCCGATTTGGTCTGACTGACCGCCAGGCGACGCTCGGAGGTATCGATCCCGAAGATGACATAGCCGGTGGTTTCACCACGGAAATTGCGCAACGCACAGATGCGGGCATCGAACGCAACCTCGCCGGAGGCGCCGCCGAGGATGATTTGCTTGGGAGAAAAACCCTGACTCTTGAGCTGGGCATGCTCGTCATTGGAGAGCGATTGCCAGATACGCGTACTGACATCCTTGGGGTTGCCGATGACGCTGGTACGCTCATCGAACAGTTCGTTGGATTTGCTGTAGAGCCCCTGCGCATCGAGTTCGGCAATTACCAGCGCACCGCTGATGGCATCGAGCTTCAGGGTGAAGTCCAGGGCCATCTGCTTGACGCCTGTCACGTTGGCTTGCACCGAAATATAGCGCTCGGTGACGCCTTTGGCGTTGGCGACTGCAGTGATCGACAGCGACACCCAGTAGGGCACCCGGTCGCGGGTATAGTTGAGAATCTCATCGTAGAACGATTGGCCGCTGCGCAGGCACTCGCGTATGCGCTGGACGGTGGCCGGGTCGGTTTCCGGCCCCTGCAGGAAGCTGCCCGGGGTGCGCCCCTTGATCTCCTTGAGGGGGTAGCCCGTCATGCGCTCGAAGCCGGAGTTGACGTATTCGATACAGCCTTTGGAGTCGGTGATGATCACGGCATTGTCCGTGCGGTTGGCCACCAGCGAGAGCATGGCCATTTCCTCGCGCTGTTCTACATCACGGGTGACGTCCTTGACGAAGGCCGTGTAGATGGTGCGGTCGTCGAGCTTGACCTTGCTCAGAGAGAGTTGCCCCCAAAGCACGCCACCATCCTTGCGCTCGATCTTGATCTCGCGGCTGGTGCCGACGATCTTGTCCTGCCCGGTTTGGCGGTTGCGTTCAATGTAGCTGTCATGTTCGGCCTGGATAACCTGCGGCACTAGCATCTTGACGTTCTTACCCATAACCTCATCCGCACTGTAACCCCAGAGTTTCTCGGCTGCGCGGTTGTAGAAGGTGATGGCATTGTTCTCGTCGATGACGACCACCGCATCCAGCGCCTGCGACAGGGTTTGCTGCATGGTTTCGCGTGCCTGCCGTTCGGCGGTCACATCCTGGACGAATGCCGTGTAGTGTTTCTTGCCTGCGACCATGATCTGCGAGAGCGACAGCAGCGCCCAGACACGCACACCATCCTTGCGCTGCAACTGCACCTCACGCGAGGTACCGACGATGCGGTTGGTACCGTCGTTGCGGTGACGATTGACGTAGCCGTCATGGTGCTGCCGCAGCTCGCTGGGAATCAGCAGGGCGACGTTCTGGCCAATGACTTCCTGTCGTTTGTAGCCCCAGAGTTTTTCGGCGGCCTCGTTGAAGAAGGTCACGCGGTTATCGGGGCCGATTGAGATCACGGCAATGATCGACTGCTCAAGGGCTTGCTTTTCAGCGGTACTGGCCAGGAAAGCGAACATCTGCTTGCTCCGAGATAAACAGGTGGATGATCGACCAGATAATCAGCACGCTCGGGGAAGGAACATGGGGTGGGTGCTGAATGATGCTGTCACGGCAAAACGCTAGTACCAGATAGGTGAATTTGCCAACGCCGCACTGGATGCCGAAGGCGCAGCGGGTAGCCTGGGTAGAGCGCAGCGAAACCCGGGAACTTGCAAGTGATGGGTTTCGCGTTGCTCTATCGATCCTACGCGGGTAGCGTCAGCCGCACTTGCACCCCACCTTCGACATTACCAATCTGTAGCTCACCGCCATGCAGCTCGGCCACTTCCAGCACGAAGTTCAGGCCCAGCCCGGTGCTCTTGCGCCCGCCGTTGGGGCGCGGCAGGGAGTAGAAGCGCTCGGTCAGGCGTGCCAGTGCGTAGTCGGGGATGGCTTCGCCCTGGTTGAACAGGCGCAGGATGATGCGCTCGCCCTGGCGTTCGGCGGTGATGCGGATGCGTCCGCCAGGCGGGGTGAAGTCCAGGGCGTTGTCCAGCAGGTTGGCCAGCGCCTGGCGCAGCAGGAAGCGCTCGCCTCGCAGGCTCAGTCCGGGCGGCAGTGCCTGTTCGATCGGCAGGTTGGCGGCGGTGATACGTGCCTGCTGCGCTTGCAGCAGTTCATCCACCAGTGGCGACAGCGGCACCGCCACGCGCTCTTCCAGCCCCTGGCGCTGCTCCACCTGAGCCAGGTGCAGCAGGCGTTCGATGAGGTTCTGCAGGCGCGCGCTTTCCTGCTGGATATTGGCCACGAAACGCTGGCGCTGTTCGGTGGGCATGTCGTTGTCGAGCAGTTCGGCGGCGCCACGAATGGCGGCCAGCGGGCTTTTCAGTTCGTGGGTCAGGGTGTGCACGTAGCGCTCGACGTAGGCCTTGCCTTCCAGCTCGGTGCGCATACGCTCCACCGCCTGTGCCAGTTGCCCCAATTCGCCGCCACGCACCCTGGGCGGTTCGGCACGCTGGCCCTCGCTGACCGCCTGGGCGTAGCGGGTGAGCTTGCCCAACGCGGCACTGAGCCACCAGGACAACGCCGCGCCGATCAGCAGGCCGAGGCCGATCAGTCCGGCGCCGAGCCCGCTCAGGCGATTCTGCGAGCGCTCGATATAGGGCTGCAGGGTGCGGTTGGGCTTGGCCACCGAGACCACGCCGATGATCCGCTCGCCGTCCCTGATTGGCGCAGCCACGTACATCACCGAGGAATCCGGATCGTTCGGGTCTTCCCGGGTCGAGCGCGCGCCATACTGGCCGCGCAGGGTCAGCAGCACGTCGTTCCAGCGCGAGTAGTCCTGGCCGACCGCCTGGCCGGTGGAGTCGAGCAGAACGATGCCCTGGTCGTCGGTGACGTAGATCCGGTGATTGACCTCGGCTTTGGTCAGGCCCCAGATGGTCGCCTGCGGCTGGCGCCGACCGTAAGCCTCCAGCGCATCATTCAGACGGCCCTGGCCAAGCGTGCCGGCCTTGACCTCATCACGCAGGATCTCGGCCAGCAGGTTGGCGGTATCGACCAGCGTCTCCTCGGTGCTCTGCCTCACGCCTGGGCGAATCTCGTCCATGACGGTGCTCAGCACGAACCAGCCGGACAGGCCAACGAAGAGGAAGTAGACGAGGAAGATGCGCACGCCCAGTGGCATGACTCAGGCCTCCGGTTCGAAACTGTAGCCCAGGCCGCGATGGGTCTGGATCGGCTCTTCGCTCGGCGC
This sequence comes from uncultured Pseudomonas sp., assembly GCA_964543555.1. Taxonomy (GTDB): domain Bacteria; phylum Pseudomonadota; class Gammaproteobacteria; order Pseudomonadales; family Pseudomonadaceae; genus Aquipseudomonas. The sequence goes on from CAZIZA010000107.1 coordinate 11,308, forward strand.
GATGGCGCGCAGTTTGGCGCGCACGCTCTTGATATGGCTGTCGATATTGCGCTCGTAGCCGGCCTCGCTGGCCACGCCGAGGGCATCGAGCAATTGCTCGCGCGAATATACCCGACGTGGCTGAGCGAGCAGCGTGCGCAGCAGACGAAATTCGTGGCGGGTCAGGCTCAACGCCTGGCCATGATAGTGAATGCGAAAGGCGGCATCGTCGATCTGAAAGGTGCTCGGCGCGCTGGCTGCTGGTGCTTCACGCGGCGCCACGCGTTTGAGGATGGCCTTGACCCGAGCCGCCACCTCACGCGGGCTGAAGGGTTTGACCACGTAGTCGTCGGCGCCGATTTCCAGGCCCACCAC
>CAZIZA010000108.1:0-11583 GCA_964543555.1 uncultured Pseudomonas sp.
AGGATCGTATCGTCCGTGGGCGCATGCCGACCCTGGAGATGATCAACGAGCGCTTCGCCCGCTACACCCGCATAAGCATGTTCAACCTGTTGCGCCGCTCGGCTGACGTTGCCGTCGGTGGCGTGCAGGTGATGAAGTTCGGTGAATACGTGCATTCGCTCTATGTGCCGACCAGTCTCAACCTGGTGAAGATGAAGCCGCTGCGTGGCACCGGGTTGTTCATCCTCGACGCCAAGCTGGTGTTCAAGCTGGTGGACAATTTCTTCGGCGGTGATGGGCGCCACGCCAAGATCGAGGGGCGTGAGTTCACCCCCACCGAGTTGCGCGTGGTGCGCATGGTGCTCGACCAGGCTTTCGTCGACCTGCGTGAAGCCTGGCACGCGGTGATGGATATCCACTTCGAGTACGTCAACTCCGAGGTCAATCCGGCGCTGGCCAATATCGTCAGCCCCAGCGAAGTGGTGGTGGTGTCGACGTTCCATATCGAACTGGACGGTGGCGGTGGCGATCTGCACATCACCATGCCCTATTCGATGATCGAGCCGATCCGTGAAATGCTCGATGCCGGCTTCCAGTCCGATGTGGACGATCAGGATGAACGCTGGATCAAGGCGCTGCGTGAAGACATCCTCGATGTCAGTGTGCCGCTTGCGGCTACCGTTGCGCGTCGTCAGTTGAAGCTGCGCGACATCCTGCACATGCAGCCGGGCGACGTGATTCCGGTGGAACTGCCGGAAAACGTGATCATGCGCGCCAACGGTGTGCCCACCTTCAAGGTCAAGCTGGGTGCGCACAAAGGCAATCTGGCCCTGCAGGTGCTGGAACCCATTGAACGCCAGCGCTGAGGCGCTGGTAATGCATCCGGGTCACGAGGTCCGGTTGAGTGAATAGCTGAAGCCAGGCGAGGAAGAACGATGGCAGACGAAGAAAATACCTCTCCCGAGGAACAGGCGCTGGCCGATGAATGGGCCGCGGCGCTCGCTGAGGCGGGTGATGCCGATCAGGGCGATATCGATGCCATGCTGGCGGCGCAAGCGACTCCTGCGCCGGCGGTTCCGCGTGCGCCCATGGAAGAGTTCGGCAGTGCGCCGCCGCCGAGCCATCTGCCAGCCAACCTGGATGGGCCCAATCTGGATGTGATTCTCGATATTCCGGTGTCCATTTCCATGGAAGTGGGTAACACCGATATCACCATCCGCAACTTGTTGCAGCTCAACCAGGGCTCGGTGATCGAACTGGATCGTCTGGCCGGTGAGCCGCTCGATGTGCTGGTCAACGGCACCCTGATCGCCCATGGCGAAGTGGTGGTGGTCAACGAAAAGTTCGGCATCCGCCTGACCGATGTGATCAGCCCCAGTGAACGTATCAAGAAGTTGCGTTGATCATGAGCCGACTCTTCGCATTATCGCTTGCGCTGCCGGGGCTTGCGCTGGCCGCCGAGCCTGAGGGCAAGGCAGCCACAGCCATGGCCGGTAACGATGTGGCCGGGCAGCTTGGGCAGTTGTTGCTGGGGCTGTTGCTGGTCATCGGTCTGATCTTCATCCTGGCCTGGCTGTTGCGCAGGGTGCAGCAACTGGCACCACGCAGCGGACAGGTGATCAAGTTGCTGGCCACACAGCCATTGGGCCCGCGTGATCGTCTGGTGCTGGTTCAGGTGGGCGGCGAACAGATTCTGCTGGGCTTGTCCGCCGGGCGTATCGCCCCCCTGCATGTGCTCAAGGAGCCCGTGCACCTGGCCGATGCCGAGCCGGCTACGCCGGAGTTCGCCCAGCGCCTGATGGAGCTGCTGGGCAAGGATCAGAAGGGCAAATCCTGATGCTGCGCTTGTTGCTGGTACTGCTGCTGAGCCTGGCCGCTTCGTTGGCGTTTGCCGCAGACCCGCCAGGTAGCAGCCTGATTCAGCAGGGCAGCAATCCGCTGTCGATCCCGGCCATTACCCTGTCGACCGATGCCGAGGGGCAGCAGGAGTATTCGGTCAGCCTGCAGATTCTGCTGATCATGACGGCGCTGAGTTTCATCCCGGCGTTCGTCATGCTGATGACCAGTTTCACCCGCATCATCATCGTCTTCTCCATCCTGCGTCAGGCACTGGGGCTGCAGCAGACACCCTCGAACCAGATTCTGGTTGGCCTGGCACTGTTTCTGACGATGTTCATCATGGCGCCGATCTTCGACCGGATTAACACCGATGCCCTGCAGCCCTACCTGAACGAGGAGATCATCGCTCAGGAAGCGCTGAGCCGGGCAGAGGTGCCGATTCGCGATTTTATGCTGGCGCAGACCCGTGAGAGCGACCTGGCCCTGTTCGTGCGCCTGTCCAAGCGCACTGATCTGGCGGGTGTAGAGGATGTGCCGCTGACCATCCTGGTGCCGGCCTTCGTCACGTCCGAGCTGAAAACCGCGTTCCAGATCGGCTTCATGATCTTCATCCCGTTTCTGATCATCGACATGGTGGTCGCCAGTATCCTCATGGCGATGGGTATGATGATGCTGTCGCCGCTGATCATCTCGCTGCCATTCAAGATCATGCTGTTCGTGCTGGTCGACGGCTGGGCGTTGATCATGGGTACATTGGCCGCCAGTTTCGGCACCCTATAGCGAGGCTCATGATGACTCCCGAGGTTGCGGTTGATCTGTTTCGCGAAGCCCTCTGGCTGATCGTGTTGATCGTCGGCCTGGCCGTGGTACCGAGCCTGGTGGTTGGCCTGATCGTGGCCATGTTCCAGGCAGCCACGCAGATCAACGAACAGACGCTGAGCTTCCTGCCGCGCCTGATCGTGATGCTGGTGACTCTGATCTGGGCCGGCCCCTGGTTGGTCAGTCAGCTGATGGAGTACACCCAGACGCTGATCCACAACATTCCCTACCTGATCGGCTGAGTGCGTGATGCTGGAATTGAGCGATGCGCAGATCAGTAGCTGGGTGGGCCAGTTTCTGCTGCCGTTGTTTCGCATCGCCGCCATGCTGATGGTCATGCCCATCATCGGTACTCAACTGGTCCCGACGCGGGTGCGGCTGTATCTGGCGCTGGGCATCACCATCGTGCTGGTGCCGGTATTACCGCCGATGCCGCAGGTCGATGCGCTGAACCTGCGTACCCTGTTGTTGATACTCGAACAGGTGCTGATCGGCGCCATGTTCGGCTTTATCCTGCAACTGTTCTTCCATCTGTTTGCCGTGGCCGGACAGATCATCGCCATGCAGATGGGGCTGGGCTTCGCCTCCATGGTGGACCCAGCCAACGGGGTATCTGTGCCCGTGCTTGGCCAGTTCATGCTGATGCTGGTAACCCTGCTGTTTCTGGCCATTAACGGCCATCTGGTGGCGTTGGAGATTCTGGCGGAGAGTTTCGTCACCTTGCCTTATGGCCAGGGTTTGATGGTCAATCACTACTGGACCCTAGCGGGTAAGCTGAGTTGGGTGATCGGAGCGGGGCTGCTGTTGACCTTGCCGGCGGTCACTGCGCTGCTGGTCATCAACCTGGCGTTCGGTGTGATGACGCGCGCAGCGCCACAGCTCAATATTTTCTCCATCGGTTTCCCGTTGACGCTGGCTCTGGGCCTGGTCATCTACTGGGTAAGCCTTGCCGATTTCGGTAGCCTGTTTCAGGCGCTGGCCAGCGAAGCTTTGCAGCAGCTGAGCGATTTCGCTCTGGTGAGGTAGCCATGGCCGAAAGCGAGAGCGGCGCCGACAAGAGCGAGGAACCTACAGGCAAGCGACTTGAAGAGTCGCGTAAGAAAGGTCAGATCGCTCGCTCCAAGGAGCTCAACACCCTGGCGGTTACCCTGACCGGTACCGTGGCCCTGATCATATTTGGCGCCTACATGGGCACGGCACTGATGGACATCATGCGCGGCAACTTCAGCCTGTCGCGCGAGGTGTTGATGAGTGAGCGCAGTATGACGCTTTATCTGCTGGCTTCCGGCAAGGACGCCCTGCTGGCGATGCAGCCATTCTTGATCGCGCTGCTGATCGCCTCGATCGTCGGCCCCATTGCGCTGGGAGGCTGGCTATTTTCCACGGAAGCACTTCAGCCCAAGGCCAGCCGGATGAATCCGCTGGCGGGGCTCAAACGCATGTTCTCGGTTCAGGCGCTGGTCGAACTGGTCAAGGCGTTGGCCAAGTTTCTGGTGATTCTCGCGGTAGCGTTGGTCGTACTGGCCGTGGATGAAGATGACCTGCTGGCGATCGCCAATGAGCCGGTCGAGCCGGCCATCTTGCACAGCCTCACGGTGGTCGGCTGGAGTGCGTTCTGGTTGTCCTGCGGCTTGATCCTGATCGCCGCTGTGGATGCGCCGTTCCAGCTATGGAGTCACAAGCAGAAGCTGAAGATGACCAAGCAGGAAGTGCGTGACGAATACAAGGACACCGAGGGTAAGCCCGAGGTCAAGGGGCGTATCCGTCAGTTGCAGCGTGAAATGGCCGAGCGTCGCATGATGCAGGCTGTGCCGCAGGCCGACGTAGTGATCACCAACCCGACGCACTTCGCCGTGGCGCTCAAGTATGACCCGGAGAAGGGCGGTGCGCCGATGCTGGTGGCCAAGGGCGGTGACTTCCTGGCGTTGAAGATTCGCGAGATCGCCCAGGAGCATCAGGTTATGGTGCTGGAGTCTCCGGCGCTGGCGCGGGCCGTGTATTACTCCACCGAGCTCGATCAGGAAATCCCTGCCGGTCTCTATCTGGCCGTGGCGCAGGTGCTGGCCTACGTCTATCAGCTTCGTCAGTATCAGGCCGGCAAGGGCAAGCGCCCTGGCCCGTTGCCGGATCTGCCTATCCCGCCGGATTTGCGTCGCGACTCCTGAAGCCATTACTGCGTCAGAAAGCCAGTGTCGGGCTTGTGCTCGTTGCTTGCAGCTTCAATCTGCTTTCTGGAACGCTTCTTGCGATACCCCTTTCAGAACGCATTCTCGCGTCAAAAGATTGAATGGCTTGGGGTAGGGACGTGGCAGTAGATCGCGCACAAATCATCGGTGACGTACGCAGCAATCTGTCGGGTTTGCGTCATGGCAACCTGGGGATTCCCTTGCTGCTGCTGGTCATGCTCGGCATGGTCATGTTGCCGATACCTCCGTTTCTGCTCGATACCCTGTTCACGTTCAGTATCGCGCTGTCGATTGTCGTGCTGCTGGTCAGCATTTACGCGCTGCGACCGCTGGATTTTGCAGTGTTTCCTACCATCCTGCTGGCCGCTACGCTGCTGCGTCTGGCACTAAACGTGGCGTCGACCCGCGTGGTACTGCTCAATGGTCACGAGGGGCATGGCGCTGCAGGGCAGGTGATCCAGGCCTTCGGCGAGGTGGTGATTGGCGGCAACTACGTGGTCGGTATCGTGGTATTCGCCATCCTCATGATCATCAACTTCGTGGTGGTCACCAAGGGTGCCGGGCGTATTTCCGAAGTCAGTGCGCGTTTCACCCTCGATGCCATGCCTGGTAAACAGATGGCCATCGATGCCGACCTCAATGCCGGCATCATTGACCAGGCCGAAGCCAAGAAGCGTCGTAGTGAAGTGGCTCAGGAGGCTGATTTTTACGGTTCCATGGATGGTGCCAGCAAGTTCGTGCGTGGCGATGCCATCGCCGGTCTGCTGATTCTCTTCATCAACCTCATTGGCGGTATCGCCATTGGCGTGCTGCAGCACGGCCTGCCGTTCGCCGAGGCGGGTAAGGTCTACACCCTGCTGACCATCGGCGATGGTCTGGTGGCGCAGATTCCATCGCTGCTGCTGTCGACTGCCGCGGCGGTAATGGTCACCCGCGTTTCCTCTGCCGAAGACATGGGGGCTCAGGTCAACCGGCAGATGTTCGCTTCACCGCGTGCGCTGGCCGTCGCGGCTGCCATCATGATCGCCATGGGCCTGGTGCCGGGTATGCCGCATTTCTCATTCATCAGCCTCGGCCTGATCGCGGCGGGTGGGGCTTACTGGATCGCCAATCGCCAGCGCAAGGTTAAGGATGAGGCAGTCAGGGAAGTGCAGCGCCAGCAGGAATTGATTCCTGCTCAGAAGGCGCAGGAGGTCAAGGAGCTCGGTTGGGATGATGTCACCCCCGTTGATATGGTCGGTCTGGAGGTCGGCTATCGCCTGATTCCGCTGGTGGACCGTAACCAGGGCGGGCAGTTGTTGGCGCGGATCAAGGGTGTGCGCAAGAAGCTGTCGCAGGAAATGGGTTTTCTCATGCCTTCGGTGCACATTCGCGACAACCTCGATCTGGCGCCCAATGCCTACCGTCTGACGCTGATGGGGGTCAGCGTGGCCGAGGCCGAGGTTTATCCGGATCGTGAGTTGGCGATCAATCCGGGGCAGGTGTTCGGCCCCCTCAACGGCATTGCCGCCAAGGATCCGGCGTTCGGTCTGGAAGCGGTGTGGATCGACGCCAACCAGCGTGATCAGGCGCAGTCGCTGGGCTACACCGTGGTTGACGCCAGCACGGTAGTGGCCACCCACCTCAACCAGATCCTGCACAAGCACGCCCATGAACTGCTGGGGCATGAGGAGGTGCAACAACTCATGCAACTGTTGGCCAAGAGCTCACCGAAGCTGGCCGAGGAACTGGTGCCGGGGCTGGTGTCGTTGTCGACCTTGCTCAAGGTGTTGCAGGCATTGTTGCAGGAGCAGGTGCCAGTGCGCGACATCCGCACCATCGCCGAGGCCATCGCCAATGTTGCACCCAAGAGTCAAGATCCCGGCGCGATGGTGGCTGCGGTACGCGTTGCGTTGGCCCGTGCAATCGTGCAAAGCATCGTGGGACTAGAGCCGGAGCTGCCTGTGATTACCCTCGAGCCAAGGTTGGAACAGATATTGCTAAACAGTCTGCAGAAGGCTGGTCAGGGCAGCGAGGATGGCATCCTCCTCGAGCCCGGCATGGCCGAGAAGCTGCAGCGTTCCCTGGTGGAAGCGGCGCAGCGCCAGGAGATGCTAGGCAAGCCGGTGATCCTGCTGGTGGCCGGGCCTGTCCGGGCGATGCTGTCGCGCTTCGCGCGGCTGGCGGTGCCCAGCATGCACGTGCTGGCGTACCAGGAAATTCCGGACAACAAGCAGGTCACCATCGTCGCTACGGTCGGCCAGAACTGAGGTAAAGGGTCATGCAGGTCAAACGCTTCTTCGCTGTCGATATGCGGACCGCCATGAAACTGGTGCGTGACGAACTGGGCGCTGATGCCTCGATCATCGGCAATCGCCGTGTGGCTGGCGGTGTCGAACTGACGGCTGCGCTGGATTACCAGGCGCCTGCGCCCGTGCGTCCCAATCCGGCGCTGGAGGCCGAACTGCGCAAGACCCAGGCGCGTATCGCCAGTGCCCAGGCCGAGCTGACCACGCGTGCGGCGCAGGATGCCGGCAAGGATCGTCAGCTGTTCGCCAATGAGTCCTTGCTGGCGCCGGAGTTGCCCGCAACACCCGTCAAGCCGCAGCGCCCGGTAGACGTTGCCGTTCCTGCCGCGCCAGCAGTCGATCCGCGCGCGCTGGAAGCCATGCGTTTCGAATTGCACGGCCTGCGCGAGCTGATCGAAGTGCAACTGGGCTCGATCGCCTGGGGGCAGTTGCAAAGCCGTCGTCCGCAGCAGGCCAATCTGTGGCGCCGTCTGCAGCGCATGGGGTTGTCCGCCGAACTGTCGCAAGCCTTGCTGAGCAAGGTGGCCAATGTGGCCGAGCCGCGTCAGGCCTGGCGCATGCTGCTGGCGCACCTGGCACATGCGATCAGGACGCCCAAGGTCGAGCCGCTGGAAGAGGGTGGGGTGATCGCGCTGGTCGGCCCGGCCGGCATGGGCAAAACCACGACACTGGCCAAGCTGGCCGCTCGTTACGTGCTTAAGTACGGCGCGCAACAGGTCGCTCTGGTGAGTATGGACAGCTTTCGTATCGGCGCGCAGGAGCAGCTCAAGACGCTGGGGCGGATTCTGGGCGTGTCGGTGACTCAGATCGACCCGGGGCAGTCTCTGCTGCAGGCCCTGGCACCCCTGAGCAAGAAGCGTGTGGTGCTGGTCGATACCGCTGGCCTGCCAGGCAATGATCCGGCGCTGCGCCTGCAACTGGAAAGCCTGGCCTCGCCACGCATCAAAGCTAAAAATTATCTGGTGCTGGCTGCAACCAGTCAGAGCCAAGTGCTCAAAGCGGCCTACCATAGTTACAGGCGCTGTGGCCTTGCAGGCTGCATACTGACGAAACTGGACGAGGCTGCAAGCCTGGGTGAGGTTTTAGCTCTGGCTATAGGCCAGCAACTGCCGGTAGCCTATGCGGCAGATGGTCCGCGGATTCCTGATGATCTGCAGGTGCCGCGCAGTCACCAGTTGGTCAGTCGTGCTGTGGGTCTGCAGGCTGCCGAGGATCCGAGTGAAGACGCCATGGCGCAGATGTTCGCCGGCCTTTACCACAACCCGGCGCAGCGCGCCGGCTGAAGTGGCGACAATGTTGCACCCTTCCGCGCAGGTGCGCGGGAGTGAACGGCCTTAGGGCTACGTCGAAGTTAGACAAGGTGTAAAGAGAACATGGGTATGCATCCCGTACAGGTGATCGCAGTGACCGGCGGCAAGGGTGGCGTCGGCAAGACCAATGTGTCGGTCAATCTGTCCTTGGCCCTGGCGGATCTCGGCCGTCGGGTGATGCTGATGGACGCAGATCTCGGGCTGGCCAACGTCGACGTGTTGCTGGGCCTGACCCCAAAGCGCACCCTGGCCGATGTCATCGCCGGCGAATGCGATTTGCGCGATGTCCTGCTGCAGGGGCCGGGGGGCGTTCGTATCGTACCGGCTGCGTCCGGTACGCAGAGCATGGTCAGCCTCACCCCCATGCAACATGCAGGGTTGATCCAGGCCTTCAGCGATATCAGTGACAACCTCGATGTGCTGGTGATCGATACCGCTGCCGGTATCGGTGATGCGGTAGTCAGTTTCGTGCGTGCAGCACAGGAGATCCTGGTGGTGGTCTGTGATGAGCCCACCTCGATCACGGATGCTTACGCGCTGATCAAGCTGCTCAATCGCGACCACGGTATCAGCCGCTTCCGCGTGCTGGCCAATATGGCCCATAGTCCGCAGGAGGGACGCAATCTCTTTGCCAAGCTCACCAAGGTGACGGATCGTTTTCTCGATGTTGCCCTGCAGTACGTGGGTGCAGTCCCTTATGACGAATGCGTGCGCAAGGCCGTGCAAAAACAACGTGCTGTCTATGAAGCCTTCCCGCGTTCCAAGTGTGCTCTGGCGTTCAAGGCGATAGCCCAGAAGGTTGATACCTGGCCACTGCCGGCCAATCCCCGTGGCCATCTGGAGTTTTTCGTCGAGCGTCTGGTGCAGCAACCGACGGCAGACTCGGCCGTATGACAGCAGCCTCTGGACTTCGTATGTACAACAAGGCTCAGACGCAGGATTCCCAGCATCAGCTGATCGAGCGCTACGCGCCGCTGGTCAAGCGTATCGCCTACCATCTGCTGGCCCGCCTTCCGGCCAGCGTGCAGGTCGATGATCTGATTCAGGCCGGCATGATCGGCCTGCTCGAAGCCTCGCGCAAATACGACTCCAGCAAGGGCGCCAGTTTCGAGACCTTCGCCGGTATCCGTATTCGCGGCTCCATGCTCGACGAGGTGCGCAAGGGTGACTGGGCGCCGCGTTCGGTCCATCGCAACAGCCGGATGGTCAGTGATGCGATTCGCGCCGTGGAAGCGAGAACGGGACGTGATGCTAAAGATCACGAGGTCGCGGCCGAACTCCAATTGAGTCTGGAAGATTACTACGGCATTCTTGGCGACACCTTGGGCAGCCGCCTGTTCAGCTTCGACGACCTCTTGCAGGACGGCGAGCATGGCGGGTTGCACGAAGACGCCGGGCACACCCAACTCGAACCTTCGCGGGACCTCGAAGACGAACGCTTCCAGGCGGCGTTGGCCAATGCCATCGCCGGCCTGCCCGAGCGTGAACGTCTGGTGCTGGCGCTGTATTACGATGAAGAATTGAACTTGAAGGAAATCGGTGAAGTGTTGGGGGTTAGCGAGTCTCGTGTCAGTCAGCTACATAGTCAGTGTGCGGCGCGCTTGCGCTCGCGGCTGAGTGAATGGCGTACAGGCTGAAGGCAGCGCCCACAGGCATTAGCGATTTCACGATTAAAGGACGTAGTTGCAAGCGCATTACGTTTGGGACTGTACGGAGGTCGACTTGGACAAGAACATGAAAATCCTCATCGTTGACGATTTCTCGACGATGCGACGGATCATCAAGAACCTCTTGCGGGATTTGGGCTTTACCAACACCGCAGAAGCCGATGACGGCACTTCGGCCCTGCCGATGCTGCAGAGTGGCAGCTTCGACTTTCTGGTGACCGACTGGAACATGCCCGGCATGACCGGTATCGACCTGTTGCGTGCGGTGCGTGCCGATGAACGCCTCAAGCACCTGCCCGTGCTGATGGTGACCGCTGAAGCCAAGCGCGATCAGATCATCGAAGCTGCTCAGGCCGGGGTGAACGGTTATGTGGTCAAACCCTTCACTGCCCAGGTGTTGAAGGAAAAGATCGAAAAGATCTTCGAGCGGGTAAACGGCTGATGTCAGCCGCGAGGGTGCTATGGAACACACTGACTCCACCATGGGTGACCTTGAGTCGACCCTGAAAAGCAATGCCCGCGACCTGGTAGATAGCCTTGAGCAAGGCAATTTCGGCGCCGCGATACAGCTGATCAACGAACTCAACAAGGCGCGTGACCACGGTCTTTATCATGAGGTGGGCAAGCTTACCCGTGAGCTGCACAACTCGATTGTCAACTTTCAACTCGACCCGCGCATGCCGCATGCTCAGGAGCTGTCGCAGATCGCCGACGCCACCCAGCGGTTGAACTACGTTGTGACCATGACCGAGAAGGCAGCCAACCGGACCATGGATTTGGTCGAGCAGAGCGCCCCGTTGGTCAACGACCTGAGTGATGAAGCGCACAGCCTGAGTGTCGAATGGGGGCGCTTCATGCGCCGTGAAATCAGTGCTGACGGATTTCGTGAGCTGGCCAAGCGCGTCGAGTTGTTTCTCGCTCGCAGTGAACGAGATGGCGCCACGCTTTCCGGGCATCTCAACGATATTCTCCTGGCTCAGGATTTCCAGGATCTTACCGGTCAGGTGATCAAGCGTGTCACGCAACTGGTGACCGAAGTTGAAAGCAACCTGCTCAAGCTGATGCTCATGGCCAGTCAGGTCGACCGTTTTGCCGGTATTCGACACGATCACGAAGCGTTGCGTAGCGAACGAGAAAAATCAAAGGAACCATCGCGGGGTGAAGGTCCGCAGATTCATGCCGATAAGCGTGATGACGTCGCCTCCAGTCAGGACGATGTCGATGACCTGCTGTCCAGCCTGGGCTTTTAAGGAGCACACAATATGAGCTTCGGCGCCGATGAAGAGATTCTCCAGGATTTCCTGGTAGAGGCCGGCGAGATTCTCGAACAGTTGTCCGAACAGTTAGTCGAGCTGGAAAGCCGGCCGGACGACATGAACCTGCTCAACGCCATCTTTCGCGGTTTCCATACCGTGAAGGGCGGGGCGGGCTTCCTCCAGCTCAATGAGCTGGTGGAGTGCTGCCATATCGCCGAAAACGTCTTCGACATCCTGCG
>CAZIZA010000109.1:0-11527 GCA_964543555.1 uncultured Pseudomonas sp.
CAACGACACGCTGTTACCCTCGGTACCAAGGCGTGTTATTCGGCAGAGCGTGTGATACGAGTCGCTTCAGGTGAGGGACAGGCATGACGGCCCCCTTATTACGCCCCTGACTATGACCGTATGGCTGCCCACCTCGATTAGAGAGCTTCGCATATGAAATGGACCGTTCGTGGATTGCTTATGCTGGTGACCTTGGTGCTTGGCGTGATGACGTCATGCCTAGTTATCTCTGTGCTATTGCTCAAAAGCAAACTTGAAGATCAGCGCGAAGCGGAAGAGTCGCGGTATCGAAGCACTCTGCTCGCCAATGAACTGCGCCAAAGTTCGGACGACCTCACCCGCTTGGTGAGGACGTACGCACAAACAGGCGACCCCAAATTTGAAGCGCAATACAATGATGTCCTTGCCATTAGAAATGGATTGAAAGCCAGGCCCCTCGAATATAATCGCATTTATTGGGATTTTATGGCTGTATCGGACACGCCCCCCAGAGGGGATGGGCAAGCCATATCACTTAAAGATATGATGAGACAAGCAGGGTTTACCAATAATGAGCTGGAGGCGTTAACACAAGCACAGGCAAACTCAGATAGACTGGTTAAGACTGAAGTAATCGCGTTCAATGCAGTGAAAGGGTTGTTTGCAGACAGTTCCGGAAAATTTGTTATCACAGGAGCGCCAAATTCTGACTTGGCCAGAAGAATACTTTTTGACAAGCAATACCACCAAGACAAAGCCGCCATCATGACTGGTGTAGATAAGTTTTATAAAATGATGGAGCAGCGAACAAAAGAGAAAATAAATAGCAAAAAGAAAGATTCGGAGTTGTGGTTAAGTATAACTATATCCATTATCTTATTGCTTGGCATCACCATTGTCGCGTCCCTTTGGTTTATCTATAAACGACTACACCAGATGCTGGGCGCGGAGCCCGCCTACACCATTGGCGCCGTAAACAATGTAGCAATGGGTAATCTTGCAATGCCCATTAGCGTTGATGGCAGCGACACCCAAAGTTTGCTGTATAACGTTAAAATCATGTCGTCACACCTGTCGGAGGCGTTATCAGAAGTAAGCTCTGTCGCCGGCACAATAGATATAGCATCAACACAACTCTCAGTGACAGCCGAATCATTATCACAGGCGGCTTGTGAGCAAGCGGAAAGTGTAGATAAATCAAGCTCATCTATCGAAGAGGTTGTAGGCATTATTAATGCGAACGCGAGCAGTGCAGAGCAAACAGAAAAAATCGCTCTCAATGCATCCCAAAGTGCCACAAATTGCAGCCAGCACATGAATAAGTTGCTACTAGCTGTACAGGAAATATCTTTGCGGGTGTCAGTCATTCATGAAATATCACATAAAACAGATTTACTTGCGATTAATGCTGCTATTGAGGCGGCAAGGGCGGGTGAGGGAGGAAAGGGATTCGCGACGGTGGCCTCTGAGGTGCGAAAGCTTGCAGAAAAGTCTTCGCGAGCAGCACTGGAAATTGGTCAGGTATGTGTCAACGTAAAAGGTCTTTCGGATGAAGTTGATAACATCATAAAAAATATGCTGCCGGGCATTGCACAAACAACCTCATTGGTAAAAAACATCTCAGCATCATTAAACGAACAGCGCTATGCCATTAGTGAAATAAACCAGGCAACATTGCAAACGAATGGCATGATGCAGTCATCTGCCGCTACAGCGGAGGAACTCAGTTCAACTGCTGAAGAGTTGCGTTCAACCGCGCAACAGCTACTTGGATTGTTGCGCCAATTTAAGTTAAGGCCGTAACAGAGAATACTTGAAGTGGTTTCTATAGCCGAGTGCCCTCCTAAACCTAATAAAGAGGGCCAGGAAAAGCGGAGTGGTTTTATGAAATCTATTTTGGTGGTAGATGATGCGGGCAGCATCCGTTTTGCCCTAAATACATTGCTAACGGAGGCTGGTTTTCATGTGGTTGAGGCGGAAGATGGCCAAGATGGATTGACCCAGCTATCGCAGCATCGCATTCACCTGATTATTTCTGACCTCAACATGCCAGTTATGGATGGCTTGACCTTTCTGCGCGAGGTCAAAGCCCACCCCGGGTTTCGTTATATCCCTTTCATCATGCTCACGACCGAAAACGCACCAGCGCTACGCCAGCAAGGTGCAGAGGCGGGTGCGAAGGTGTGGCTGACCAAGCCATTCGAACCGCAATCACTGCTCGACAATCTGGCCAAAGTGATTCAACCGTAAGGGGGGGCGTGATGAGCATCACTGTCGATAGTACCGGAGCCAAGGCTCGCGCCATGATTGAGGGGGAGCTCAGCATCATGACGGTCACACAAGAGCAAGACAGTCTATTGGGTCTTCTCAATTACCCCTCGGTTGTCGTGACGCTTGATGCCATCACCTTGCTGGATGGGTGTGGTGCACAACTGCTGAGCTTGCTGCAACAAGAAGCCACCTCACTGAGCAAATCAATGACGTTTGTCCTCGCACCTGACAGTCTTGCAGCAGAGACATTTCGTGCGATGGGGCTGTGGACTCACTTAAGCATCGAGGGTTGCCATGGACATCAATAAAGCGCGGATGCTCTTTTTTGAAGAGGCCTACGAGCAATGTGACAACCTTGAACAAGCGTTGCTCGATAGGGTGGGCCATCCCTTGGGAGCAGACACCTATAACCAGATGTTTCGCACCGCGCACACCATTAAGGGCTCCGCCAGCATGCTCGGCCTGGAGCTGTTGGTTCGCTTTACCCATAGCATGGAGAATATCCTGGCGCGCTTGCGCAGTGGTGAGTTGGACCTTGATGATGCCCTTATTCAGCTCTTGCTGCTTTGCAACGACCAGCTACGTGATTTATTGCAAACCGCCGAGCACAACCCCGAACTGAAACAGGTCGAGACCCAGCAAATCCTGGCGCTGATGTCTCAAATGCAAGGATTTCAGAGCTTGCCGTCAATGACCATGACGGACGCGCCTGTAGCGCCAGCAAAAGAACGCGGCACTGATACCGCCATTGCATCCGAGCGCTGGCATCTGTCGGCTCGCTTTTATCCCGGTTTGTTCCGTGATGGTTTTGACGTGCTTGCCTTACTTAAATATCTGGGGAGCCAGGGCACCATCCATTACATCATGCCAGTGTGGCGCCCCTGGCCTCCTTTGCAATTACTGGATGGCACGGATTGTTTCCTGGGGTACGAGATAGTCATTGAAAGTGCTTGTGGCGTAGAAAAGCTGCGCAGCGCCTTCGACTTCGTTGCATCGCAAAGCGTCATCACCCTACTACCTGTACACGGTGAGCTTGCCCTCTACCGGGAGGCCGCCCCGGCGCTGTGCGCATGGCAAGATGAAGAGGTCAGTGCGCAGTATGCAAGGTGGGAGCAGGCGGGCTCACTCACATCGACAGACATCCAGGCATTGCTTCAGCCAGCTCCCCTTGCAACCCCCCCTGCAACAACGCCACTCGTAACCGACACACCAGAACCAGTAAGCACTTCGCGCAAAAGCCTCATTCGCAGTGAGAGTCATTACATTCGCATTGACGCCGCCAAGCTGGACCAGTTGATTAATCGCGTCGGAGAGTTGGTCATTGCCGCCTCAGCGACCACGCTGCAAGCCCATCAAGCGGGTAATGTTGAGATGATTGAATCTGTGGCGGTGGTTAATGGGCTGGTCGAGGGGATTCGGGATGACGCATTGACGCTGCGGATGGTGCCCATCCATGAAATCTTCAACCGCTTCCCCCGCGTGGTGCATGAGCTATCCCTGCAAACAGGTAAATCGGTCACTCTCAACATTCAAAATGCGGACACCGATATTGACAAGTCCATGGTGGAAAAGCTCACCGACCCGTTGCTACATCTGGTGCGCAATGCCATAGACCATGGCATTGAGCCGCCCGCTGCGCGCCGGGACAAGAGAAAACCCGAGCAGGGGAATATCACGCTTAATGCCTATCATGATGCTGGCGCTGTAGTAGTTGAGGTTAGTGATGATGGCGATGGCATATCTCGCGAAAAAGTCTTGGCCAAGGCGCTGCAAGCCGGGTTGGTGAGCGATACAAAAGCAATGAGTGACAACGATGTTTATCAGTTGCTCTTTGCGCCAGGCTTTTCAACCAACAGCGAAGTGAACGAGTTGTCAGGACGCGGTGTGGGTCTTGATGTTGTTCGCCGAAATCTCGATGCCCTGCGTGGTGATGTCACGGTTGAAAGCAAACCGGGTATCGGCACTACATTTCGTCTCCGTTTGCCATTGACGCTCGCCATCATTGATGGGTTTCGGGTAGAGGTGGCTGACACCTCATTCGTTATTCCATTGGAAATGATGACCGAGTGTCTGGAGCTGCCAGATAACGAAGAAGAGCTGACCGTACAGCAACTGCACTTACGAGGCGAGTGGCTGCCTTACGTGCATTTGCGTGCCCTGTTTGGCCTCCCTCCCGCACAAGGTAACGAGTTTGTGGTGGTGGTTCATCACGGCGAACGCAGAGCTGGTCTGGTGGTTGACCACTTGATTGGTGAATTACAAACCGTGATTAAGCCACTTGGAGAGCTGTTTCGCCCCCTGCGGGGCATCAGTGGCTCAACCATTTTGGGCAATGGCCATCCTGCTTTGATTTTGGATATCCCCCAACTGCTGGCGCAAGTCACGCAGTGGGAGCAACAGCGGATACTGCACACTCTCAATGAGGGGCATTTCTCCGCACCCTGTCGTCACGCTGAAGGAATATAACCATGGACTGGTTTCATCGCCTGCAAGTCAGAACCAAACTGGCTGTGTCGTTCGCGACCTTGTTGTTGTTGCTGATAACTCTGGCCGTCACCAGCTATGTGTCTATAAAAACCATGGCGCAATTGGTCGAAGACATGTACGCCAACCAATTGGTGCCCATTCGAGATCTGGCTAACGCCAATATGCAAGCGATTTACCACAATCGCGCGCTCTATCACTTTATTGCTGAAGTTGACCCTCAAAAACGCCAAGTACGACTCGATAATATGGCGAAATATGAAAACAAGATGAATGAACTGATAGACCGTTATCGTCAAACCTATTTGACCCCTCCCGAAAAAGAAACACTTGCTCGTTTTGACAAGTCATGGCCTGTTTACAAGCACAATGCCGATGAAATTGTGACTGTAGCTCACACAGATAATGGGGATGGGGTGAACAATAAACGTGCTGTTGCATTAATGGAGGAAAAAGGAAGGCCTAGCTTTGATAACTCGGATGACATTTTAACCGAGTTGGTGAATTTAAATGACAAACTTGCCACTGATTCACTCCAAGACAGTCGTGATATATACGCCAGTAATATCCGTAGCATGCTGATGATTGCCATCTCTGCATTTGTCATTTGCGTCATCCTGGCCATGGTGGTCACCCGCAGTATTTTGCGCCAACTTGGGGCTGACCCGTCTTATACCGTGCAAGTGGTGGAACGCGTTGCAGACGGTGATTTGGCGACGGTCATCCAGTTACGAGAGGGTGATCAAATCAGCTTGCTCAGCACAGTCAATGAGATGTCACAGCGCCTGTCTGAAACATTAAGTGAAGTGAGTGCCATCGCTGATGCGATTGGCTCTGCGTCGGAACAGGTGGCGGCGACCGCGAATGCCTTATCACAAACCTCGTCGGAGCTTGCATCAAGCGTTGAACAGACCAGTGCGTCCGTTGAGGAGATGGCGGCCACTGTAAGTCAGAATGCCGACAATGCCAAGGTCACTGAAGGTATTGCAGTCAAATCAGCGGAGAATGCCACCGCAAGTGGTCGGGCTGTTGGCGATATGGTGCATGCCATGAAAGAGATTGCATCGCGTATCACCGTCATCAATGACATCGCCAACAAGACCGATTTGCTGGCCATCAATGCGGCCATTGAGGCCGCAAGAGCGGGAGAGCATGGCAAAGGGTTCGCAACGGTGGCGGCGGAAGTGCGTAAGCTCGCAGAGCGTTCGCAAACCGCAGCCAAGGAAATTGGTGAGCTTGCCAGCCGCTCGGTGGGGGTCGCCGAGCAGGCAGGTACCTTGCTGCGAGAGATGTTGCCGGGCATAGACCAGACCGCTACCCTGGTTCAGGAAATTGCAGCCGCATCTCGCGAGCAGAGAACTGGCATTAGCCAAATTAACGTTGCAGTCATGCAGATCAGCGAAGGGATGCAATCCTCTGCGGCCTCTGCTGAAGAGTTGAGTTCAACATCAGAAGAACTCAGCTCAACAGCGTTGCAACTACAAGAGCTGATGCGTCAATTTACGCTAAGGGGCTCATCTGAGGTTAATTCAGCTCATCAATTGACCAGAACCGTGTTGCACCACCCGGCAGCACCTACCAAGAAAGTACCGCTTGGTGCGCTCCATGCACATGATGCTTTGCAGGAGGGGGAAGATGGCAAATTCACCAACTACTGAGCTGGTTCAAAGCGAGGTATTTCACTGTGTTACCTTCATGCTGGGAGGGGAGCGTTATGGCATTGATATCACCCACATGCGAGAAATTATCGAGTATGAGGGGATGACAGCAGTGCCGATGATGCCCACGTTTGTGCGTGGGATCATCAATCTGCGCGGTGCGGTTGTCCCGGTGATTGATTTACAAGTGCGCTTTGGCCAGGGCATGACAGCCCTGCAATCCACCACGGGGATTGCTATTTTGTCATTACCCACTTCGCTTGATTTCTACCAGGACGTGGGCATCTTGCTTGACGCAGTATGTGATGTGTTGGAATTGCGACGTGATGCCATTGAGCCACCGCCCCATTTTGGTGTGGCACTGCGAGGCGACTTTATCGCGGGTATCGTGACCGTGAATGATGAGTTTGTGGTGTTGCTCGATGTGACACGCGTCTTGTCGCTGTCCGAGCTCAGCGCCCTGGTAGAAGGTAAGATGAGTGGTCACCACCTTGAGCTCAAGGGCGCAGAATGAATGACGGGAAACATACCTTCAGCGAGCAAATACCTCAACTGAGTATGCAGGAGTTTGCGCTGTTTAAATCGTTTCTGCTCACGCAGGCGGGGATTGATTTAGCTGACAGCAAGCGAGCATTGGTTCAGTCCCGTCTGGCCAAGCGCTTGCGTCAGCTGAATATGGGCAGCTTTCACGCCTATTGGCAGCGTTTGTCGCGCCCGGATGAAGAACAGGAACGGCAATGTGCAATTAATTTGCTGTCCACCAATGAGACCTACTTCTTTAGAGAAGAAGCCCATTTCGAGTGGCTGCGCAGTTACATTCAAGCGCAAGACACACCTCCCAAGGTGTGGTCAGCCGCTTGCTCCAGTGGTGAGGAGCCTTACACCATTGCGATGATATTTGCTGAACAATTTGGCCTGGGTGCTTCATGGCGGGTATGGGGCACCGATATCAACACCAATGTCATTGCTCATGCTCGCAAAGGGATTTATTCGCTTGAACGCGTGCAGCGTGTCCCCCCTCATCTGTGGCTGCGCTACCTCCAGCGCGGGCATGCAGAGTTTCACGGTTGTGTGCGTGTCCATCCGGCGTTGACCAAGCATGTGGCGCTTTCACAATTGAATTTACTCGACGCCGCTCAGTTTGGGGAACGGGCGCTGGATGTCATCTTTTTGCGTAACGTGCTGATTTACTTCAATACAACGACCAAGCATCAGGTGTTAAGCCAAGTGTGTCAGCGACTCAAACTAGGCGGATACCTACTGGTCGGGCACTCAGAAATGATCCGCGATGCAGAGCTCCCCTTAGTGCAGGAAGCACCTTCACGCTATCGGCGGATTGCTCGCGACCTGGTGGAGTCTAAGGAGGCCATATGACAATCAAGGTGATGGTAATTGATGATTCTGCATTGGTGCGCGAGATGCTGACCCAATGCCTTGCCAAGGCCCCTGATATAGAGGTTATCGCTACCGCCCTAGATCCACTGTACGCCATCTCGCAGATGAAGCTGCGCTGGCCTGATGTCATCATTTTGGATATTGAGATGCCCCGCATGGATGGTTTGACATTCTTGCGAAAAATAATGAGTGAGCGTCCGACACCGGTGATTATCTGCTCATCCCTGGCGACCAAAGGGGCAACCGTCACCCTGGAAGCGCTTTCGTTGGGGGCGGTATCTATCATCACCAAGCCAACACTCAATGTGAAAGACTTCTTCAGCACCTCGACCCAAGACCTCATTCAAGAAATCCGGGCTGCCGCACAGGCAAAACTTGCCAATATCCTCCCCTCCGCGACCAATACGGCAACCAATCTTGGCGAACGCGCGTTGCACAGTGCGGATGTGATGATATCCGCCCCCACGTCTCGTTCAACCTACCAGACCACCGACAGGGTGATTGCGCTGGGCACCTCAACGGGGGGAACCCAAGCGCTGGAGTTTTTATTGACCCGTCTACCGGCGACCTTGCCAAGTATTGCTATCGTTCAGCATATGCCAGAGATGTTTACTGCTGCTTTTGCGCAGCGACTTAACGGTGTTTCGCGGCTGGAGGTCAAAGAGGCCAAAACAGGGGACAGGTTGGTTCGAGGGTCGGCATTGATTGCGCCAGGCGGTAAGCATCTTCTGGTGCAGCGCAGTGGCGCTCAATACTATGCTGAAGTGAAAGACGGGCCACTAGTATCTCGCCATAAGCCATCGGTGGATGTGTTGTTTCGCTCGGTAGCAGTGAATGCAGGGCGCAATGCCATCGGTGTCATCATGACCGGAATGGGGGATGACGGTGCCAGAGGCATGCGCGAACTACACGACACCGGGGCCAAAACAGTCGCTCAGGATGAAGCGAGCAGCGTGGTCTTTGGGATGCCCAAAGAGGCGATTGCTCATGGTGGTGTTGATGAGGTGATGTCGTTACAGCATATCAGCCAGTACCTGGCTGCGCTGGTATAGAGGGTTACATCATGTCACTGGACAAATGGAAGGGACGCTCGGCGTTGGTGGTAGATGACTCGCGATTACAGCGATATGAAGTCACCTGCCTGCTCCAGGAGTTGGGATTGGAGCCGGTTTACAGTGCAGAAGATGGTCGCGATGCGCTGGCGCAGTTGCAACAGCTCAACCAGATAGACCTGGTGCTCACAGACCTGAACATGCCGGGGATGGATGGCGTTGAGCTCATTGCTCAACTGGAAAAAGTGGTGACCAGCCCACTGTTTGTCGCGGTCATGAGCGCGGCAGACCGGGATGTCCTTGATGTGATCCACATGATAGCTGATGCCAGCCCGTTGGAGGTGATTGCGATACTGGAAAAACCAATCACCAAAGACGCGTTGTCAGCGATGTTAATACAATCACATCCAGGCATGCACAAACATCAACGCGCCAAACACACCCTGGAACTTAGCGAGGGGGATGTCAGGCTGGCCTTGGCAAAAGGGGAGCTGGTGCCATTTTTTCAGCCTAAGGTGGTCATGAGCGATGGTCACTTGTTTGGGTTTGAAGCGCTGGTGCGCTGGTTACACCCGGAGCATGGCATTTTACCCCCCGTGAGTTTCGTGCATCACCTTGAGCAAGGGGAGTTGGCATTACAGTTTTTCTACGACTTTTTAAAGGCAACGTGTGAAGCGCTAGTTAACCTTGACTCATTGTCACCGTCACTCACATGCTCCATCAACATGCCTGTCGCCTTACTGTTATCGGAAAAATTGGTGGATAGCATGGTGGAAATTGTTGAGTGGGCAGGGCTTGGCTGCAACCGCATCATCATCGAAGTGACCGAGACCACCTTCATGTCAAATCTATCCGCCTCTCTGGGGACGCTGGCCCGCTTGAGATTGCGAGGCTTTGGTATCGCGATGGATGACTATGGCACAGGTTATTCATCCATGCAGCAGCTATCACGCTGCCCATTTACCGAAATCAAAATTGATAAAGAATTTGTACGAGACGCCTATTTGAGCCAAAAAAAGTTGGCCATCCTCACATCAGCAATTGCCATGAGCCAAAAACTGGGTCTTAAAACGGTTGCAGAAGGCGTTGAGAGTGAGCAGGACTGGGTTCAGTTAACCCAGTTGGGGTGTGAAATTGCACAAGGGTATTATATTAGCAAACCAATACCCCTTGACCAGATACCTACCTGGTATGCCAAGTGGTGCGATGGCGAGCAGTATAATGGCTAACCCCTTGACGATATTGAACGTGTTATTTAACGGCAGGCTGAGGTTATCATGAGCGAACAACCAGCGCGTGGTCACAGCGCAATTTTAACAGAGAGTGGCACGAACGAGCTGGAAATCATCGAATTTCACCTGCATAAACTGTTGCCAGATGGCCGTGTGAAAAATGCCTTTTATGGCATAAACGTAGCGAAGGTACGAGAAGTAATACGCGTACCAGAGACAACCGATTACCCCAACGCCCAGCCCCACATGGTCGGTGTGTTTTCCTTGCGTGGCAGTCTTATCCCATTGGTGGATTTGGCTGGATGGCTACGGGTAAACACCAATCGAGATAACACAAGCAAAGTGGTCATTGTGACGGACTTTAACAAGATGGCCAATGGCTTTTTAGTGGATGGCGTCAGTCGTATTCATCGTATCTCCTGGGAAGATGTAGAATCGCCCAGCCAGTTTCTTGAAGCGGGCGAAAATGATTGTGTTGTTGCGGTAGTCAGGCGAGATGGCAATCTCATCATGATCCTGGATTTTGAGAAAATCATCGCAACCATCAACCCTGAACTGAGCATGGAAAAATACAATGTCGCACAAGACAGGTCTGTGGTCATCAATGACAAAATGACGTCATTACGGGGACAGAGGACAATATTGGTCGTTGAGGATTCGGCATTTATTCGCAAGTTGATAGAAAATACGCTTAGCACCGCGGGTTATCATGTCATCACATCCAAAGATGGTGGTGATGCATTAGAAATGTCAACCGACATTGAAGAGCATATAAACAGTGACAACCTCCCCATTAATGCCTACCTCAATGCAATCGTCACTGATGTAGAAATGCCTCGTATAGATGGCATGCATTTATTAAAACGGATGCGGGATAGCTCGTGCTTTGCAACACTGCCAGTTGTCATGTTTTCATCACTGATGAGTGAAGATAATCGAGCGAAAGTCTTGCAATTTGGGGTGAATGATACCATTACTAAACCAGAATTGGGAAAAATGGTTGATTTAATGGATAAACCATCAGGAGTAATTATCTAATTTTCATCTTGTAGTCATCAATGACCTAAGAAGGGTGCAACAAACAAATGGACTGTCACTGCATTGATGCAATATAAAAAACCTCCTACGATTCTAGGGAAACATTTTCAGTGTATATTCTTAGAGTGTTAGTTTAGGTTGCTCACTCTAATATAGAGCGAGGCATGCCCCTGCCATTTAATTAAGGTGTGAAACATGTTTTTTATCGACTGCATTTTTATTAGGTAGCTTGTTATCCCCTATAGAGATTAAAGTTGCATGTTCACAGTTCCCACCATACTTCATTGTTAATGAAGGTGGGTGCACTTCGAGTTATGGTCATTTCTGGTGTACGGAGGGATAGAGGAGGTGGCGTATCCTGCCGATTGATTCCGACAAGAATCTCAATCAACAGAGGTGATACGCCATGAACCATTCT
>CAZIZA010000110.1:0-11427 GCA_964543555.1 uncultured Pseudomonas sp.
ATGCGCAGGCTGGATAAAGGCATCGGTCAGTGTTTCCAGAAGCTGCGGGTGATCAATACCAGCACGGTCAGAATTTCCAGGCGGCCGAGCAGCATGCCCAGGCTCAGCAGCCATTTGGCTGAGTCCGGCAGGGTGGCGAAATTGCCGGCCGGGCCAATGACCGGACCCAGGCCGGGGCCGACGTTACACACGGCAGTGGCAGCACCGGTGAGGGCTGTCACCCAATCCAGGCCGACCAGGGTCAGCGCCAGGGCCAGCACACCAATGGTGATGGTGAAGAAGAAGGAGAAGGTGATCAACGAGCGGACGATTTCTTCGTCCAGGTTGTGGTTGTTGTACTGCTGCTTGATCACCGCGCGCGGGTGCACCAACTGCATCAGGTTGGCCTTGAGCAGGACGTAGGCCACCTGGAAGCGGAAGATCTTCAGGCCGCCGGCGGTCGAGCCGGAGCAGCCGCCGACGAAGGTCAGGTAGAAGAACAACAGCACGGCGAAGCTGCCCCAGGTGGTGTAGTCGCCCAGCGCGAATCCGGTGGTGGTGACGACCGAGGTGACGTTGACCGCGACGATACGGAAGGCGTCCAGCCAGGCGTAATCCGAGTTGAGCCATAGCCAGGTGCCGAAGACCAGCCAGGTCAACAGCAGGAAGCCGATGAAGCCCCGTACCTGGTGATCCCTGAACAGCGCCTGGCGATTGCCGCGCACGAAGGCGACATAGAGCATGAACGGCATGCCGCCGAGTAGCATCAGCACGACTGCCGTCCAGTGCACGGCAGGTTCCGACCAGTGCGCCAGGGATGCATCGTAGGTGGAGAAACCGCCAGTGGAAATCGCGGCCATGGAGTGGTTGATGGCGTCGAAGGGGCTCATGCCTGCCGCCCAGAAGGCCAGGAAACCGAGCAGGGTCAGGGCCAGGTAAATCAGCAACAAATACTTGGCGGCCATGTGCGAGCGGGGCATGACCTTTTCCCCCCAGTCCGAGGATTCGGTCTGGAACAGGCGCATGCCACCCACGCGCAGCAGGGGCAAAATAGCCACCGCCATGCCGATAAAGCCGATGCCGCCGAGCCAGTGCAGCAGCGAGCGCCAGATCAGAATGCCCGGCGAGAGCGTATCCAGGCCCGTCAGCACGGTAGAGCCAGTGGTGGTGATGCCCGACATGGTCTCGAAGACCGCATCGGTGTAGCTGATGTGCGCGATCAGCATCATGGGAAGGGCGGCGAAAGCGCATACCACTATCCAGCTGCTGGTGGTCAGCAGGTACATGTCGCGTGGGCGCAACTGGGCATTTTGCGGGCGGCCGGGCATCACCAGGGCAAGGCCGCTGATCAGGGTGATCAGGCTTGACCAGGTAAAGGCATACAGATCTTCCGGGTGTCCGGAGATCAGCAGCGTCAGCATGGGAATGACCATGCTCATGGCCAGGGTGATGAGAAATATGCCGATGATGAAACCGATGATGCGCAGCGTCGGCATGGCCATGTGCGAGGGCTCTGGCGGGTTGTAAAAGTGCGCCATTCTACCTGTGGGCGGGCGGCTGTAAACCGCTGGCGTGGGGGCTTTACAAGCGCATGGGCAAGCATAGAATAGCCGCCAGTCACTGGCGTCCGCCGGTTTCCGAGTTTTCCTCAAATGTCTGAAGCCAATCCCTGCCTGACGTGCGGCGCCTGCTGCGCGTTTTTTCGTGTGTCCTTCTTCTGGGGCGAGTGCCAATCCGCAGGCGGTAGCGTGCCGGACGAGCAGGTCATCCAGATAAGTCCGCACTATGTCGCCATGCGCGGTACCGAGAGCAAGCCGGCGCGCTGTACTCAACTGCTCGGCGATGTCGGTTGTGGCGTGCGCTGTACCATGTACGAGCAGCGCTCGAGCAGTTGCCGCGAGTTCGAGGCGTCCTGGGAGAATGGCGTGCACAACCCGCGTTGCGACGACGCGCGCAAGGCCCATGGTCTGCCACCGCTGACGCCGCCCGTGCAACCGGTGATATCGCCTGACCGGGTGGCCTGAGGAAGGCAGTACCCGCGTGACAGCGGCTATTGGCGGCCCCACAGGGTAATGCGCCGCTCGCAGCATTCGCGTACGTCACCCGCTCTGGAGCGTAATGCTGTTCACATAAGAAATGGTCAGACGCGATCAGTCCCCTAGCCCCTTTGGGGAGAGGCTTAGGTGGGGCCGCGTTCGGCGAGGGAAAACGGGCAGGTTTGCGCTGTTTTCAGCCCTCTCCCCAGCCCCTCTCCACCAGGCGTGCCGCCAAAAATGAGAGAGGGGAGCCAAACGTGTGCAGCCTCAAGCGAACAGCATTACGCCCTGGAGCGAGTCCTTTGCTTTGCGTTGTGCCTGCGCTTCGCCGCAAGGCGTGTCTCTGTCGGCTGGCATGCCGGCCTGCGCACATTGCTGAGCTTGCAGGTTGCCGCGTGCTGCATTGAGAATGCGCCCTCTTTAGTCTTTCGGAGGTGGCTGATGGATGCCCTCGACGCTCTGCTCAATCGTGTTTCCGTTCCGCGCCTGGTCGAGCCTGCTCCGAATGCGGCGCAGCGGGATGTGCTGTTCCGCGCCGCTTTGCGTGCGCCGGATCACGGACAACTGCGCCCGTGGCGTTTTCTGACCATCGAAGGCGCTGCGCGTGAGCGGATGGGTGAGTTGTTCGCCGAAGCGCTGCAGGCCGCCGATGCTCTTGCACCTGCTGAAGCCTTGAGCAAGGCGCGTGGCATGCCGCTGCGGGCGCCGCTGCTGGTGGTGGTGATTGCCCATGTTCAGGCGCACCCCAAGGTCCCTGCGTCCGAGCAGGTGATCGCTGCCGGTTGTGCCGCGCACGGCATGCTGCTGGCTGCGCATGCTCAGGGTATCGGTGCGGTCTGGCGCACCGGTGACATGGCCTATAACGCTCATGTGGCGAAAGGTCTGGGGCTGGCAGCAGGTGAGCAGATCATCGCCTATCTCTATCTCGGTACGCCGGAGCGCGAGTTGCGCCGTGCGCCGGACGTCAGCGTCGATGAGTTTGTCAGCGCCTGGGAGGGCTGATCAGGCGGTCTGTGGCGTGATCGGCACACTCAGCGTGGCGACGAAGCCACCTTCGGGGTGGTTGGCCAGCAGCAGTTCGCCGCCGTGACGCTGCGCCGCACGTCGCGCGATGGCCAGGCCAAGGCCATGCCCCGAGCCGCTTTGGCCGGGGGCGCGGAAAAATGGCTTGCCTAGCTTCTGCAGGTGTTCGCTGGCTACGCCTGGGCCGTGGTCACGGACGCTGAGCAGCAGGCGATGTCCCTGTTGTTGCACGCTAAGCTGGACGGGTTGATCCGGCGGGCTGAAGCGAAGAGCGTTGCGTAGCAGGTTGTCCAGCGCGCGTTCAAGCATGTCTGGCCAACCTTGCAGCCGTGCATTTCGATCAAAATCGATGTGCAGCTGCTGTTGCGGGGCGGTCAGGTGGGCATATTCCTGCAGTTTGCCGAGCAGTGCCCCGAGGTCGACTGGCTGTGCGGCGCCTGGGTCGGCATCCAGGCGAGCGAGGGCGAGAATTTCGCTGATCAGGGCCTCCAGTCGGTCGCATTCCTGACCGAGGCGCGGCCAGAGTCTTTCCCGCTCGGCGACATCCGCGCGTTCGGCCAGCGCCAGGGCGATGCGCAGGCGCGCCAGGGGCGAGCGCAATTCGTGGGAAACATCACGTAGTAGCTGACGCTGACTGCCAATCAGCCCTTGCAGGCGCTCACCCATACGGTTGAAGTCCTTGGCCAGCAGCCCCAGTTCGTCACCTCTGTTGGCCAGGTGGGCAAGGGTGTTCTGCTGATAGGCGGTCTGGCCGAGGTCGTGTACGGCGCTGCGCAGGCGATCGAGCGGGCGGGTGATCGACAGGGTCAGCATCAGGCTGAACAGGGTGAGTACCACCAGGGCGATGGCGATGGCGCTGAGCGGCCAGAACAGGCTGCCGCGATGCCAGGCAGCCAGCTCCGGATGTGGAATGCGATAGATGAACAGATAGCTTTCGCCACTTTCCGGGCTGGTGTACTCGGCTGTCAGGCGGCGCCAGGGCAGACGGCGATCGTCGCCATGGCGGGCTTCGAAGGCAGCCGCGCGTGATGGGAAGGTGCCTTTACCCAACTGCTGGCCGCTTTCTCCGAGCACTTGGGTATCGATGCGGTACTTGCGCTTGCGTTGTTCCAGAAAAGCCTGGGCAGCGGCCGGCCCTTGCTGTTCGTAGCGTTTGACCCACTTGCTGTCGAGACCATCAAGCCCCGGGTGCAGGTTCAGAATCCAGGCGTCCTGGTTCAGGGCGCGCCCGAGCAGCAGCGACAGGCCTGCTACCAGGGCTATGGCCAGCCAGAATGTCGCCAGAATGCGCCAAAACAGTGAACGCACGGTGATGCCTCATGCAAAAGCCGCCGGACTCAGCGAGTGCGGCGGCGGGTCGGGGATGACGGATCAGTTGGTCTTGCTGTCCTTCTCGGCCTTCCAGGCCTTGAATTCGGCCATTTCGGCGCGGCGTGCTTCCATTTTCTTTTGGTGCTCGTCGAAGGCTTTCTGCTGCTCGGGCTTGAGCAGGTCTCGCAGCGCCTTGTGCTGGTCGGCGCGGGCCTGGTCCAGTTCTTTCTTCATGGCCTGCTTCTCGGCTTCCGGCAGCTTGTCCAGGTAGCGCTGGGTGATGTCGCGCTGGGCCTTGAACTGCTCGCCCATCAGTTTGCGGAACTCCGTGCGTTGTTCCTTGCTCAGGTTCAGCTCCTTGAACAGGCCGTGGTCACGTTCATGATGGCGCGGGCCGCCGTCTTTCATGGGCATGGCGACAGCCAGTGTGGGCAGGGTGACGGCGAGCAGCAGGGCGGTGAGTGTCTTGCGCATGGTGATTCTCCTTGTCTCGAAACCGGTAACGACCGGATGGGCTCAGTATGCGGCGGTCAAGGTCAAGGGCAGTCAGGTGTGGGTAAAGCTTGGGTAAAGGCGATGTTGCGGGTTATTGACACTGCGCCATGACGAACTCACTGCGCGTAGTAATAGCCACGGCTGCGTAACGCAAGAATGCGTGGGCGACCATCCGGATGCGGGCCGAGCTTCTTGCGCAGGTTACTGACGTGCATGTCCAGGCTGCGGTCGTAGAGCGTCAGCTTGCGGCCCAGAGCCAGTTGCGCCAATGCCTGCTTGTCGACTGGCTCACCCGGCTGATGCAGCAAGGCCTCCAGCAGGCGGCTTTCAGAAAGCGTCAGGGGAATGTCATGTTCGCCGATGCTGACCACGCCGCGATTTGGGCTGAAACTCAGGTCGCCCAGTTGCAGCTGGCTGGTGGCGGGTGCGGGCGTGCTGCGGCGCAGTACGGCGCGCAGGCGTGCGGTCAGCTCGCGCGGATCGCAGGGCTTGGCCAGATAATCATCTGCGCCAAGCTCCAGGCCGAGGATGCGATCGAGCGGCTCGCCCCGTGCGGACAGCATCAGGACAGGCAGTTCCGGGTGCTCGCCGCGTAGTTGTTTAAGCAGTTCCAGGCCGCTGCCGTCCGGTAGCATCACATCGAGCACCACCGCTTCGGGAGGCAGTGCGGCCAGTGCCTGACGTGCACTGCCTGCTTCATGGCAGGCTGTGACCTCAAAGCCTTCCTGGGTCAGCCAGCGGGTCAGCAGTTCGCAGAGTTCCTGATCGTCGTCGATCAGCAATAGTCGATTCATGGCGTTTAGTTGATCCACTCGCGACGGCTTTTGCGCCGACCGCGCAGCAGGGCGCCGCATACCATGGACACCAGACTCAGGGCTGCGCCCAGGGCAAACCAGGTCTGCTCTTGGCTGAGCAGTCGCGGTTGTGCCTGCGCCTGGCTTTCCTTGAGCTGCAGGCGCAAACGCTGGTTTTCCTGGCGCAGGCGCTGCAGTTGCACGGCGTTGCTGGCCTGTTGTTCGTTGCGCAACTGCTCGCTCTGTTCAAGGCGCTGTTGCAGCACCTGGCTCTGGTTGTCGACAGCAGTCGCTGCAGGGGCTGGCTGAACGGTCTCTTCTTCAGCCTGAGCCAGGGCGCAGGTCAGCATCACAGTGGCCAGCAGAGACAGTGGGAGTGAGCGCATCGCGATTCCTTGTGAGGCGAGAGTGACGTTGAGGTCTTTAGGTCAGGGCAGCACTTTCCTGAACGGTTTGACCAAGACGCTGGCATACACGCCAGCCTTGCGGTAAGGGTCGGCGTCGGCCCATTTCTGTGCGGCTTCCAGCGAGTCGAACTCGGCAACCACCAGGCTGCCGCTGAAGCCTGCCGGGCCTGGGTCGTTGCTGTCGATGGCCGGGTGTGGGCCGGCCAGCAGCAGGCGGCCTTCCTGCTTCAACTGCTCCAGGCGGGCGAGATGAGCGGGGCGGGTGGCCAGGCGATTTTCCAGGGAATTTTCGACGTCGGTGGCGATGATGGCGTAGAGCATCTCAGTCCTTATAGGGGTCGAAGCAGGGGCAGGAGGCATTTGCGCCATGCGGTAAAGGCCTTGGCGTGGATGTGAGGCATAATAACAAACATCAATCTCAACGAAAGCGCCGCCATGATTGTCGATCTGCACTGCCACAGTACTGCCTCCGATGGTGTCCTGGCCCCTGCTGTACTGGTGGCCAGAGCCCATGAGCGTGGGGTGCGGATGCTGGCGCTGACCGATCACGATACGCTGGAAGGGCTCGACGAAGCGCGCCAGGCCGCAGCGACCCTGGGTGTGAAACTGGTCAACGGCATCGAGCTGTCCTGCACCTGGGGTGGTGCGACCATCCATGTCCTGGGCTATGCCTTCGAGCGCGATGCGCCTGCGCTTTGTGCCGCCATCGAGGCTCTGCATCACGGACGTTGGCAGCGGGCAGAGGAGATCGACCGGCGCCTGGCGGCCAAGGGAATGCCCGGCGCTCTGGACGGTGCGCGTGCTGTGCAGCAGGAGTTGGGCGACAGCGGTAACGCGCCGGCGCGGCCGCACTTCGCTGAGTTTCTGGTGCGTGCCGGGCATGTGCGCGACCGTGCCGAGGCGTTTCGCAAGTGGCTGGGCTCGGGCAAGCTGGGTGACGTCAAGCAGCATTGGCCTATGCTGGAAGAAACCGTTGCCACCTTGCGCGCGGCGCGAGCCTGGATCAGCCTGGCGCACCCCTGGCAATATGATTTCACACGCAGCAAACGTCGGCGCCTGGTGGCAGACTTTGCGGCAGCCGGCGGTCACGCGCTGGAGGTGGTCAATGGTATGCAGCCGGCCGAGCAGGTCGGTGGCCTTGCCATTCTGGCGCGTGAGTTTGGTTTGATGGCCAGCGTCGGCAGTGATTTTCACGCACCGGGCGACTGGTCCGAGCTGGGTATGTATCGGCCGCTGCCCGATGACCTGACTGCGCTCTGGGAGCGTTTCGAGCATGCACAGCCATCCGCTGTCACTTCATGAGCAGGGAGCAAACGTGAGTCAATTCTTCCAGATTCATCCGGAAAATCCGCAGGCGCGGCTGATCAAGCAGGCCGTGGAAATCATTCGTGGCGGCGGCGTGGTGGTCTATCCGACCGATTCCTCCTATGCGCTGGGTTGCGCTACCGGCGACAAGAACGCGGTAGAGCGCATTCGTCGCCTGCGTCAGCTCGATGACAAGCACAACTTCACGCTGGTTTGCCGTGATCTGTCGCAGATCGGGCTATTTGCCAAGGTCGATACCGCTGCCTTTCGCCTGCTGAAGAATCACACGCCCGGTCCTTACACCTTCATTCTCAATGCCACCCGCGAAGTACCGCGCATGCTGTTGCACCCCAAGCGCCGTACCATCGGTATTCGCGTGCCCAGCCACCCCATTGCCCTGGCCTTGCTGGAGCAGTTGGGTGAGCCGCTGATGAGCGTCAGCCTGATCATGCCGGGCGATGAGCTGCCGATGTCCGACCCTTATGAAATGCGCCAGGTGCTCGAGCATCAGGTGGATCTGATCATCGACGGTGGTTTTGG
This sequence comes from uncultured Pseudomonas sp., assembly GCA_964543555.1. Taxonomy (GTDB): domain Bacteria; phylum Pseudomonadota; class Gammaproteobacteria; order Pseudomonadales; family Pseudomonadaceae; genus Aquipseudomonas. The sequence goes on from CAZIZA010000110.1 coordinate 7,891, forward strand.
TGGGCTGGAGGCCTCCACCGTGGTCAGCCTGGCGGATGACAGCCCTGAGGTCCTGCGCGTTGGCTGTGGTGATCCGGCACCGTTCAGCGATCTCTGAGCAGCGCTTTTCCGTTGCGGGTGTCGCTGCCCTATACTCGGCGGCCTTGTCTGGATTTTGGATGGAACGGTTTGAGCCTTAACGACTTCGAGCGCAGGGTGCTGTCAGGGATGCGCCCGAGTGGTCGTCTGCACCTTGGGCACTACCATGGCGTGCTGAAGAGCTGGGTCAGGTTGCAGCATGAGTACGACTGCTTCTTCTGCATCGTCGACTGGCATGCGTTGACCACCGATTACGCCGAAACCGGTCAGCTGTCCCGGCATGTCATGGACATGGCGGTGGATTGGCTGGCGGCAGGCGTAAGCCCCAGCTCGGCGACACTGTTCGTGCAGTCGCACGTGCCGGAGCATGCCGAGTTGCACCTGCTGCTGTCGATGATCTGCCCGCTCAGTTGGCTGGAGCGCGTGCCGTCCTACAAGGAGCAGCAGGAGCGTCTGAGCGGCAAGGATCTTTCCACCTACGGTTTTCTGGGTTACCCGCTGCTGCAGGCTGCGGACATCCTGCTGTATCGAGCCGGCCAGGTGCCGGTCGGTGCGGATCAGTTGCCGCACATCGAGTTTGCCCGCGAAGTAGCCCGTCGCTTCAATCATCTGTATGGCAGCGAGCCGGATTTCCAGGCCAAGGCCGAGGCTGCTATCGGCAAGCTGGGGAAAAAAGTCGGCAAGCTCTACAGCAACCTGCGCAGGGCCTACCAGGAGCAGGGCGATGCCCAGGCGCTCGAGACCGCGCGCGCCCTGCTCAAGGAGCAGGCCAGCATTACCCTGGGTGATCAGGAGCGTCTGTACGGCTATCTGGAGGGTGGCGGCAAGATGATTCTGGCCGAACCGCAGCCAATGATCTCCGCGTTTTCAAGGGTGCCTGGCCTGGATGGACACAAGATGGCCAAGTCCAGTGGCAATGCGGTTTTCCTGCGCGACAGCGACGTCGAGATCGAAGAAAAGCTGCGGCGCATGCCAACGGATCCGGCGCGTGTACACCGTGATGATGCGGGTGAGCCGCAGCGCTGTCCGGTGTGGTCATTGCACCAGTTGCACTCCAGTGACGAGCAACTGCACTGGGTTCTTGACGGCTGTCGCCGTGCGTCGATTGGCTGCCTCGACTGCAAGAGCGCCCTGTGTTCGTCTCTGCAGGCTGAGCTGGCGCCGCTGCGGCAGCGCGCCATCGATTACGAGGACAGCCCGGACCTGGTGCGCAGTATTCTCGCCGAAGGTGCCGAGCATGCGCGTGACGAGGCGCGTGCAACCCTGGCCGAAGTACGCATGGCCATGGGCCTGAATTACCGCTGAAGGAGCGCCCTCAATGACTGAGTCCGTCACGCCAACCCCGGACAGCCAGGCTGGCGCTCAGCAGGAACTGCCGTTCGCTCTCGTCTACGGCGAGGCGGTCACCGAGCTGCCGCTCGATCTGTATATTCCCCCGGATGCGCTGGAGGTCTTCCTTGAAGCCTTCGAAGGGCCACTGGACCTGCTGCTGTACCTGATTCGCAAGCAGAACATCGACATCCTCGATATTCCGGTGGCTGAGATCACCAAGCAGTACATGGGCTATGTCGAGCTCATGCATTCGGTGCGCCTGGAGCTGGCCGCCGAATACCTGGTGATGGCCGCCATGCTCGCCGAGATCAAGTCGCGCATGCTGCTGCCGCGCTCGGCTGAAGCCGAAGAGGAAGAGGATGATCCGCGCGCGGAGCTAATCCGTCGCTTGCAGGAGTACGAGCGTTTCAAGGCTGCTGCCGAGAATATCGACGAGTTGCCTCGGGTTGGGCGTGATGTGACCGTCCCCCGCCTGGATGCCCCCGAGGCGCGTGCACGCAAGTTGTTGCCGGATGTCAGCCTGGAAGAGGTACTGCTGTCGATGGCCGAGGTGCTGCGCCGCGCCGATATGTTCGAGAGTCACCAGATCACGCGGGAGGCCTTGTCCACCCGCGAGCGCATGAGTGAAGTGCTGGAGCGTCTTAAAGGTGGGGCGTTTGTACCGTTCGTTGAGCTGTTCACTGCCGAAGAGGGGCGGCTTGGTGTGGTGGTGACATTCATGGCGGTGCTCGAATTGATCAAGGAATCCCTGGTCGAGCTGGTGCAGAATGAGCCCTTCGCCGTTATCCATGTCCGAGCGCGTGCTGAATGAACCTGAATGACCCCAAAGACCTGGCGCAATTGCTGGAAGCCTTTCTGCTGGCGTCCGGCAAGGCGCAGTCGCTCGAGCGTCTCTTTGAACTCTTCGAAGAGGGCGAGCGGCCTGAGCCTGAGCAGTTCAAGGCAGCGTTGGAGGTGCTTCGCCAGTCCTGCGAGGGGCGCGCCTTCGAGTTGAAGGAGGTGGCTTCGGGTTACCGCCTGCAGGTGCGTGAGCGTTTCGCCCCCTGGGTGGGGCGGCTCTGGGAGGAGCGTCCGCAGCGTTATTCCCGTGCCCTGCTGGAGACGCTGGCGCTGATCGCCTATCGCCAGCCGATTACGCGCGGTGAAATCGAGGATGTGCGCGGCGTAGCGGTCAACAGCAACATCACCAAAACCCTGCTCGAACGTGAGTGGATTCGCGTGGTGGGCTATCGTGATGTGCCGGGGCGCCCGGCAATGTTCGCCACCACCAAAGGTTTTCTCGATCACTTCAACCTCAAGAGCCTCGATGAGCTGCCGCCGCTCGCAGCCCTGCGCGAGCTCGAGGCAGAGCCCGAGCTGGCGCTGGATGACGACGCCGAAGTGCCGTCAGACTTGCAGGCGCGCGCTGACCTGGCTTTGCAGCAGGACGGCGAAGCAGCCGAGCCGCGTGAGGAGACGAGCTTCCGCAGCCTGCTGGCCGAGTTGGACGACATGGAGCAGGGGCTCAAGACCGACTTCGATGACTTGCGCCCGGTGGAGGAGGGTGAGGTAGAGGATGTTCGCGAAGACGACATGGCCGACCTCGAAGGCGATCAGCCGTTGCATTGAATGCGTTTAAGCCTTTTATCGAATACTTCAATCTCACGGTTTGCCGTTCGGCCTTTAAGCTTGCCCCTGCCCGATTGACAGCGGTTCAGGAGGTACAGTGAGCAAGAATCCGTGCATCAAGGTCTGCGCGTTCGACAAGGACATCTGCCTTGGCTGTGGCCGTCGTCGAGAAGAAATCAAAGGTTGGAAGCGCCTGGACAAAGGCGAGCGCATGGCGTCGCTGGCTGAAGCGGATATGCGCTTGCTGGCACTCGAGGCCACGGGGCGACGCAGATATCGATAACCGTCTGCCCGGATTCAGCTTGCTGGGCACTGACTTCCGTGCAGGCAAACCTGCAGGTGCTGTGAGTCATCTGCTGGTCGCCTGCAAGGCTGTGTAACCTGATGGTTTTTCATGAACATCCCTAAGTAATTGTTCTAGTGGTAAAAACTTTTGGTTGGCAGGAAAAATAGAGTTGACAGCGAATCGGGGCGCTCTTAACATGCGCCCCGTCCTCGAGATGGGGCTATAGCTCAGCT